>JBKJQX010000048.1:0-22487 GCA_046594875.1 Vicinamibacterales bacterium
CGAAGCGTCGTTCGGGCAGGCGTCGCTCGGCCGCCTGCGCTCGAATAAAACGCTCGCACTGCTCCACGTTCACCACAAACGGAGCGATATGTTTTCCATCGGCCACCGGCAGGACGCCGGACCCGGGCCTTGTGCCAAAAGCGTCGCGGTCGTCGGTGGCATTCAGCTCGCGGCTGAATCGCGCCTGCCAACCATCAGCGTCGCCAATCGGGGGATGGGCCCTCATGACATCCAGCAGCCACGCCATGCCATCGTCATCACGAAGGTCGGGAATGCGCCTGGAGGGGCCACCAACTTCGGCCACTGCCTCGGCAGACAGTTGAATGGGCAACGGGTGGTCAGTAGCTGCGGTCATCTCCTGAATGGTCTCGGTCGTGGTCACACCAAAGCGCGCGTGGATATCGCGGCGCGGTCCTCCGGGCGCCGCCACAACCATCGCGAACCTCAGTCCGCGGTGAATCGGAAACAATCCTCGTGCGTTGTCGAAGCCGACGATGGTGTCGAGGGCGCCGGCGTCGACAAGCGCCGACCTCAGCGCGCCCGCCCCATCGTCTACCGCGAAGCCCCAGGGGACGACAAGGCCCACCCTGCCGCCTGGCCGGACCAGAGACAGGCTTCGTTCGACAAAGGGCTGGTACAGGTTGAGATGCCCGCGGCGGCAGAGCGGGAACAGGCCCGACTCGCGGACGAACGTCACGAGCGGATCGCGGGCGACGGATCTGCGACCGGAGGAACTGTCGCGCCGCACCATTTCCCACGGCGGGTTGCCAATCACTGCGTCGAATCCGCCGGTTGGCCGATGGGCTCCGCTGGTGTCGTAGAAGACCTCCGGGAACTCAAGCGGCCAGTGGAAAAACTGTTGCGCGGCTGATGCGGCAGTGGCAATGCTCGAAAGGCGAGCGACTTCGGCGCTGGCCAGGGCACCGGAGTCGCGTACGAGCGCGTCGCCTCCGGCACGAATTTCGCCGGGCGATGGTCGGCGCATGCCGGCGGGCCAAAACCACTGCGCGCACCAGAGACTGACGGCGAGCCGCCACCGTGAAAGCGGGTGCGCGTCATCGCGCAGAGCTGCCCACGTGGTTTCCTTACGCCGGACGTCCTGCACTGAATCGTCAGACTGGGCGCCGAGATCCGCCAGCGTGGGCACCACTCGCCGCAACATCACTTCGAGGCGCGAACTGCCCGCATCAAACAACGGCAGCTCGTGAGTGGTGGCGCCGGGCGAACGTAGGAGGTCCGCAGGCGATGCGCCGATCAGGCTGTTGCCGATGCGGAGTCGATGATCCAGGAAACTGAGGGGCCGGGCGTGCGCCAGGGTGGCGAGCCAGAGTGACAGTCGCGCCACCTGGACTGCGACCGGATTTGCATCGACGCCGAACAGGCACTGTTGCGCGATGCGCCGTCGAAACGCGGCGCGATCGGAGTCAGAAACATCCGACTGGGCGCAGCGGCCATCGCGGACGAGCGCGCGTTCGTACGCCGCGCCCAAGTACCGGAGCGCCGCGACGAGGAACGCGCCCGAGCCCATCGCCGGGTCCACCACACGCAGTTCGAGCAGCCGATCGGCGGACGCCTCTTCGACCAAGGGAGCGAGGGTGCGCTGGACGACCAGGTCCGCCAGCACCTGAGGCGTGTAGAACGTGCCTGTGTCCTTGCGCTTCGCGGAGTGGCGCTTGGTGGATGGCTTGTGGACCTGAGCCCCCAACGTGGCATCAACGTCGAGCACCCGTTCGTAGATCGCCCCGAGTTCTTCGACGCCAAGATCAGCGTAGGAGATGGCGACGCGACCGGCGGGCTCACGACGCGTACCGAGGGCAACAAGCGCCCGGCTGACGGCGAGATCTCGCGCGTCACTGTCGCGTGTGCGGCGTCCGCCACCGCGTGTGGACTCCAGCGTCGGCGCGGCCTGCGAGGAAAAGAGATGGCCATTGAACGGGAACACCTGCAACGTGTCCACCTGGCCGCCTTGACGCGACAGGCGGCTGATGGCCGCCAGGCCGTCCCACACGCCGCGAGCCGGCGTCGCGCGAAGGGCCTCGCTGCATAACGACGAGAGCGTGTAGGTGTCGCGGTAGATTGGATGATGACGAGGCACGAGATCGCGCGATTCGGCGAACATCAGAAAGAGGATGCGGTAGACCAGCGTGAGTGCTTCGCCGGAGGGTGTGCCGCGCGTGGCTCGCGTCAGCACGTGTGTGAGTTCACCAAGCGCGTCGATCACGCCCTGTTGCAAGTCGACGCGCACGCGTGCTGCGTCTGAGCGTGCGGCGTCGAGCCAGTGATCGAGCGCGCCGCTATCGAATGCGGCCGCGCCAGCCAGCATCTGGAAGACCCCGAGCGAGCCAGGGCCGGCCGCTGCGGGAAACGTGAAGTCGAGACTGCGCCTGGTGACGGAGCCCGTGGCGGGCACGATGGAGAGGGTTGGTGGCGCGAAGACGCAGCACCACTTGGCGCCTGCGTCTCGAGCGGCGCCTGTAGCCTCGCGAAACAACGCGGGTGGTCGATTGGCCCACGGCCTCACGAGTAACGCGATCGTCTGGCCACCGGGCGTCAGCAGTGTCGCAGTGGCGCTCCCAGGCGCGAACCGTGGATTGCGTGCGCGGAATCCGAGGCGACCAAACAGCGGCATGGCCGCCGTGTCGAAGAGCGTTCGCACGCCTGTGGCCGGGCCACAGGCGTGCGAGACGTCGCGCCACCAGCGCGCCCATTGCGCCTGGGCGCGCTGGTCGCTTGTGGCGGCCGGCGCGATGCGTTCGGCCAGGAAACGCGCCGGCAGCAACCACCCGCCGATGCCCGGCATGGTCACGGGCGCGCCTCCAGCACCAGCAGTGCGCGCGCGGGCCCGACGAGGACGTCGTCCTCGTCGGGCCCGCACGCCGCGGCGCCGTCACGCGCGGGCGCGAGCGCGCGCGCGTCAAACAATCCCGGCTGCTGTGGCGCAGCCGGGACGTCTGCCGCGAGCGCGGCCTGCAGGTGGCGCCGGCGTCGCCGCGCGCGGGCACTGAGCGCCCGCGCACGGCGCACGAGCGCCGGGTCCGGCACTCCGGTGCCGGCCGCCCAACCCAAGCTCGGCCCATCCGCGCCGGTCGTCCATCCCCGGCCCGGCACATCTGTGCCGGCCACCCACCCAACGTGCCGCTCCACCACATCGCCCGCGCCACTCACCAGCGGGATTTCGACGATGGTGATGGGGGGCGCTGCGCTCGGCCAGCCGCCCGGCGCCGCCATCACGCGCCGTATCAGCGCGAGCGGCACCTGCGCGCGCGGCACAGACGCCGGGTCCGGGCCGCGCCAGCGCGCGGCCAGCGCCCTCTGGCGCGCGAACCACTGCGCGAGGCCCTCAGCTGCGCGCGTCCAGCGCGTGCACGCGGGTAGCGGCGCGGCGGCACAGAGGTGCTGCCGCGCCGCCACGTGCGCCCGAAGCGCGGCGTCCGCCTTATGGCGGACGCCGAGCATCGTCACGTGCACGGGCCGCGTTTGACCGATACGGTCCACGCGGCCCACGCGCTGCTCCAGGCGCATGGGTGTCCACGGCACATCCACGTTGACGACCCACCGTGCCCGGTGCTGCAGGTTGAGCCCCTGACTCGCCACGTCGGTGGCCAGCAGAGTGTTGGCGCGACCCTCCAGGAATTCACGCAGGGCATGGCGCTGTGCCGCGCCCGACAGGCCCCCGTGCAATATCGCCAGACGACGGGAGTCGGGCAGGGCAGAGGTCAGCGCTTGCAACGTGTCGCGGTATTCCGTGAAGACCACCGCAGGCTCATTCGAGCGCTGCAGGAGCATCCGTAGCCGCGCCAGCTTCGGATCGCCAGGCCCCGAGGCCATGGCACGCGCGGACACACCCTGAAGCCGCAACAGCCACGTGCGCTCCTGCGCGGCCGGCAGGCCCGCGTCGCCGGCGAGCGCCGCCCATTCGTCGCCGGGAACGAGGTCCGTGCCGAAGAACTCGAGCTGCACCCAGTCGGCGTTGCTCTCCGGTACGCCGGCGTCAGTGACCAGCGCGAGGCGGCGCTCCAACGAGGCCTGGAACGCGGCAAGTGACGACAGGGCGCGTTTTCGGAAGACGCCACAAATCAGGCGCAGGCCCTCGCACGGTGCCGCCGGCTGCGCGGTGCGTTCAAACGCGTCAATGGCATCAAGCACCTGCGAGAGACCCGGTCCGGCGTTGACATTCACACGCCGTATGCGACGAGACGTTCGCGCGCCGGCGCGACGGAAGATCACCAGCGCGTCGGCCTTCGCACCCGTGGCTCCCAGATCGATCAAGCGGCGGAACCGCGTGTCGTCGCCGTCGTGCGGCGTCGCGGTGAGCAGGATGACGCGCCGGGCCGAACGCGCGATCGTGTCGATCGCCCACCGGCGCTGTGAGTCGCCGGCCATGGCGTGGGCTTCATCGATCACCACTGCGTCAAACCCGCGGCGCGGCAGGGTTTCGAGGATGTGGGGCTGTTTCAGGTAGTCAGGCGAGACCAGCCACACGCCCGCACTCTCCCAGGGGTTGTCCAGGTATGGGCGGTCGGCCCGAAGCCGCGCGAACGACGCGGCATCTGCCGCAAAGACCGGAACACCGAAGCGCGTCTCCAACTCGTTTGCCCACTGCGCCATCAGCGGAGGCGGCACCAGCACCAGCACTCGCGCGTCTGCCTCGCGCCGCAGCGTTTCGGCCACGATGAGCGCGGCCTGCACGGTTTTCCCCAGGCCCACGCCATCCGCGATGAGCACTCGCCGCGCGCCCGCGAGCACTGCCAGCGCGGGCTCAAGTTGATAGGCGAAGAGCGTGGTGCGAGCGTTGACGATGGATGAGGGCGTGGACGCGGCGCCCGCGCGGGCCGCGCACGCCGCCAGCCAGGCGAGCGCATGTTGGCGTGAAACGCCCCGAGTGCGCCCCGGCTGGTCGCTGGTCCACGGCTCGACGGGCAGCAGAAAGGTCCGCGGGCGCGTGGCGCGTCCATCGTCCACCACCACGCGCGTCAGGCCGGCTCCCGAGTGGGTGGCCTGCACGCGCCAGCGTCGTTGTCGGATCCAGATCAGATCGCCTTGTACAGGCAGGTCTCGCACCTTCTGCCACTCCCCGAGGCGATCGACGTTGCAGAATCTGCCACTTTGGCCCGTTGGCACGGGCTACGTGGCGTCTGCACGCCTCTACTAAAGCAAGGGAGGGGCCAGGTGTTATCGCGACGGGTGCGTGGCCACCACCGTGGTGGTGATGCCACCGCGCGCGGTGAACGCGCCGGTCACGGTCATACGCCTGGGGTGACAGGCCTGCACCAGGTCGTCGAGGATCTTGTTGGTGGCTGCCTCGTAGAAAATCCCCTGGTTCCGGTAGTCGAGCAGGTAGTACTTCAGGGCCTTCAGTTCCAGGCAGGTCTGGTCGGGGACGTACTGGATGCGGATCTCGCCAAAGTCCGGCAGGCCCGTCTTCGGGCACATGGAGGTGAACTCCGGGCACCGGATGTCGATATCGTAGTCGCGGTCGGGGCGGGGGTTCGGGAATGTGTCGAGGGGTGCGGCCATGCTGATATTGTAGATGGCAGGACGTGGGAGCCAGGTTTGACATGGACCGGGGGGACGGGGCTACGATACCGGCCGCCAACCACGACAGACGACCAATATTTCCGGGGATTCAGGAATGGAGACACCGATGGCAGATGCCAGGCGCATGGGGAAGATGGAGTTGTTCGCCCACTTCGCTGACAAGTTCGACTTGAAGCGCACTGTGGTGCGAGACCTTTTTGACGAGTTGCTGGTGTTGTCCGAGAAGGAACTCAAGCGAACAGGCGAGTTCTCTGTTCCCGGCATGTGCAAGCTGGTCGTGCAGCATCGCCTGGCGCGTGACGGGCGTAACCCGGCCACCGGTGAGACGATCAAGATTCCGGCCAAGACCGTGGTCAAGGCCCGAATCGCCAAGCAGCTGAAGGACGCCGTCCTTCCGCGCAAGTAGGCTTCGCACACGCTCGCGCGGCCGCCGCTTCCGGCCGACAAGTTTGACACCCGTGGTCTGGCGTCACGCTGGCCCACGGGTGTCTTTTTTTGTTAACGTGACAGCTGTGGTACACGAATACGACGTAGTGGTCATTGGTGCGGGCACCGGCGGTTATGTCGCCGCCATTCGCGCATCGCAGCTGGGCCTCAAGACCGCCGTGGTCGAGCGTCAGCCCACCCTGGGCGGCACCTGCCTCAACTGGGGCTGCATTCCAACCAAGGCCTTGCTCGAAAACGCCCACGCCCTGAAGATTGCCCAGGACGCGAAGGAATGGGGCATCGTGCTGGGCGACGTCAAACCGTCGATCGATATGGCTCGAGTCAATGCGCGCCGCGTCAAGGTGGTGACCGGGCTCACCAAGGGCATTGAGTTTCTCTTCAAGAAGAACAAGATCGACTGGGTGAAAGGCAGCGCGCGCCTTGGCGGCAGTGGCCAGGTCCACGTCACCTCACCCGAAGCCGCCCCGCAAACCCTGCACGCCAAAGAGATCATCGTCGCCACCGGGTCGTACGCGCGCAGCATTCCGGGGATCGAAATTGATCACAACCACATCATCACGAGCGATCACGCGATTGCGCTGAACGAAGTGCCGGCCACGCTGGCCATCATGGGCAGCGGCGCGGTGGGTGTGGAGTTTGCGTCGATCTACCGCCGGTTCGGCAGCGCGGTCACAGTGATCGAGTTGCTGCCGCGCTTGGTGCCCAACGAAGACGAAGCGGTGTCAGCGGAGCTTGAGAAGGCGTTCAAGAAACGCGGTATCGCCGTCAAGACGGCCACCAAGGTGACCGGAGCGGTGGTCAAGGACGGCGGCGTCACCATCGACATGCAGGGCGCCGATGGCAAGACAGAGTCGATTACGGTGTCGAAGCTCCTGGTGGCCACAGGCCGGGGCCCGGTCACCGATGGCCTGGGCGCCGAAGAACTGGGCCTTGAGATGGAGCGCGGCTACATCAAGGTTGATTCACTGTTCCGCACGAACGTGCCGGGCATTTCGGCGGTGGGCGATGTCATCACAATGGGCAATGGCGCCCATCCCCAGCTCGCGCACCTGTCGTCGGCCGAGGGTATTCTTCTGGCCGAGCGTCTCGCAGGCATGGACGTGAAGCCTCTCAACTACGATCAAGTGCCCGGCTGCACCTACTGCGATCCCGAGATCGGCAGCATCGGCCTGACCGAGCAGGAAGCAATCGAGCGTGGGTTCGATGTGCGCGTGGGCGTGTTCCCCTTCGGCGTGCTTGGGCGCGCGAAGATCGCGAACGAGACAGAGGGCTTTGTGAAGATCGTAGCCGAGAAAAAGTACGACGAAATACTGGGCGTACACATGATCGGTCCGAGGGCCACTGAGTTGGTTGCCGAAGCCGGAGTCGCGCTGAGGCTTGAGTGCACGGTGGAAGAACTCATCCGCACCATTCACGCGCATCCCACCATGTCCGAGGCGGTCGGTGAGGCCGCGCACGCAGTGCACGGCGCGGCGATACACTCATAGTCCAGGGTCCAGGGTCCAGGGTCCAGGGTCCGGGGTCCAGGGTCCAGGGTCCGCAGTGAACGTAGCTCGGGTTGAGTCTCAGCCCTCGACATTGCTCGGGGTGACCTGAGCTCGTCGAAGGTCAAGGCCGAGAAATTGAACGTAGCTCGGCCTGGCCGAGAAATTGAACGTAGCTCGGCCTGGGTCTCAAGGCCGAGAACAAGAGGTAGGCGATGGCAACTGAAGTGGTAATGCCCCAGATGGGCGAATCGATTGCGGAAGGCACCATCGTCCGCTGGATCAAGAAAGTCGGCGACGCGATTGATCGCGATGAGCCGCTGTTTGAGATCTCCACCGACAAGGTGGATGCCGAGATTCCGTCGCCAAGCGCCGGAGTGCTGCTCGAGATCATGGTCAAGGAAGGCGAGACCGTGCCGGTGAACAGCGTTGTGGCGCGGATTGGCGCGGCGGGCGAGAAGGTCGCTGATGCGCCTGCGCCGTCAGCCGCAGCCGTCGCCACGAACGGCGCCGGCGCGCCAGCCGCAGTTGTGGCCGCAACACCTGTGGCGGCAACACCCACGGCAGTGGCCGCGCCTGTCGAATACGCCAACGACCTGGAAGCGCGCCTTCGCACGAAGTCGTCGCCCGTTGTCCGCAACATCGCGAAGGAACACGGCATCGATATCCGGCAACTCAATGGCTCCGGCATTTCGGGTCGTGTGACGAAGAAAGACATCCTCGACTTCGTGGAGAATGGGGCGGCCACGAAGCCCGCTCCCGCAGTGGTGGACGTGGCGCCGGTGGCCGCAAAGGCGGGAGAGAACGTGCGCATCGAGCCCATGGGTATCATGCGCAAGAAAATCGGCGAGCACATGGTGGCGAGCCTTCGCACGTCGCCGCACGTGTACTCGGCGTATGAGGTGGACTTCGGACGGATCGACGAAATTCGCCTGAAGAAGAAGGCCGAGTACGAAGCGGCTGGCGCGAAGTTGACCTACACCGCGTTCATCGCCAAGGCCACGGTGGACACCATTCGGCAATTTCCGTTCTCGAATGCGTCGATCGACGGCGAGAACATCATCTACAAACGCGACATCAACCTCGGTATTGCCGTGGCGCTCGATCAGGGCCTGATCGTGCCGGTCATCAGGAACGCCGACGAGCGGAACATGCTCGGCATTTGCCGCGCGATCCAGGACCTGTCGGGCCGTGCACGCAGCAAACAACTGAAGGCCGACGAAGTGCAGGGCGGCACGTTCACCATTACCAACCCGGGCATCTTCGGCGCCGTGTTTGGCCTGCCGATCATCAGCCAGCCTCAGGTGGCCATTCTTGGCGTGGGCAGCGTAGACAAGCGGGTGGTCGTGATCGACGACATGATCGCCATCCGCCCGATGTGTTACCTGACGCTGGGCTACGACCACCGGCTCATTGATGGAGCCGACGCCGGCCGGTTCCTGCAGGCGCTCAAAGAGCGGCTTCAGGACTTCGACGAAGGATGGGTGTAGGTTGGTCCAGGGTCCAGGGTCCAGGGTCCAGAGTCCAGGGTCCAGGAGTCCAACGTAGCTCGGCCTGGTTCTCAAGGCCGAGAATTGAGCCGCGCCGCCACCAGCAATGACTGATATCTCCGTCCGACGCCTCGGCCGCGTGGACTATCAGGCGGGCCTGGACCTTCAGGCGGGGCTGGTTGAAGACCGGCGCGCAGGGCGCATCGGCGACACGTTGCTGCTGCTCGAACATCCACCGGTCATTACCCTCGGCGTCAAGACACGCCTTGGTCCGAAACACATCATCGCGTCAGATGAGGAACTCGCTCGGCAGGGCGTGACGGTTCACGAGACGGGCCGCGGCGGCGACGTGACCTACCACGGCCCCGGCCAGCTCGTCGGCTATCCCATCTTCGACCTGAAACCCGATCGGTGTGACGTGCACAAGTACGTGCGCGACCTTGAAGAGGTGCTGATTCTCGCGCTGCGCGAGTTCGGCATTGACGGCGTACGCGTGAAGGGCCTTTCCGGTGTGTGGGTGGGTCCTGAAGGCAAGGAGCGGAAGATCGCCGCCATCGGTGTTCGCATCAGCCGGTGGGTCACCAGCCACGGCTTCGCACTCAACGTGGCCACCGACCTGCGTCACTTTCAACTCATCGTTCCCTGTGGCATCAGTGACCGCGGAGTGACCTCGATGGAGGCGGAACTGGGCCAGCTTGTGCCGATGGCAGAGGTCGAGGACGCGATCACCCGCGCCGTGGCAATCGCATTTGCCCCTACGCGCGGGTGAGCGCGTTCATGAAGTCCACGCGCTCCTGCGGGCTGAACGAGGGGCTGTGACGCGCAATGACGCGCCCGTGGCCCAGCGACACCGGGAGCAGGGCGGCCGTGCTGCGGACGCCAAACTCCTGGTCAACGATCGTCACGGCCGGAATCTGAGCGCGCGTACCGGAGAGCAGGCCTTCAACAACAGGCGCCGTCGCCGCCGCTATGGCGTAGGGACCGGTCGGCCACAGGCTCTTGACCTGCTGTGAAATTGCCACAAGCCGATGAGCCGGCACACGGCCGGTGATGAGCGCGCCACCGATGGTCGCACTGGACCATGCGATGACAAACGCCGGCGGCCGTCCGGCCACGACAAGCGACACGTCGGCGCCCGAACCATTGACCTCCAGGGCCACCAGAGCGCGCACAGCGCCGGCAAGGGCGGCTGCCGCCGTGCCAAGGATGCGGTCGGCCGGCACGCCAAGTTCCCGCACAACCGCTTCCATCAACCACGTCTGTTTGGGGCCGGCGAACACAAACGGCGCCGTGGCGCCGGCGGTGACCAGCTTGCGAACAAGGGTCAGCCCGCGGTCGCCTTCCCATTCACCAGACTCATGGCTGTCGGCGATAACGATGACGCCGGCGCCTGCGGCTGCAAGGACGTCGCCCTCCCCGATCACGCGTGTGTCGTAGCCTTCGACCGGGCCCGACTGTCTGATGTCGAGCGCCTTGCCCGCAGCCACACTCGCCGCGTCGTCAATCAGGCTGATGTCCCGCACGCGCGCGCGCCGCGCCAGCGTGTGCGCAACACTGGCGCCGATGGGCCCGGCTCCGAGGATGGCAACAGTCGGCATCGCGCCCCTATTCTAGCCGGTCGTCGCCACACGCCAGCAGGACGCTAGAATAGCCGCGTGCTGGAACACTCAACCACATGGCTCGCCATCGCGTTCTTCGTGGCGGCGGTGCTGTATTCATCGGTGGGGCATGCTGGCGCGTCCGGCTATCTTGCCGCGATGGCGTTTGTCGGGATGGCCACTCCGATGATGCGGCCCACCGCGCTGGTGCTGAATCTTCTTGTCGCGTCCATTGCCACGATTCGGTTTTCCCGCGCCGGGTTTTTCTCGTGGTCGTTGTTCTGGCCGTTCGCGTTGGGCTCCATCCCGCTGGCGTACGTTGGCGGCGCCATCACATTGCCTGGGCACTGGTACCGGACACTCGTGGGCATCGTCTTGTGGGCGGCCGCACTGCGCTTGTGGCTGGATATCCGGCTGGTTGCAACCCATGCGCCACCGAAGGTGGTGGCGGTGCTCTCTGGCTCGGCAATCGGCCTGCTGGCGGGGCTCACCGGCACGGGCGGAGGGATCTTCCTCAGTCCACTCCTGCTGTTCATGGGCTGGGCACAATTCCGCGAGACCGGCGGCGTGTCGGCGGCATTTATTCTGGTGAACTCCCTGGCCGGCCTCGCGGGCAATCCGGCGAGTCTTGGCAATCTGCCTCCACAGTTGCCGGTTTGGGCGTGTGCAGCGTTTGTCGGCGGACTGATTGGGGCGGAACTGGGCAGCCGCCGGATCGGCACCCCGGCGTTCCGGCGCCTGCTCGGGTTCGTCCTCCTCATCGCAGGTGCAAAACTGGTGTTCGCATGATCACGTATCGCATTGGCAACAACATTCCCCTGGACGTCGTGAAGGCGCTGTACGAAGCGTCGACGCTAGGTGAACGCCGACCAATCAACGACCCAGGCACTCTCGATGCCATGATGCAGAACGCCACTCTTGTGGTGACGGCATGGGACGGCGAGGAACTTGTTGGCATCTCTCGCACGTTGACCGATTTTGTCTATGTCGGCTACTTGTCGGACCTGGCGGTTCACGCGCGGTGTCAGCGCCAGGGCATCGGTATCGGCCTGATCGAAAAGACGCGCGCGGCCATGGGGCCGAAGTCGAAGCTCATTCTGCTCGCGGCTCCGGCAGCCGTGGACTACTATCCACGCATCGGTTTCACCCATCATCCTCAAGCGTGGATTCTCTCGGCCACGGATGCCTTTCCTCCGAAAGCCTCGTCATGACCTGCGCAATCACAGACTTCCCTCAACCACGAACGCTTGAGACTCTGTCGGCGAGTCTGCCGCACATCCTGCAATCGCCACAGACGGAAGGCGTGCTCGCGTTGATCGTCCGCCGGCCGCAGGTGGATGCGCGCGAGGTGCTTGCTGAAGGTGAGTTGAATCTGCTTGAAGGACTGGCCGGCGACACATGGAACGCGCGTGGGAGTTCACGCACTACGGACGGGTCGCCGCACCCCGACATGCAGTTGAACCTGATGAACGTCCGCGTGATTGAAGCGATTGCCGGAAGCGTGAAGCGGTGGCCGCTTGCCGGCGATCAGCTGTACGTCGACCTCGACCTGAGCCAGGCGAACGTGCCGCCGGGGACCCGGCTCTCGATTGGCGACGCTGTCATCGAGATCACGCCGCAGCCTCACACCGGTTGCGGCAAGTTCTCGGCGCGGTTCGGCATCGATGCGCTCAAGTTCGTCAACTCGCCCGAGGGGCGAATGTTCGGTCTCCGCGGTGTCAACGCGAAGGTGATTCAGCCGGGCCGCATTCGATCAGGGGACAAGGTCGTCAAGCAGGCATAGGGTCGGCTGAGCCGCTACACTGGGTGAACTATGCACACAGCGATCGTGACCGGCGGGACCAAAGGCATTGGATACGGCATCGCGGAAGCGCTGCTTGAAGCAGGAGGTCGCGTGATGATTACCGGGCGCGATGCCGACGGTGTGGCGGCCGCTGTCGCGCGGCTCGCGGCGCATGCGGGTGATTCGACGCGCGTGTCAGGACACGCTGTGGATGTGCGTGACAGTGCGGCAGTCAACGCGCTGGTGGCCGACACCGTCCGGCAGTTCGGCTCGTTCAATACGCTCATCAATAATGCAGGCGTCGGTCTCTTTACCGAGGTGGAGAAGACGACCGACGACGGTTGGGCAGGCGTCATCGAGACAAACCTGACGGGTGTGTTTTATTGCTCCCGGGCAGCGATCCCCGTGCTGAGGGGCGCCGGCGGGGGCTGGATTATCAACATCGCGAGTCTGGCCGGCCGAAACTACTTCGCGAACGGCGCGGCGTACTGCGCGTCGAAGGCGGGCCTGGTCGCGTTCAGCGAGTCGTTGATGCTCGAAGTGCGCAACGACAACATTCGCGTGAGCGTGGTGATGCCCGGCTCGGTGGCCACGGAGTTCATGGGGCCGTCAGGACACACGGCAGACGAGTCGTGGAAACTCACCCCCGCCGACATTGCCGAGGTCGTGATGGACCTGCTGCGCCATCCGTCGCGGAGCCTGCCGAGCAAAGTCGAAATCCGTCCGGCGCGAACCAAGTAGGGGGCCGACCCGACGGTCAGTCTCGAAGTAGTTTTGGTCGAGGCAGCGACGCCGTATCGTTGTCCGGCATGATCGCCAGGGCCCCGAAGTACATCACGAGCGCCAGAAAGATCAGATAGCCCGTGCCGGGCGCCCACAGCACGTGGTCGAGCGACCCCAGCGTCACCCCCTCGAGTAACCCCGTCAGCAGCTTCCCTCCGAGACTCCTGTCGGGAGCGTACAGCGCGTCGAGCACGATGAACTTGACGGAGAACGCCGCGAAGAACGCGACGAAGAGCGCCCTCAGGGCGTGAGGCCGCGCGGGCCGCGCGGCGATCGTGTTGCCGAACAGCGCCAGGAGGAAGATCACGCCGAGGACGAGTGGGAGGCCCGCTTCGGGCGTGACCGCAGAGACCACCTGGGCCGATGCCCATGCCAGCGCGGCGAGCAGCACGGCGCCATTGAGATTCTCGAGCGACGATCGATGCGCCCCCATCAAAGCCCAGGGCCGTACGACCCCGCTTTGCGCCAGCACCGACATCAGGAGCAGCGTGGCCACAAGCGAAACAAGCGGCGGCACCAGGAAGCGCATGGTCCCGGCGTCGGTCACACGCATCCCCGCGAGGAGCGCGACCGTGAGCAGCAGCGCCGGAAGAACGACGGCCTCGCGAAGGGCGCTCCCCATCATTTCCGTTTCCTCAGGACGCGGAGCGGGTTGTAGTCGGAGCTGTCGCGCCGCACGCCCTCCTCGAGCTCCACACGCAACTGGTCGGACGTCGTCAAGCCGAGACTGGTGTCGGCCACCACCACGCGGCCCGAGGGGTCCACGCTTACGGCGTGATCCAGGGCCGCCAGGCCCAATGTGAACAGCGCATCGTCATCCCAGAGGCGTCCCCAGCCTTGCCTGTAATAGCTGTAGGCAACGTAGAACTGCACGCGCGAGTCGCGCTTGCCTGGGTCGGACCGACCAAAGGCCAGGCGCGCCGCCTGGAAGTTGTCCTCGCGGAACAGACGAAGTCCTTCCTGGAAGCTCTGCTCGTCGGCCGCATAGACACGGAGCCCCGCGGCGACCCCGCCCGTGACTTCCGCCAGCGTGGCCGGCTGCACGGCGTAGAGCCACACGATGAACGAGGCGTACATCAGCGACCCGCCGAGGCCGAGCGCGCGCAAAAGACGCGGAGTCACCCGCCCATCATAGTGGACGGCGGCGTAGAGCTCTACCTGCCGAAGGCTACAGATCTTTCACGATCGCCGCGACCAGCAGCAGGCCGAAGCCAACCACCCAGGCCCAGAGGGCGTACGTGGCGTCCATCGAGACGCCTCCGAACGCTGCGGCGAGTGCGACGATGTAGAGCACGAGACAGATGAGCCATGTGATCTGTTTCGGAGCCGACGTGTTGAATGCCATAGGGACCTCTTTGCGGCGATAGCGCTGATGAGCGTGCCGCAAGCATACTCTTTAGACATGCCGGATTCTGTGGAGCGCACGGCCTGTCGATGACTGACACCATCCTCGCGTTCCTCCTGGCTGGCTTCGTCCTGTTCGCAAGCGCCGTGGGCGTAGCCTTTGTGGTCGTCCGGCTGGTGTTCCTGCGGGTTGCCCAGCGAATCCGCGATCGCGGAGCGGCTCGAGGGTTGGGTACCAGCGCCGCGCGCACGGCGCTGCTTGCGCGGCTGGATCGCACGGCGCGCCTTATGGACACGGCAGTCCCGCTGCCGGTGGTCGGCGGCATCGGCGTCGATTCGCTGATTGGTTTCGTCCCGTATGTGGGCGATGCCGTGTCGGCGGTGGTCACGGGTTCGCTCATCTACACCAGCCTGCGGTACGGTGTGCCGAATGCGCTGGTGGCGCGGATGGTGGGGAACATGTTCCTCGACCTGCTGGTCGGCGCGGTTCCGGTGGTGGGCGACCTGTTCGACATTGCCTTCAAAGCGAACACGCGCAACATCGAACTCCTGCGTGCGTATCTGCGGGAGAAGCCGCGCCCCTAATTTTAGAACTGTCCGGTGACCCGTGGGGTTGTGAGCCAAGGTGCGCCTGGCCGCGCGACCGGAGCGACGGCACACAAGAACGCGGGTTGAAGTTGCAAAAACTGAACACCTGACGGGGCGCCGCGTGGCACTATCTGCATTTCCGCCTTGATCCGATGCCCGTTAAGCACGGGTTCTTGCGCGAGCCAGTCAGGCACCGATCTTGCTCAGGACACATTGCGGACGACGATGGTATCGTCGTCTCTAAGCCGGGAGCGAACCGATGTCGGACGAACGATCTGAAAGAAGTGAATTGAGGCTGGATAAGTTAAGTGCGGACGTGGGGGTCCTTCAGGCTGACGTGGCGGTGCTGAAGACCGATGTCGCGGTCTTGAAAACCGATGTCGGGGAACTGAAGACCGACGTGTCAGACCTGCGCCGGTACATGGGTGTACTGCACGAGGAAGTCCTCGATCGAATTCGTGGAATCGGTGAGGACGATCGATTGCGCCGCGAGATGCAGGCTGGCTTCGCGCAGATGCGCGAGATATTCAAGAACCACACGGTTCCAGGCGAGGCGTTGGACCGGGCCCACTCGGCAACACTTGCTGATCACGAGATTCGCATCAGCACGCTTGAGCGCAGGTGACCCGGCGGCCCAGCCTACTTATCCACGATCGTGCGGAAGCCGCCCATGAGCATCCGCTTGACGTCGAAGGGGCACTTCGTCACGTCGAAGTCCATGCGCGGGTCTGCCATGGCCTTCTTGTTCACCGCGTTCCGCTGTGCCTTTGACTTGTAGGTAATCCAGGAGAAGACGACCGTTTCGCCAGTCTTCACTTTCAGCTGCTTCGGAAACGTCGCCGCCATGCCTTTGATGTTCAGATCGTCTCCAACACACTCCACGTACTGCAGCGCACCGTGTTCCATCCAGATCTTACCGGCCTTGGCCGAGATCTTCCGGTATGCAGCGAGCTTTGATTTGGAGACAGGGAGCAGAAAACCGTCAACGGATTTGGCCATGCAGGAATTCTAACGTCACTCTGCTCTGAGTGTCTCGACCGGGTTCACGCGGGTTGCACGTCTGGCGGGAATCCAGGTGGCGACCATCGCCGCCGTCGCGAGGAGTGCGGCCACCTGCAGATAGGCCACCGGATCGAACGGGCTCAGGCCGTACAAATAACTTCGCAGCAGCGGCGCGGCCGCCGACGCCAGGGCGACACCCACAACCAGTCCCGCGAGAACTGACCGTTGGGACGTCCTCAGTACGAGCGCAACCACCTGCGCACCCTGTGCGCCCAGGGCCATACGAATGCCGATTTCACGACGCCGCTCTTCCACCGCCTGCGTGAAGAGACTGAAGGCGCCGATCGTTGCCAGGAGCAGGCCGATGGCGCCGATCGCCCAGGCCACGCGGCCGAAGACCTTGGCCACAAAGAGCGAATCATCCAGGATCTCCTTCAAAAGCCGAACAGTAATGGTCACGTCAGGATCGATGCGGCGAATCGTGTCACGCAACCGCTCGACCATCGTCGGATCTAGGCTTCGAAGCAACACCCGGTCCACGAAATACGCCGACTGGCTGTACCCCACCGGATCGGTCTGCGACAACTTGCGCACGGGCAGGTCCGGCGCAATGCCCACGACGACGAGAGAACGAAGGTCGTCTGACCGACTGCCGCTCAGCACCGTCTTTCCGAGAGGGTTCTCGCCCGGCCACAACATGTCCGCGACCGCACGGCTGAGAACCACCTCTCGATCATCACGCGGGTCAAACGTCCGTCCGGCCAGCAACTTGATCCCAAGCACGTCGAAGTAGTTCGAGGTCACACCTCTTCTCGCTACGATTCGAATCGGGCTTGTCTGCGACACCCGGAAGACGAAGCTATACCTGTCGTCCACGACAGGGGGCTCCTGGCTGAACGCCATGGGCGGCCAGTCGGGCGAACGTGTGGCGTCAAAAAGCTGTTCGTACAGCGCCGTGCGTCGCGGTCCTTGAGATCCGGCGGGGAACTGCACCCCCACCTCCTGGAACTGCCCGATGGCAAACCCCGGGTCGGCGCCCGACGCCTGACTGATGGCCCGCGTGAGCAGGCCTGCACCCGTCAGCAACAACATGGCGAGCGCGATTTGCATCACCAGCAGTGTGCGCCGCAGCCGCGCCGAAGCCGCGGTCTGGCCGTGGCGCTCTCCGGTGAGCGCGGACATGCTCACGCGCGTGGCCCTCAAGGCGGGCGTCAGGCTGCACGCGATCGCGGTCACGAGCGACATGCCAAACACGAAGCCGAAGGTTGTTGCCGTCGGCGCATAGAAGGCGGCCGCCTCGAAGGTATCGGGATACAGCGACGTCACTATCGTCGGGATGGCAATGGCGATGCCGACACCGAGGGCACCCGCGCAGAGTGCCAGCACGGTCGTCTCTGTCACGAGTTGGCGCACCACACGCCAACGGCCCGCACCCAGCGACAATCGCACCGCAATTTCCCGCTGACGAGCAATCGCACGCGCCAGCAGCAGGTTGCCCACATTGGCGCACGCCACCAGTTGCACCAGCAGCAGGGCGCCGAACACAAGGCCGACGATCTGCAGCCGTTCGCCCCCGCTGTTGGGGCGCGTATCGACCAGGCGGAACGGAATGTGGGGAAGCTGATGACTGGTGCGGAATGCCGCACTCAATTGCTCGATCTCCGCAACGGCTTCGCGCTCGGTCACCCCGGGGGCCAGCCGGCCCAGCGTGGCGTGAGGGAATTGCCGATGGCGCGGATCCTGGTATTCCGCGAGCGAGATAGTTCGCCACACTTCAGTGCGACTGTTGTGGCCGTCAAGGAAAGCGCTGGTGACGACCCCGACTATAGTGACCGGCGTGCGTTCGATGCGCACAGTCCGGCCGATGGCGGCGGGGTCGCGGTTGAACCGCTCGGTCCACAACCGCTCGCTGATGACCACCAGATTGGACGACGCCGGTGTGTTGTCTTCACCCGGCAGGAACGATCGGCCGGCCACGATCTGCACGCCAAGCAGATCGAAGTAGTTGGCCGACACGGTCATGCTGGCCACGGTGTCGTAGGCTTCGGTGTCGTAAAACAGGCGAACTCGCGCGCCACGAACCGTCACGGCCAACTGCCGGAATGTGCGTGAGTGCTCGCGCAGGTAGCGGTACTCGGGAATGGAGCTGCCGGCGAAGTCACCCCCGGCCGGCGCGGCGGATCGGACGAACAGGAGTGTCTCTGGATTGGGAACCCGCCACGGCCGGAAGTACGCTGCATCTGCAATCGTGAAGACTGTGGTGACGAGGCCGAGTCCCAGGCCCAACACCAGAACTGTCCCAATGCCAAACATCGGCTGCCTGCGCAACACGGCGAGCGCGTAGCGCGAATCCTGCCAGGCCTGTTCCAACCACCGGGCGATCCAGATCGATCGAGACTCCTCGCGCATGTAGGTGACGTTGCCGAGCGCGCGGGTTGCGGCAGAGCGCGCGTCGGACGGCGCGATACCGGAGGCTTGGATTTCGTCCTGCTTCATCGCGCGATGGACATCGATTTCACGCGCGAGGTCGCGTTCGAAATGCCGGTACTTCAGGCGGGCACGGAGGCGGCGGAGTAGCGTGAACATGTCGTGTCCGTTCAGCGATCAGTCGCAGCGCAAGGTAATGGCGGGATCAACACGGGCCGCCCGCCGGGCTGGAATCCACAGCGCCAGCAGCGTGGCCGCGCCCAGAATCGCCGAGACTTGGACGTAGGTCACTGCGTCAAACGGCTGCAGCCCGTACAGCCGGTGTCGCAGCAGGGACGCGGCAATCATGCATAACGAGAAGCCAATGACGATGCCGAGTGCGGCGGCCCGCTGGCCCGAGCGCAGCACCTGCATCCCGACATGCAGCGCCCGGCCCCCCAGCGCGATGCGGATGCCGATCTCGCGGCGACGTTCCTCGACGCCATACGAAAAGACACCGAAGATACCCAGTGTCGAGATGAACAACGCTGCGCCACCAACCAGCCATCCAACACGGCTGGCGTTCTCAGCTTCGCTGAAACTCTCACGCACCACCTGCCGAAGCGGTGTCGCCACCAGCACCGCCGTCGGTTCTAATGCCAGGCTGAGGCTACGAAGATGCTCCAACGCGTCCGGCGTCGAAGTCGACACCAGCGCAAGCGGAAGGCTCGATGAGTGCGAATAAGCGACGGGCTCGAATTGACCGACAGACCTGACTGGCGTGTCCCGAGCCACGCCAACCACCGTGACAGTAACGGGCGTTTTGGACCCCAGCCTGGTCAACGTCCGGCCGACGGCGCCGCCGTCGGGCCACAGGCTTCGGGCCGCCATTTCGCTGAGCACCAACTCAAGGCCTTCACTGCCGAGCGCAGGAGCCCGTCCCTCCACAATGGGAATTCCCATGAGCGAAAAGTAATTCGCCGATACGGGTCGATGGTTAATGTGCTTCGCCAGGCTTTCATGTTCATGCGGCAGATGGACACGGACGATCGTGCTTGCGCCCTTGATCAGGGGACGGAACGCTGCGAATGCGATGTCACCCCGCCGGGCCGTCTGCACGGCGGCAGCCAGAGCCCGCGGAAAGGCGCTTCGGCGCGCCGGCGAAATCTGGTCCTTGAACTCCACTTCGACGACGCTCCTGTTGTCTACCTCGAACCCCGGGTCGGCCGCCGCCGCAAAGCCCACCGATCGGCCCACGAGGCTTGCGCCTGTCAGGAAGACCGCGGTGACGGCCACCTGTGTCACCAGCAGAAGGCCGCGGGCGATACGTGCCTCACGGTCGGGGCCATGGCGCTGGGCGGCCACCTGGGAAAGACTCACGCGCTGCACCCGCCGGGCCGCGGAGAACCCCGCCAAGCCAGCCGCCAGCATCGACACGGCGACGGCGAAACCCACCACAGTCAAGTCTGGTGCCAAATAGTCGGACCGCAGGGAGCTGCCACTCATGGCAATGACAACCTTCGGCCAGATGGCCGCCATGGCCACACCCATCGCACCCGCACACAACGAAAGCACAAGTGTCTCAGTCAGAAACTGCCGCGCCACGCGCCAGCGGCTCGCGCCGAGAGAGAGGCGCACCGCGACCTCACGCTCGCGAGCAAGCGATCGTGCCAGCAACAGACTACCGACGTTCGCGCACGTCAGCAGGAGGATCAACCCGAGTCCCGTAAACACCAGTGCGAACTGCTGCAGCATCTGGCGTCGTCCGGCACTGATGGGGCGGGTATCTGTCAGGGTCAGCCCGAAGGCCGGAATCCCCTGGGCCTCACGAAAGCGCCGGCTCAACCCCTCGAGTTCGGCCAGCGCCTGGCCGTGCGTAACACCGGTGGCCAGCCGGCCTACGACGGCCCCGACCGAGCTGCCCGATCCACCGAAATTCAGAGCTGCGAAAGGCGTCCACAGTGAAATCCGCGTGTTGTCCACGTCCTCGAAACCCTTCTCGGCCACGCCGACGATGGTGAAAGGGACAGAGGACAAGCGGAGGGTGCGGCCAACGACGCCGGGGTCGCCCCCGAAGTAATCGCGCCACAGCCGCTCGCTGATCACGACCTCTCTTGTTGATCGGTCATGATCGCGTGCCGGCGTAAACCCCGGTCCCATCGAGACGCGCACACCCATGACATCGAAGAAGTTCGAGGTCACGAACTTCGACTGCACCGTGGGGCCGGCGTCGTCGAGTTGCTCACCGCCGCGGATGGATATCGTCAGTCCGGTGAGGGTCCGTGCGTGTGCGTTGAGATATAACGACTCATCGACCGATAACACGCCGTATTGCTGCTGCGGTGCTGGTCGTGACCGCACGATGACCATCGCCTCGGGGTCCGGGACCTGCCATGGCCTGAGCATCGTCGCGTTCAGCGTCGAATACGCCGTGGTGAGTGAGCCCACGCCGATCGCAAGAATGAGCATGATCGACACGCTGAACCCGGGCTGCCGGCGCAATCCGCGTGCGGCATACCGCAGGTCCTGCCAGGTGTGCTCGAGCCAGCGCGCAATCCACACCGACCGCGATTCCTCGCGCATGTAGGCAACGTTGCCGAGTGCGCGGGTTGCCGTCGAGCGCGCATCGGCGGCTGAGACGCCAGAGGCTTGGATCTCCTCCTGTTTCATCGCGCGATGGGTTTCGAGTTCGCGCGCGAGGTCGCGCTCGAAATGCCGGTACTTCAGGCGAGCACGGAGGCGGCGAAAGAGACTGAACATCGCCGCGCCTATGCCGTCTCGAGTACCAGCCGGATGGCCGCGACGAGACCTTCGAACTCAGCCTTTTCGGCGGCCAGATGCTTGCGGCCGGCCTTGGTCAGCGTGTAGTACCGCGCCTTGCGGTTGTTGTCTGACGGACCCCACTCGGCATCCACGTAGCCGTTCAGCAGCAGCCGCTGCAGTGCCGGGTAGAGTGAGCTCTCTCCCACCTGGAGGACGTCTTTCGACAAGATCTTCAGGCGCTGCGCCAAGCCGTAGCCATGCATCGAGTCGGACACGAGTATCCGGAGAATGAGCAGGTCCAGCGTGCCGGGCAACAGGTCGGGCGGAACGGTGCGGGCCATCGCGTCTCCTATCGTCTAACGATGGGAGAGTGTCGCGCCCGCGCGGGCTCCTTGTCAAGCCCCATCGTCTAACGATGGGAAAGCCGTGGAGCGATCGCCCAGATGGCGGCCGGTATCCACAGGCCCAGACCGACGAGCGCAGCCAGCACGCGCGGATCGACGTGCCACAAGTCGAGGGCCACAGCCGTCGAATAGGCCACCGCAGACTGCACCAGCGCCATCACGATGAGCTCGGCCGAGAACACGCGGCCACGGAACTCGTCGGGCACGCGCATCTGCAAGAGGACGTTGCTCGCCACCCACAACATCGACCCGAACACATGGGCGGCGATCACGGCCGCCGCCGCAAACCAGATCGTCGGCGCAATCGCCAGCGCTGCGTAACACGCACCCGCCACGAAATAGGCGGGCGCAATCAGGCGGACCAGATTGCCCTGTCGCGCCGCAATGAGACTGATGATGAGCGAGCCCGCAAACGCGCCGATGCCGCGCGCGGCGAACAGAATGCCGATGCCTGCATCGCTCGAGTCGCCGATGCGGAAAATCCGGTCGCCAAAAACCGTGAGCAGCAGCAGCGCACCGCCGACGATGGCCCATCCGCCCTTGATGAGCGCGATGCGAGCCACGTCCCCGTGCCGCCGCATATAGGAGAGGCCATCGAGTACCCCTTGAATGCCCAACGCCGCCCGGTGGGTGGCTTCCCGCGCGGGCACCCGCATCCGCCAGAGGAACACGGCCGACGTGAAGAATGACAACGCGTTGATGACAAACGCCGCGTCACGCCCCAAGAGCGCAGCCACGCCGCCGCCCAGCGACGCGCCGACCGCCAGCATCGCCGACCACGTGCCCGCCGAGATGGCGTTGGCGACCACAAGCTGTTCGCGCGGCACGATCGACGGCACGGTGGCCGAACGCGCCGG
>JBKJQX010000089.1:0-3570 GCA_046594875.1 Vicinamibacterales bacterium
ATCACAGCGTGGAGCATCCTCAACAAGGTCAACGACCGCTCGAACGCCGCGTACTCGGACGCGGTACTCGTCGTGTGCCCGAACGTGACGATTCGAAGCCGCCTGGCGGAGCTGGACCCAAAGCTGGGCGACGCGAGCCTGTATCGCAAGTCCGATCTGGTGCCAGCCGGACGAATGATGGCCGATTTGATGCAAGGCGACGTGGTCATCACCAACTGGCATAATTTCGAGCCGCATTCGTCAGATGCGGGAGGCGTGAGCGGCCGCGTGGTCAAAGCCGGCCGGCGCGAAATCGTGCGCGAGGTCATCCACATCGGGAGCAAGACCACGAATGCGCGCGGCCGGCGATATCTGACGCGCGAGGAATACGAACGCCAGGTAGCGGCCGGCCTCATCGAAGTCATCTCGGAGGAGTTCAAAGACGATGAGCTGAAGTCGGTGGATGTGCGGCGCGATCGGTACGTGGAGAGCGATACAGCGTTGGTCAACCGCGTGCTGGGGCCGTCCATCGGATCCCGCAAGAACATTCTGGTGCTGAACGACGAGGCTCATCACGCGTACCGCATTCGTCAGGACGAGCCTGACCCGGACGAGGAAGTTGAAGTCGACGATCTGGACGAGTTCTACAAGGAAGCCACGGTGTGGGTCGACGGCCTCGACCGGATTCACAAGCTGCGAGGCATCAACGTCTGTGTGGATTTGTCGGCCACGCCGTACTATCTGGGCCGGGTCGGACAGGATGCGAATCGCCCGTTCCCGTGGGTGGTCAGCGACTTTCCGTTGACCGATGCCATCGAGTCGGGACTGGTCAAGATCCCGCAGTTGGCCGTTCGCGATACCACGGGCGCGGCCATTCCAGGTTACTTCAACATCTGGCGGTGGATTCTGCCGCAGCTCACGCCCGCCGAGCGCGGTGGTAAGAAGAGTTCGGCGAAGCCGGAGGCGATCCTGAAGTGGGCGAACACGCCCATCTCGATGCTCGCGGGGCTGTGGAATCAGACGCGCGTCGAGTGGGCTGAGACCCCGGAAGACCCACGCCCACCAGTGTTCATCATCGTCTGCAAAAACACGGCGATCGGCAAGGTGGTGTTCGAGTGGATGGCCGAAAACAAACCGCCGACAGGAATCCCGTCGATTTCGATGCCTGAGTTGCGCAACGAGGCCGACCGGGTGCACACCATTCGCGTGGACTCGAAGGTTGTCACTGAGACAGACACCGGCCACGCCAAGTCGGATGAGGCGCAGTGGATGCGCTTCACGCTCGACACCGTGGGCAAACGCGACTGGCCCGCAGACGCGCAGGGTCGCCCGGTCTACCCAGAAGGATTCGAGTCGTTGGCTGCGAAGCGTCAGGCGGCGCTCCATCCGCCCGGCCGCGACATCCGTTGCATCGTGTCGGTGGGCATGTTGACCGAAGGCTGGGACTGCAACACCGTCACGCACATCGTCGGCCTCCGCCCCTTTATGTCGCAGCTCCTGTGTGAACAGGTGGTCGGCCGTGGTTTGCGGCGTCGCACCTACGAACTGGGCGCAGATGGTCTCATGAAGGAGGAAGTGGCTCAGGTGTTTGGTGTGCCCTTCCAAGTGATCCCCTTCAAGGCGAACCCCAAGGGCGCCCAGGACCCGCCCGCGAAACGGCACCACGTGTGCGCCGTGCCCGGTCGAGCGCACATGGCAATCACGTTCCCACGGGTTGAACGGTACCGGCAGGCGATTCGCAACAGGGTCAGTGTAGACTGGGCATCGATACCGCCTCTGTGGCTCGACCCTACGAAAATCCCGCCGGAGGTCGAGGTCCGGGCGTCGCTACAGACCAACACGGGGCGACCGACGCTGCTCGGCCCTGGAAAACTCGAACGCCTTGATCTCAATCCGTTCCGCAGTGGCCGTCGCATGCAGGAACTGGTCTTCGAAATGGCCGGCGATCTGACGAGGGAATACCTGAATAGCGCTACGTGCGAGGCGCCGGCTCATGTACTCTTCCCGCAGATCTGCCGCATCGTGCAGCGCTATGTCGACGAGAAGGTGACGCCGATTCGTCCGGCCGAGCGCATCGACTTGTTCCTGTCGCCGTACTACGGATGGGCCATCGAACGGCTGACCGAGTCAATCAGACCCGACACAGGGCAGGGTGAGGCGCCAGAGATCCCGCAGTACGAGCGCAACCGCGGTGTCGGCTCGACCTCGGAGGTCGATTACTGGACCAGCCGTGACGTCCGTGAGGTGACCAAGAGTCATCTGAACTATGTGGTGGCCGATACGGCAAAGTGGGAACAACAGGCCGCGTATGCGATCGACACGCACCCAATGGTGGAGGCGTTCGTCAAGAACGCGGGTCTTGGCTTCGGCATTCCATACCTGCACAACGGACAACCACACGACTACGTGCCGGATTTCATCATCCGCCTGGCGGGCGAGCCCAGGCGGCATCTGATTCTCGAGACCAAAGGCTACGACGAGCTGGCCGAGGTCAAGAGTGCGGCGGCACAACGGTGGGTGACCGCTGTGAACGCCGATGGCCAGTTTGGGATGTGGCAGTACGCGCTGGTGCGATCATCGACTGGCGTGGCTGCGGCCATTGATATGGCCGCCAAGTAAGATTCCAGGAATTAATTCTCCTTAATAAGAGCCGCCGTGGTGCACCCTGCGCGGCACCACATGTTATGAATGGAGTAGATGAAGCGGACGGTCGTGTGGGTGGTGGGTATCGGATTGGTCGCGGCGACCGCCGCGGCGATTGTGACGCGTGGCATGGGGTTTTCGTCGCGCGCGACGCCGTGGGCGCTGGAAGAGACGATGGCGCGGGCCGGGCGCCGCTGGGCGACCCCTGGAGTCGTGCGTCGTCAAGCGAACCCTGTCGAGGCGACGCCTGAGACTCTCGAGGCCGGGCTGAAGCATTGGGCGGACTTCTGCGCGACGTGCCACGGCAACGATGGGCGCGGAGACACGGCCATCGGACGCAATCTGTATCCGCCGGCACCGGACATGCGCCGTGCGGCGACGCAATCGATGACCGACGGCGAGTTGTTTTATGTCATCGAGCGCGGCATTCCCCTTACCGGCATGCCGGCCCGCGCGACAGGAACGCCTGATGGCGAGCGAGCGTCGTGGCAGCTCGTCCGGTTCATTCGCCATCTGCCAAGCATGTCCGACGAGGAGATGCGCAGGATGGAGAAGTTCAATCCCAAGAGCCCGGCCGAGGCTTCGGGAAAGGCTGACGTTGACGACTTCCTCTCAGGTGGGAAGAAGATCATTCGGTGAACCGATATTCGGTGAACAGATAAAGGACAGATAGACATGACAAACATGAAACGCACAACAGCTCTGATTCTTCTGGCGATCGCAGTGTTCGCTGGAGCCAACGTGTTCGCCCACGATGAAACATTCAAGGGCACCGTGATCTCGAGCGAAACCGGCAAACTGACCAAAGACGGCAAAACGACCAACGACACGAAGCTGAGCGTCAACGTCATCGATGAGAAGACCAAGAAAGAGTCTCCCATGGAGTTTGTCGTCACCGCCGAGACCAAGGTGCTCCGCGGCGACAAGGTCGTCAAGTACGCCGACGCC
>JBKJQX010000012.1:0-42983 GCA_046594875.1 Vicinamibacterales bacterium
AGGGGACGGGTGTCGATCTGTGGAAAACTCGGCGAAAAAAAAAGACGTCGGGTGTTTTTTTTTATGAAAAAGACACCCGACGTCTTTTTTGGTCGCCGAGTTTTCCACAGATCGACACCCGTCCCCCTTTTGCTAAACTCCCGGTATGTCGATCAGACGATCGTTCCTCGCTCTCGCCGTGATCGCCTTAACTGTGGCCAGCCAGCCGGATCTGGCCGCGCAGGGCTCGGTCATCACCGTTCCGCTGACGTATCACGCGCCGGGAACGGGCCCGAAACCGAACTTCAGCCCGAAAGGCACGCAGGTCACGCTCGCGGAGGTGCCCGCCGGTCAGGCGCTTCCGGCCGGCGCCGTGCGGCCGGCCAAGCGAGGTCTCCTGCAGGTAGGTCCGGCTCGCGACTCGTGGATTCCCGTGCTCGCCACGGCCAGCTCCGCGCACCCGGCGGATCTGAATCAGTTGTTCGTGGATCGGAACCGGAACGGCAACTTTGCCGACGATGGGCCGGCGGCGGTGGCGGTGCCCACGCAGAATGCCAAGACCAAGGCCTGGTGGAGTTCGTTCAACGCCATTGAGTTGCGCGTGCGGTTTCCGGAGCCGGAGCGAACCGAACCGTATTTCGTGAATTTCTGGGTGGTGCGCGAGGATGCCGCGCCTGCGCCCGACGTGATCCGGTATTCGCGCGGGTCGTGGCGATCTGGCACCGTCACGGTGAATGGCGTGCCCGCCCTGGTGGCCGCGATGGACGGCAACAACGACGCCCTGTATGGCCCAGGCGATTCCTGGAGCGTGATTCCTGCGACCGCGCAGGATGCGGCAGCGGCGGTCCTGTCAATCAAAGAGGCCCGTGACACATCGCGCCTCATGTTCCTGGAACGAAACGGCGCCAAGGACCTCGTGCTCGAGTTCAAATCGTTCAAGAAGGACGGGTCGGCCGTCGAGTTTGCCGTGGTCGATCGCCCGGTGACCAAAGCCGAAGACCGCCTGCCCGACGACATGCTCGCCGACGAGCGGCCCAGGCCGCGTACGAAAGCCGCGTTCGCGTGGTCACACGACTTCGACGCCGCCGTGAAGCAGGCGCGCGCCTCAGGGAAGCGCGTGTTCATCGACTTCGAGACCACCTGGTGCGGTCCCTGCAAGACGATGGATGAGTGGATCTGGAACGACGCGGAGGTTGCCGCCGCGCTCAACGCGGGGTACGTCGGGCTGAAGCTTGATGGCGACATCGAGAAAGCGCACGTCAAACGCTTCGGCGTGGTCGGCTACCCGACGATGGTGATTTTTGATCCGGCCTCGGGCGCGATCGTGAAGAAGGTCAGCGGGTATCAGTCTTCGGGGCAGATACTGACGTTTTTGAAATGAGCTCGAAAAAGACGTCGGGTGTCTTTTTCGATGAAAAAGACACCCGACGTCTTTTTACGAATTCGGACACTATTAGTCACTTGACCTTATACAGCTTGGTCGCTGTGCGGATGTACAGACTGTTCGCGTCGGCGGCGGGGGTGGCCAGGCTCATCTCGCCCAGGCTGTTTTTCGCCAGCTCCTTGTACTCGTCGCCGGCCTCGAACACCACCACGTCCCCATCCTCGCTGACGGCGTAGATGCGGCCGTTGCTCGCGAGCGGTGAGCTCGAGAACGTCAGTCCGCCGCCGCCGACCCGCGCCTTGTACAGTTCCTTCCCCGTCGTCGCATCCGCCACCTGCATGATGCCGTTGTCGTTGATGACGTAGACGCGGTTGCGATACAGCAAGGGTGAGGGGGTGTAGCCTGAAAAACGCGGCTGGAACCAGGCGACGAAGTCGTTGCTCGTCTGGCTCGGCGTGAGCGAGATGTTGCCGCTCGCGCCAGGTTTGATGGCGAACAGTGGCCGGCCGGTCTCCCCCTGCGATCCCGACCCCACATACAGCAGCCCGTTGCCTGCCACGGGCGACGGCGTGGCCTGAGTCATGCCGCCCAGCCGCCACAGTTCGGTGCCGTCGAGACCGTACGACACGACACTCGCCTTGCCAATCGTCACAATCTCGGTGCGCTGGTTGTTCTGCCACACAAGCGGCGTGGCCCAGCCCGACTGCGACTGTGTCTTGAATCCGCTCCGCCGAACCGTCCACACCTCGGCTCCGGTCCTCGAGTCCAGGGCGGCCAGGAACGACTCTCCTTCGTTGTCGAACATCTGATACACGCGGCCGCCGTGCACCACCGGAGACGACGCGGTGCCGAAATCGAGGTAGACGGGCTGGGGTGGCCAGGTCTTCTTCCAGATCAGGTCGCCAGTGAGGCTGTAGGCAAACAGCCCGACATTGCCGCCAAACGACGCGTAGATACGCTCACCGTCGGTCGTCGGCGTCTCAGAGGCATAGGTGTTCTTGCGGTGCCGTCCGCCGACCGGCAGCCCCTTGTGCGCTTCCTGCTGCCAGGCCACCTTCCCGGTTGCCGTCTCCAGCGCGTAGACCATGTACTGAACTTCAGTGGCCTCGGCGCTCACCTCAATGTCACGGGCGCTGACGCGTTTGATGATCTCTTCCATCGACAGGCCCTGCTTGGCCAGCTCGGCCGCCATGTCGTTGCCGTAGATCCCGGTGGACGGCGCCTTGAACGCGCCGGCGTTGATCGCCGCCGTCACGAAGACGCGCGACCCCCAAACGACCGGCGATGACCATCCACGGCCAGGAATCTCGGTGACCCAGGCCACGTTCTGGGTCGTGGACCACGTCAGTGGGAGCGTGGATCCATCGGCCACACCGGCCGACCCCGGCCCACGGAACTGCGGCCAATCGCTGGGGCCCCTTCCGGCCACGGGCACCAGACTCGCTGCCAACGCCGCCGCAACGCCCACCGCACCAATCAAGCAGTGTCTTCGCATACAGGCATCGTGGCTGAACATGGCACCTGGCGCAAGCGTAGATAATCAGGGGGACGGGTGTCGACCTGTGGGAAACTCGGTTGACTGGGACGAGTTTTCCACAGGTCGACACCCGTCCCCTTTCTTAAGGAGCACTAATGGGATTGATGGACTACATCAAGGGCGAGTTTATTGACGTCATCGAATGGACCGACGACTCGCGCGATACGCTCTCGTACCGCTTTCCAGACGAAGACAAGGCCATCAAAAACGGCGCCCAGCTCATCGTCCGTGAATCGCAGGCAGTACAGTTCATGTACCTGGGCCAGTTCGGCGACACGTTTGCCCCGGGCAAACATACGCTGACCACCGACAACATTCCGGTGCTCACGAAGCTGAAGTCGTGGAAGTACCTGTTCAATTCGCCGTTCAAGGCGGATGTGTTCTACATCACCACCCGGCTCTTCACCGGCAACAAGTGGGGCACGGCCAACCCGGTCATGGTGCGCGACGACGACTTCGGCATTGTGCGCCTGAGGGCGTTCGGCACGTTCGACTTCAAGATCGTGAATCCGCCGTTGTTCATCAAGGAAGTGGCCGGCTCGGATCATCACTTCCGGCTTGATGAATTCGCCGACACGATGCGCTCACGCATGGTCAGCGTCTTCAGCGAGGCCCTCGCGTCGGCGAAGGTCCCGGTCCTTGATGTGGCCACGCGGTATTCGGAGCTGGGTGAGGCTCTTCTGCCGGTCATCAACCCTGTGGTGAGCGCCAAATACGGCCTGGAGATTGGCAGCTTCATCATCGAGAACGTGTCGGTGCCGCCGGAAGTGGAGACCGCCATCGACAAACGATCGAGCATGGCGGCCATTGGGAATCTCAATGACTACGTGAAGTACCAGATGGGCCAGGGCATGGCGACGGGTGGAGGCGGCGTCGGCGGCACCGCGGCGGAACTTGCTGTCGGCTTCGGCATTGCCCAGCAGATGATGCAGCAGGGCTTCATGAACCCGAACGCCCCGGCGACGACGCCGGTCGCGGGTGGCGGCGCTGCCGCCGCCGCGCCGTCGATCGATCTGTTGTCACCGGCCGACGTCGCGAAGGCGATCGGTGTGTCGGAGACGGACGTGATGTCGGTGATCGAGGCGGGCGAACTCAAGGCCAAGAAGATCGGCACGAGCTACCGCGTGACGCGCGCGGCACTCGACGCCTACCTGGCGCAGTGACCCTTCGACTCACCCAGGGAAAGCACCGTTGGCTCGCTCAGGGCATGGCCCCATGACGGACGCCGGCGCCGAGCACGTTTCGGCCCGGGAGAAACACGCCTGCCCGGCGTGTGGCGCACAGGCCGAGTGGCATCCAGGCAAGCAATTGTTGGTGTGTGCGTTCTGCGGCGAGGAATCGCCGTACGTTGGTCACAAGGCCGGCGGCGCGGTGGCAGAACTGAACCTGGTCACGATGCTCCGCGACTTGCCGGCGGAGCAGCGGGGTTGGGATACGGCGCGCCGCAGTGTGCAGTGCCAGAGCTGCAAGGCCGTGATGGTGTTCGACCCGGCGAAGGTCGGCAAGAACTGTGATTTCTGCGGCTCGCCGGCGCTTGTCGACTACGAAGAGTTGCAGGCGCCGATCCGGCCGCAGAGCCTGCTGCCCTTCAAGATTTCACAAAGCGACGTCCGCGACCGGATGAAGCGTTGGTACGCGGGCCGATGGTTCGCGCCCAACGCGTTCAAGCATAAGTCGCTCATCGACCAACTGCACGGCCTCTACGTGCCGTACTGGACGTTCGACGCCCAGGCGCACTGCGCGTGGCAGGCCGAGTCCGGTACGTACTACTACACAACCGAGACCTATCGCGACAACAAGGGCCACGCTCGTACCCGCCAGGTTCGACACGTGCGTTGGACACCAGCCGCGGGCGACATCGATCACTTCTTCGATGATGAACCGGTGCCAGCCACCAAAGGCGTGGATCCGTCGCTACTGCGGCAAGTGGAACCGTTTCCCACGAAGGAACTCGTGCCGTATGACACCGCGTTCCTTTCAGGCTTCGTCGTGGAGCGGTATCAGATCAACCTCGAGGCCGCGGCTGCGGCGTCCGTGACTCAGATGCACGCGGCTCTCCAGAGCCTCTGCGGCCAGCAGGTGCCCGGCGATACCTATCGCAACCTGACTATTGAGCCGACGTTCTCCGGGCAGACGTTCAAACACACCCTGCTGCCCATCTGGTTGCTCTCGTACACCTACGGCGCCAGGACGTTTCAGGTGGTGGCGAACGGCTACACCGGAGAAATCGCGGGCCAATATCCGAAGAGCTTCTGGAAGATCGCGCTGCTCGTACTCGCCGTGCTCATGGTCTTGCTGATTTTTCTGGCCGCGCAACAATAACGCGGGTCTCGGCCTTGAGACCCAGGCCGAGCTACGTACACCTGCGGCTATCGGGCGGCGGCGCCAAAGCGACGGCCGAGCTCAATGGCCGTGGCCGGATCCCCGTCAAGCAACAGATGCCCCACGGCCTTGCGCGCATCGCCGGCGATGCTGACTACCACAATGGTGTCGAACCCATGCTTGCGGGCACGTTCGGGGATGTTCACCAGATGGCTGGCCAGCCCTGGCACACGGCGATCCCTGGGCACTACATCCACGACTACAGCCGACACAATCCGATTCTTCTTGAGGAACGTCAGGCGATAGCGGTCGTCTGAATCAAGCGAGATATCAAGCACGCGACGTTTCAACTGATCGGGCACGGTCACGGCCAGGACGGTCTGGAATGTTCGCGACCCAGGCGCATCCCACGGCGTGCCATCGGGCTGAACCTGGGCCAAGGCCTCCAGCGTCGTGGCCGCGCCGTCAAACTTGTAGAACTGACGATCGACACGCGAGTCCAATTGGCCGAGGTTCATGCGCCAGATCGTGCGCAGTCGGTCGCCTGCCCAGAGAGACTGACCGCGCACCACCGTGCGCAGTGCCGTGTAGTACTCGGCCAACTTGGGATCGCGAATCAGGTTGCCGTCCTGCTGAACGCTCTCGCGGTAGCCCTCTGGCACCATGCGACGGTAGTGGCCAGGCCGCCACTCCTCCTTCCACACCGCCGGCAAACGCGCCAGCAATGGGTCGGCCAGCGCGCATTCATCCAGCATGTAGGTGTGCGGCCCCCATGACAGCCCGTCGGCGCCCATCAGGCCGCACGTGTCCAGCACATGTTCGGGCCTGGTCTGCCCATCCCAGCGTGGCCATTCCGGCTCCGCGAATGACAGGCGGTCGGCCTTCATGAGACTCCACGTCTGAAAATAGATGCCGCGCTCATCCACGATTCCGCTATGCGTTCCGGAAATATCAAATGTCCGGTCGCTACGCACCGGCAACTGGGGTGAAGCGATGGCGGCCACCGCCAGTACGGCCAGCACAGGCCACCACTCAGCCTGCGTCAGCCGCTGCACGCGAACCAACATCCACACCGCCACCAGCACCGGCGCCGCCAGGAACCGCCCGCTCATGAAGTCGCCGCCAATCCACACCACGTAGATCAGCGTAGCGACGATGCCGGCCGCGCCGAGCCACGCCTCCTTCGATCGCTCAATCGTCGCGACGATGAGCGCGATGCCGATGGCTGTCAGCGTAATGGGATCGCGATTGATGGAATCGAGCAGGTAGATCAGCCCCTGCCATAACCGCTCGTTCATATGGATGTCTGCGGCCAGCTTGGCGTAGGCGGTATTGGGGAAGGCAAACCCGTAGTACACCAACGAGAAGAGTGTCCAGGCAGCCGCCGGCACCAGGCCCGCCACCACGGCGAGTACCGCCGTCGTTCGGGGCCGTATTTGCAGGATGGCCCAGAGCGCAACCGGCAGCACCAGAAGCACGGCATCAGGCCTGGTGAGATACGCAGCGCTCACACCAAGCCACATCCCGGCCAGCCAGCGTCCTCCGCGGGGTCCGCGCGCCGCCCACGCGAGCGTGGTGATCGCGACCAGCGCCGTGAGCGGATTCTCCAGTCCCGACGTCGAGTAATCCACAAACGCGCGCGACGCCAACAGGACACCGCCTGCAATCCACAGCTGCGTCGCACTTCGTGCCGCGCGCAGCACCAGCCCGAAGACCACCAGTGAGATCACGATCGACACGGCAAACGCCGCGTGGAAGATATTGCCCACCACCCAGTAGGCGACTGTGATCAGCCCGAGCCACAAGGGATGCGTGAACGTCTGCACCCGCTCGTGCAGGTTATAGGTCAGCCCGTAGCCGTGGGTCAGATTCAGGACCGTCCGCAGCGAAATCAACGCATCGTCGCCGAGCCAGGCCGTGCGAAAGAGCACCACCGCGAACAGGACGAGCCAGACCCAGCGGACGCGTGTCATGGGTGCAGAGTTTATCGTTCTTTGACCTTGTGCACCGGCACCCATTCGCGAAGGCTGTTGATGAACCAGACCCGGGTGCACGTCGGAAGGTCATCGGGAGTCAGCACCCGCTCGTGAATGGCGCCGGCATCGAGCAGTTCGCCTCGGAAGACACCCGCCAGAAGGCCGCACGTTCGCGGGGGCGTCCACAGCACGCCCTCACGCTCGACCACCACATTTCCCCGGGTGAACTCGGTCAATTCGCGCCGGTCGTTCCACAGCAACACATCAAACACATCTGGATGACTGGCCTTGTGGCGGTCGTACATCTCCCGCCTGGTCGTCTTGTGGCAGACGAACCGATTTCGCCCATCGATGGGGGCTGATGCCAACGCAAACGGCATCGGGCCGGCCGCTGGGGCATCAAGCGGATAGCTCTCAACGCGCACCGGACCATCGACGTTCAGCACCAGGCGTACACGCACCGGTCCGGGCGCACCGGTTGCGACATGGGCGGCGAGCGTGGCCCGGATGGCAGGCAGATCGCACGCAAAGCCAAAGTAGCTCGCAGATTCTGACAGTCGAGCCAGGTGCCGTGCCTCTCGCACCAGCGTGCCCTGTTCGAGTCGCATGGTCTCGATCAGCCCAAACGGCGGCCTGACCTCCAGACACGCCGCTTTGCTTAGTGCCTCGGCATGTTCGTCAGCCGGTGTTGAATCCCACGTGATGCCGCCGCCGACGCCATATGCAGCGGCACCACTCACGCAATTCACCGTCAATGTTCGAATCGCCACGTTGAATTCGGCGCGCCCATCAGGCGAGGCGAACCCGATGGCGCCGCAATACACGCCGCGAGGGCTGTGTTCCAGGGAGGCGATCAGCCGCATGCTGCTGGACTTAGGCGCGCCGGTGATGGAGCCGGCCGGAAACAGCGCGCCAAACACATCGCTGAGTCCGACGCCAGGACGGGCCTGCCCCTCGACGGTAGACACCATGTGCCACACGGTCTGGTACGGTTCCACTTCGCACAACGCCGATGCGCGCACAGTCCCAACGTCGCAGACTCGGCTCAGGTCGTTGCGGCACAGGTCCACGATCATGACGTTCTCGGCGCGATTCTTCTCCGAGGCGCGCAGCGCCTCGCCAAGCGCCGCATCTTCTGCGGCCCAGCGCCCCCGCACTGCTGTGCCCTTGATGGGCCGCGTGACAAGGCGGCCGCTGTCGAGCTGGAAAAACAATTCCGGCGACAGCGAGAGGACGTGCCAATCGCCGAAATCGAGAAACGCGGCGTAGGGCACGCGCTCGATCCCGGCGAGGTGGAGATACAGCGCCTCCAACCCCAACGGATTCACGGCTGCGCGCAGGCGGAATGTGTAGTTGATTTGGTAGGTCTCGCCCTCGGCGATGGCCTCTCGGATGGCCGCCACACCACGCGCGTGATCGGCCGCTGACAGCTCCGGCGTCCAGTCGATTGGGGACGGCAGGTCCGTACTGGAGCGCGACGACGGTGTTTCCACAGACGGGAACAACCCGAAATACACGAGCGGCACCGCCGACGGAGCGTGGGTCGTCAGTGCGCGATCAAACGCCGGGGCGGCCTCGTACGCCACATAGCCGGCGGCATGCAGCCCCTCGCGCAATCCCTCATCAACGGCAGCCATCGCCGCCGGCACTTCGGCCAGCGTCCGTGCGACCACGACCCGGTCGGGTGACCGGAACAACAGCGGCGAGCGCTGGGCCGGGTCGAAGTCGAAACGCGCCTGCACGCGACAAGTGTACTCATCTGCGGCGGCTGGTCATCCAACCGACAAACGACCCATGTTCCGGCGCGGGTGCAACTCGCCGTATGATTCGCAGCGGTCATGTCCACCCCTGCCCACGACCGCCCGGCACTCGACCGTTGGCTCGCGCGATTCTTCGACGACGATGAGAAGACGCCGTTCGGAATCGCCGTGCACCTGCCGTGGATCGATCGGCTGTTTGGCACCTACTATTGTCCGGGTGATCGCTGACCCGAGCGATATGGATTGGGCGAGGCCAGGATTCCGGAAGGCTACTGGTCACATATGGTTCAGCCGTTCAGGACAATTAGGAAATTGGAAAGTTAGGAAATTGGGGAAGTTGGGAACTGGGGCAATGACTCGTACAGCTGACGTGGTGATTGTGGGTGGCGGGTGCATGGGCGCAAGCGTGGCGTTCCACCTGGCGCGCCGGGGCGTCACGAATGTGGTGCTGGTGGAGCGCGAACAGTTGCTGGGCACCGGTTCCACCGGTCGAAACGCGGGTGGTGTCAGGCATCAGTTTTCGCACGAAGCGAACATCCGACTGTCGATTGAGTCGATTGGCGTGCTCGAGCGCTTCAAGGAAGAGGTCGGCGCGGACATCGACTTCCACCAGGACGGCTACCTGTTCCTGCTCTCCACCGCGGAGAGCGTCGAGGTGTTTACCGCGAACGTGGAGCGGCAGCGGCGGCTCGGTATCGATGTGGAGTGGCTGGACGCGGCCGCCGCGGCCGCTCTGGCGCCGGGCCTTGTCACCGAGCACGTGATCGGCGCCACGTTCTGCCAACGTGATGGCATTGCCGATCCGAACGGCGTCACGATGGGCTTCGCCAGAAGTGCCCAGGCCGAGGGCGTCTCGATTCTGAGGGAAACTGAAGTGACCGGGGTGCGGGTGATTGGCGGTCGGGTGGCCGGCGTCGAGACCACAGGCGGCGCGATCGACGCGCCGGTGGTGGTGAATGCGGCGGGTCCGCACGCGCGGGCGATCGGGCGCATGGCCGGACTTGACGTGCCGGTCGAGGCCTACCGGCGACACATCTTCATCGCGCAACCACCGGCCTCAGGCGGCCGCTGGAACGTGCCCGATTCCAGAATCATGGTCATCGACTTCGAATCGACGTTCTACTTTCACCGCGAGGGTGCGGGCGTGCTGTTCGGCATGGGCGACCCGCACGAAACGCCGAGCTTCGACCTCACCGTGCAGTGGGATTTCCTGGAGCAGGTCTCTCCGGTGGCGGCCCGGCGTCTGCCGGCACTTGCTGATGCGCCCATCGCCCACGCGTGGGCCGGGCTCTATGAAGTGACACCTGACGCCAACCCCATCATCGGCGCCGCGCGCGACCTTCCCGGGTTCTTCCTGATCAACGGCTTCAGCGGACACGGCTTCCAGCACTCGCCCGCCGCCGGTCGCATCCTGGCAGACGTCATCACCGGCCGAGACCCCGGGATGGATCTCGTGCCATTTGCGCTTGAACGGTTCCGTGGCCGGAAGGCCGGGGGCGAACACTACGTGGTGTAGACCGGGCGTCTACTTCAAGCCCTTGATCACGTAGAGCTGGCTGGCGTCTCTGGTGTATGTGTAGGCGATCGCACCGTCGGGCGCGGCGATGACCGGGCGAAATCCGCTGAGCGCCGGCTGGAGCGGACGGAGGGTCGTCATGGCTGTTCTGCGGCCGGTCGTGATGTCGAGCCGCTCGACCGTCATGCCGGTGCCTCTCGAGTACACCACCAGGGTTTTGCTATCCGCGCTCCAACCGGCCACGGCGTCGTCTACGCTGGTTCCAGGAATCGGGCGACAAGTGACGGGCGTGACGGTCGTGCACACCACCAGCCGGGCCTGGCTGTCGACGGCCGCAATAGAAGACCCATCGGGTGAAATCAGGGCTTGCCCCGGACCACTCAGTGTCACACCCGCCGGCAGCAACTCGGTGGAGCGGCCACCCCCTGCGGCCAAAATAAACACCGTGGCACTGCCGCCCTTGAGTCCCGCCTGAATCACCAACCGGCCGTCGGGAAGCCAGCCCGCCCACGACACCACGTCCACAGCACCCACATCAAGCACCTGCGTTTGGCCGGCGCCTGTAGGCACGATCGACAACTTGATAGGCGTCTCCTTTGCCACGACGAGAGCCTTCTTGCCGTCCGGGGACAGCGCGACTCCGTTTCCGTCTGCAATGCGAAAAGGTCGGGCGTCACCCGGCAACCAGACGTACACGGAACCCGTGGAGCCCGCGCTGTCACCGTCCCCGGCGATCAAGAGCGTGTGGTTGTTCGAGATGCCCACCAGGCGGCCTGCTTCGCGCCACGATCGATCGACGGGCGCCGATGTCAGTCCCGGCAGGAGCTCCGTTCGAGAGCTTCCGCGATCGAACGACACCAGCACATCGCCCTGGGGTGAGATGTCGTGCAGCGTGATCGCGCCAGGCGCCCGCCACACGGTGCGCTCCTTCCCCGCCAAGTCCAGGCTGAAGATGCTCGTTTGACTGCCCGAGGCCTCAGCCGCCGCAAACCAGACATCGTTCTCCGGTGTCCACGCCAACGCCCACCAGTCGCTGAACGGTCGGCTTTCAGTCACGAGCGTGCCGGACCTGTTGAACACCTTCACCGTCATGGCGGACGGCACCTGGATATCAAAAAACGCGACGAACTCGCCGGTCGGCGAAACCCTCGGGCCGGCAAACACACCGCGGTATCCAGCCATAGCGCCTTCGGCGATCACCTGGCCGACCGGATACTCCATCGTGCTCTTGTTCCCGATGTCACGCACCACGGCCATGGCGCCATCGGGGCCCACATCGGCAAATCGCACGCCCTCGAGTTCCGGCCGCGAAGAACCTCCAGTCATCGTCCCTCTCGCAAGCGAGCCGATGCGCCAGTACGAATTGCCGGTGTTCAGGGCCGACCCGCTGAGCACCGCCAGTTCTCCAGACTTCGAAATCCCAAGGAGGTCCGCACCGGGAAACCCCAGGGGCCGGTACTCAGGGCTATCGAGACTCGTCACGTACAGGCCGCGTGGCTCACCGTCCCAGTCGGCGCTGTACACAATCGTGCGTCCATCGGGGGCGAAACGTGCCGCGAAGACGAAGCCGTCCTCGAACGACACCGGCTGATACGACACGTCACTGGCCGCGGAAAACTCCGGCGTCGCCGGCCCGCGGCCAAAATACCCCGCGCTCGCACCGACCAGGAGCGCCCCGGCGACAACGGCGGTCGTCACGAGCGCCGTGCCCGGTCGGCGGACCGGTTCGCTGGCCGGGAGCACCGTCGTCGCGCCTGACGAAGCGCCTGTCGCCGATCCGGAGAGGGCTTCGAGCGCAAACGCGACGTCGCGCGCATTCTGGAATCGCTCGTTGGCATTCTTCTCCAGGCAGTGACGGATGATGCGGTCAAGCGCGGGCGAGAGTTCCGGGCGCGAGCCCGTGAGTTCAGGCGGGTCCTGCGTCAGAATGGCCGTCATCGAGTCAGCCGCGGTGTCGCGCTGGAAAGCGCGCTGGCCACTGACCATTTCGAACAACACCGCGCCGAAGGCAAAGACATCCGCGCGGGCATCCACCGCCTGGCCCCGCACCTGCTCGGGCGCCATATAACCCACGGTGCCCATCACCATGCCCGCCCCGGTCATCGCCATGGTCTGCGTCGCGCCAGACTGCGTCGGTTCCGCTGCCTGTCTCGCCAGGCCGAAGTCCAGAATCTTCACCTGCCCATCGTCGAGCAGAAAAATATTCTCGGGCTTCAGGTCGCGATGGACGATGCCTTTTCCGTGTGCGGCGCCAAGACCGCGCGCGACCTGCACGGCGATCTCGACCGCTTTGCGCACGGGAAGCCCGCCGGCGCCGGTCGACAGGCGCTCGCGCAGCGTCTGCCCGGTGAGCAACTCCATAACGACATAGAGGTGCGACTGGCCTGAGCTGGCCGATGGGTGCATGCCTGTGTCGAAGATCGCGATGATGTTGGGATGCGAGAGCGCGGCCACCGCCTGCGCCTCTCGTTCGAACCGCGCACGCCGGTCGGGATCGTCGGCGAATGACGTCGGCAGCACCTTGATGGCGACATCGCGGCCAAGGCGCGCGTCTCTGGCCTTGTAGACTTCACCCATGCCGCCGGCGCCAATGGGCGCCGTAACTTCGTAGGGACCGAGTCGGGTGCCTGGTGCGAGGCTCATCTCGTTGGCCGCTTCATGACGATGGATCTTGTGCGGGGTGCATCAGCAGAGTCAACCATCGGCCGGCCGTTCTGCCAGCCAGGGGGCAGCGCGCAGGGTGACCCACCGGATGCACACGGCCAGCCCGATACCGATGGTGGCGATCACCACGAGAATGGCGTACATGTGGTCGATGCGGAACGTCTGCCACGAGAGCCAGAGTAGCGACCCGATGCCGGTCTGCGAACCGACCATCTCAACGCCAATCGTGCCGTGGAACGCCACGTTGGACGACAGCCGCAGTCCGGTCAGCATGAGCGGCATGCTGCCGGGCACCAGCACGCGATGAAACATCTGCCACCTGTTGGCGCCGAAATTTCGCGCGAGTTCGAGATGGACGGGACTCATGCCGTGAACGCCGGCCACCGTATTGAGGAGCATCGGGAAGAAGGCACCAATCGCGACGGCGGCGAGCTTTGACGTCTCCCCAACGCCGAGCACCACGATGAGCAACGGGAAGAAGGCCAGTCGCGGAATGGGATGCACCGCGGCCACGATGGGGTCGACAAGACGACGGAGTCGCGCTGACACACCCATGGCCAGCCCCAGGGTGACTCCCACAGCGGCGCCCACCAACAGGCCGGCGAAAATGCGCACCAGCGTATAGCCGACATGCGTCGGCAACGTGCCCTCCGCCACCATGCTCGCCAACGCCGCGCCGATTGCCGAGGGCGCCGGCGTAAAGAGGCCCGTCCACGCGCCGGATCGCACCAGCACCTCCCAGATCGCCAGAAGGACAATCCAGACCAGCAGGAAACGCATCGACCAACGCACAGGCGGCGCGGCGGCAGCATCGGTCGCGAGGGCAGAGGCCGCATCAGGACCCGTCATGGTGCCCCTTCCATCTGCGGTCGCTCAAGAAGGTGCCAGATCTGCTCCACCAGGTCGCGCGCGTCGGCGTAATCCCGGTGCCTGTCGCGGGGCCGATCCAGCGGCACCCGGATATCGGCCAGTATGTGTCCAGGCCGGCCCGACATCACGAGGACCCGGTCGGCCAACACCACGGCCTCATCGATGTCGTGCGTGACAAAGACGACGGTACGTCGGTCTGCGGCCCAGATCCCAAGCAGTTCGCTCTGCATGTGCCGGCGCGACTGCGCGTCCAGGGCGGCAAACGGCTCGTCCATCAGCAACAGCGACGCATCGGTGACCATGGCGCGACCGAGGCCCAGACGCTGCCGCATCCCCACTGACAGCTCGTACGGATAGTGACCGGCGAAGGCCGACAGGCCGACCCGCTCAAGGAACGCCAGAGCGCGCGTGTGACGCTCGGCGCGGGGCGTGCCTTCAATCGCCAGACCAAACGCCACGTTCTCCGCTGCGGTGAGCCACGGGAAAGTGCCATGCTCCTGCACGACGAGGCAACCGCGTGACGCCGGCCCTCGGGTGGGCACATCAAACGTCAGTCGGCCAGTCGTCGGCGGCTCAAGCCCGGCGATGATACGCAACAGCGTGGACTTGCCGCATCCGCTGGGTCCAACGACGCAGATGAACTCATGCTGTTCCACGGAAAAAGACACGTCGCGCAGGGCGTTGACGCGCCCTCGACCCCCGGCAAACGTGTGGCCGACGCCTTCGCACTCGAAATGCCGCGTGGTCACCGTCACTTCACAAACCCGGTGTCCACCGCCTGATCGCGGGTGACGACGCGGTCCATGAACTTCTGGGCGTTGGCCCAGACCTGGAACCCCTCCACGCTGGCCCAGTCGATGCGCGAATCGGCGGTGAACTCGATCCAGCAGGCGGCTCGCGTGCGATCCACGGTCTCGCCGGTGCCTTCAGCGATGATCGCCACGTTGCGATCGGTCTTGCCGAGGCGGTACTGCGCCACCCCACGCTGGTACGCCCGGATGAAGGCGTGTGCCGTGTCGCGTTCGCGTACGAGCAGGCGTTCGCCGAACATGATGACGCCCCACTGAAAGTCGGGCACGGCATGCTGGCCCGAGAGCCACAGACTCCCCACCTCCGCCATCCGGGACAGCACGGGCTCGGACGCCGCCCCCGCATCAATCGCGCCCGATTCAAGCGCCGACACCATCACAGGCTCTGGAAGGCGAATGGTCTCGATCGTATTCAGCATCACGCCACGGGTTTCGAGCATCTTGCTGACGACGTATCGCGTGACACCATCCTGGCTCGCGCGCACCCGGCGAATGACAGGCGTCCCCACCGGGTCAAGGCCAGGGCGCAACGCGATGCCAAAATACGTGCAGCCGTCGCGGGCCAGCACACCCAGACCGGCCACGATGCGGATGGGAGCGCCCTGCGCGATGGCCGACAAGAATCCGGCATGCAGAGCACCGGGGCGCACGTCGACGTCTCCCGTGATCAGCGCGACAAGCGCCTCTTCCGGGCGCATCGTCGCCACAAATTCCACGTCGAGGCCTTCATCGCGAAAATACCCCTCGGCCTGCGCGATCATCAACGGGGCAAAACTGATGTGTTCGCTGAAGTACACGCGAAGCCGCCGCAGACCCTCGTTCTGGCCGCGCACGCAACCGGCCGCTACGCCAACGGCGAGCAGCACCACGACAGTCAGCCTCCGCACCGATCTCATGACGCGCGCTTCCTGATGTCGAGCGGAAGCAGCTTGCCCCTGCCCGTCAGCGTGGGCGCTTCACGCCGGATGCGAAGGGAACCGGCCGCCTTCCAGGTGGCGCTCGCAATGCCCCCGGCTGCGCCGGCGTCCTTGAGCGCCTGAAGGACGCAGGCAATGGCCGCGGACTCGTCGCCCAGACTGACAGTCGGCGCGACGCGCAGGATCAAACGCGTGAACCCCTGGGCGTCCTCTTCCTCGGCGAACTGATAGTCGAGCGCGCTCCCGCCGTACCGCGACGGCAGCACCTCGTCGAGAATCCGCTCCATCTCGCTCCCCACCATCGTCACGCCTTCGCCTGTGAGTTTGCGGAACGACCGGATGTCGCGAAGGTGCGTGGCAAACCCGAGCGCCTCCCAGGGGCAGCCGCAGGGCGTGGTGTCGGCTGTGCCGTAGTCATCCGACTCCACGTTGAGCATGAGTTTGGGCGCCGTGGCCAGGAGGGTGGTGAAACAAAAGGCCGGGACCTCGATCGAGAAACCGGGCACGGGCCGCATCGCCTGAATCATCGCCAGATGGTCCTGCATGAAATGTTGATCGTTTGATCCAGTGGCATTCAGGCACGCGGAGCCCACGGTGCCCACTTCGCTGAAGGCATAGCTGGAATAAAACGTGGCGCCGGTGCGGCGTATCTGCGCGACCTTTGCCATTGTCGGCGGTTCGGCCCCTCCACGAAGCACGGTGCCTGTGAGGTCGATCCCGTACTCTTGCGCGGCCACGGCGATCCGCAGGATGCGGCTGACGGACGCATGCACCGTGCAGCGGCCGGTCCGTTGCACCTGGTCGCGCGCCCATCGGGCCAGTTCGACCGCCTGATCGAAGGGCAGAAGTTTCGGCCAGCGGACCCGTCCGCCGGAGAGGCGGGCCACCGTCAGCGCGGCGGTCGTCGCCATCCTGAATCGCAGCGGCACAGTGCTGGCGCCTCCCCCGCGCGCGCAGTACCAGTGCGTGGCAGCCTCGCCGGAGGCCGCGTGCAGCAACACGCCCATCAGTCCGCCGGCCGGCGGCAGGTCCGACCACGACGCCGCAGGGATGCCACGCACGCCCTGCACATGTCGCACCATGATGCGTCCCGGCAGCTGGGCTTCGATGTGCGCCAGGTCGAGCCGGACCCGCCTCCCTATCCCCGTGCTGCCACCGGTGGTCGTGGAATAAAACCGCCCCGCAGCCGGGTTGTCGAAATCAGCCGGCGTGGTGTGAATGGTGGTGCTGCCGCGCACGATGGGCTGCACGCCCTTGAACTCCTCAAAACTTACATAGACGCCGTCGCGACGAAGCTGTGCGAGCGTGGGCTCCATGCCCTGGCGCAGCACCAGGTCGCGAATATCTGGCAGGGCGTAGCCGGCCGACTTGAGCAGCGCGAGGTACGGACTGGTCGGGCTGGCATACACACCGCGCTCGAGCACCCCCAGGAAGTGGCGTTCCCGATGGCGCAGGCGTTCCTGCACAATATCGAGCGCCTCCGCGAGCGTCATACGGAGGCGCACGAGTCGCGGAAGCCCGGTCAGAAACCGAGCGAACGCTGTGAGCTCCGCGGCTCGGTCATCGCGGTGAGGAACCATGAAATCGTCCCGGCGCCGCGGTTAACGCGGCGTGCCGGCCGCTCGGGCCGGCACCAGTCGCAACACCAGATCCGTAGCCAGTTCCAGACCGGCGGTCGCCGCATCAATCGCCAGATCGTACTGGCGCGCGTCCGTCCAGTCCGTGCCGGTGAGGGAGCGCATGAAGCCGGCGCGATTGCGATCGGACTCGCGCACCAGATCGCGCGCCCTGGCCTGATCCACGCCACGGCGTTCGGCGACACGATCAATGCGCCACCCTTCCGGGGCATGCACAAACACCCGGAGCACGCCAGGACGGCCCTTCAGCACATGCCCCGCGCCTCGCCCGACGATGACGGCTGAGTGGTGGCCGGCCATCTCCTCGATGATGCGCCGCTCGAGGCGAGCCGACTCGGCTTCCTGCATCGCGTCGACCGGCAGCATGCCCAGGCCGCTCATCCCGCCCATCGCGAGCGCCCCGGCCACCGTGTCCCACCACGTGCCAATCCGCTCCTTCACCGTCTCGAGATTCGGGTCGTGCACCAGCAAGTACTCCGAGGCGTCGCGCAACAGGCCTCCATCCACGAAGCGCATCCCCCGCCGCTCTGCGACGATCTGTCCGATGTGGGCGCCACCACTCCCCTTTTGCCTCGAAATGGCCACAATCGTCGTCACTGCCGTCATGTCGCGCTCCTTCAATGTGAGCGCCAATCTATCATCTGGCGCCTCACCATTTCGACCCGGCCCGGCCAAACTCGGGTACTCTTCTCGGCTGTGGACCACCCACTGCCTGAGGCAGTCGTTCGGCGCTACCGGGTCGAGGGCCAGATTGGCTCCGGGGGCATGGGCGTGGTGTACAAGGCCACCGATACACGCCTGAACCGATCGGTCGCCATCAAGGCGATTCATGACGGCCGGTTCCGGCAGGGTGGCGATCCCCTTCGCACCGAGGCGCTGGCCGCCGCCTCAATCGACCATCCGTATATCTGCAAGGTCTACGAACTGATCGAGGAGGGGACCGAAGCGTACCTGGTGATGGAGTTCGTCGAGGGCGAGACGCTCGCGGCGATTCTGCGCCGCGGACGGCCGCCGCTCAGTCAGGCGGTGCAACTCGCCAGTGAGATCGCCGAAGGCCTGGCGGCCGCGCACAGCCGTGGCCTGGTGCATCGTGACGTGAAACCGTCCAACGTCATTGTCACCACCGACGGACACGTGAAGCTGCTGGACTTCGGCCTCGCGCGCGAAGACGCCGTGGCGAAGCCGTCGGATCAGACGCGCACCTCTCCGTCGGATCGCACCGATCAGGCGGCCGGCACGCCCCAGTACATGTCGCCCGAGCAAGCCGCCGGGCATCCGGTGACGTTCCGTGCGGATCTGTTCTCGATGGGCGTGGTGATGTTCGAGTGCCTCACCGGGCAGCTGCCGTTCATGGGGCTGTCGTCGTACGACTATGTCAGGCACCTCCTGACCGATGCGCCGCGCCGGCTCGATCGTCTGGCGCAGGGAGCGCCGGCAGGGCTCGTCGATCTGGTGGAACGCTGTCTCGAGAAGAATCCTGCCGACCGGCCGGAGTCGGCCGCCGCAGTGCTCAACGAGTTGCGGCACATCTCCGGCGGGTTGACCGCCGCCGGGGGCGCGTTCAACACCGTGGGCGCTGAGCAATCGAAACGCCGCTGGCAGTGGATCGCCGCGGCAATCGCGGTGGGCGGTCTGACCGTCGCCGCCTGGCAGTGGATCGGCCGGACGCCGGCAGCCGACCCGCTCCGGCGCTCTCGCCCCGTAGTCATGTGGGCGAGCGAAGAGAGCGACAGCCGTTTGTCGGCCGACGGCAAGTGGCTCTCGTTTGTCTCCACACGCGATGGCGCGCCCCAACTGTTTGTGCAACCGGTTGCCGGCACCGAGGCGCGGCCTGTCACCCTGGCATCGGGCCGTATTCTCGGGCACACCTGGTCTCCGGCCGGCGACCAGATCGCCGTCGCCCTCGGCCGGCGCGACAACACGGTCTTGCAGGTCGTCCCCGCGTTTTTTGGCGGCGTCGCCTCACAGAGCCTTGTCCTGAATCCGGCCGCCACCGAAGTGCGGGTGCTCCGCTGGATCGGCCGCCGCATTTTCCTGCAGTTCACGAGCACCGCCAGCCGGTCGCTGAGCGTGGCCGACCTCGACGCCGGCACCGTCACCGACCTCAGCGCCTCCTGGTCACTCGACGGCGTCGTCAACAACCTTGACGTGCACCCAGACGGACGCCGCGTGGTGGTGGCGCTGCGCTCGGGTGATCAGGAAGATTTGTGGGAAACGGATCTGACCGGCGCGTCCCCACGGCGGCTGACCAACGATGCGTTCTTCGAGCGGATGCCGATCTGGAGTGGCACAGGTGGAAGCGTCATCTTCCAGACAAATCGTGGGGGACAAAGTGACCTCTGGGAACGCGACAGCGGCAGTGGCCGGCTGAGGCCGTTGACCTCGAGCCAGACCGAAGAAACGCCTGAAGGCACGTCCGCAGACGGCTCGATCGTGAGTTTCCAGCAGGGCGCCGACGAAGCCAAGTTGTGGCTGATCGACCCGGCCACAAAGATCGGCCGACAGCTGGCGGCCGACGCGCTGAGTGACTTTGCTCCCGTCGTCTCGGCGGATGGCCAGACGCTGGTGTTCCAGCGCAGCGAGCCAAGTCCGTCGCAGGGCTACCGGATCCTCGACTCGCAGCTGTTTGTGGCGGGCCTTGGCACCGGTGGACTGACGACGGCGGCGCGACCGGTGGCGGCTGGATTCGCGGGGCAGCTCTCGCCGGACGGCGCGCGGCTCGCGTTCATGCAGCGCGGGGACAAACCCGGACAGACATCGCTGTCAGTCGCCGATCTCGAAACCGATGAAACATCCCAGGTCCAGGGCACGACCCGGCTCGCCATCCTCCAGCAGTACCCCGTGGAATGGGGCGAGCAGCTGATGGCGTGGCAGCCCCGTAGCGACGCGCTCTATTTCGTGGACCATGGCCCCGTGCAGGCGATCGCCAGGTATCAGTCGGCCACCAAAAAGACCGATGGCCCACTCTTCACGGCGGCGGCCAACACGTTTGTGCGCGACCTGTTTGTCTCCGAAGATGGCCGGCGGCTGGCATTTCTGACGCGCGCCGCTGGACGGTACGGCGTGTGGGTGCGTGACCTGCTGAGTGGTCAGCAACGCGAAGTCGCAACGCTGACAGGGTCCTTTACAGGCGTGTACGGCCGGGGGTGGTCGGGGGACCACCAGGTGGTCATCGTGAGAGCAGTGGAGGTGAACCAGGACGCAACCTCGACTATGGAGGTGTTGCTCGTGAGGGCCGACGGCACCACCACGACCTCAGGCACCATCTCGAATGCGATTCTGGTGACCACCCGGCTCGACCCGGCAAACGGCACCGTCTACCTCACGCGTGCCGAGGGCGGCGTGCATAATGTCTACGGTTATGCGATCGCGTCCGGTCGCCTGACACAAGTGACAGATAATGCGTTGCAAGGCGTGAGCTTTTCTGGTGTCAGGCCCGCGGGACGTTCACTGATTGCCGTCAGAAACCAGCGCGCGCGTGACATCTGGCTGATCGAAACCCAACTGAAGAGCCCGGCAGGACGCCGGAACTGATTCCCTCTCATCACACAGGAGCTGACCCGATGGCCAAGGCACAAAGCAAAAAGACGACAGCGTCGCGGAAGAGTGGCAGGCACCGGACCAATGATGCAGCGCGGTTTGCCGCGCTGCGATGGCTGGGTATGAGGATCGAGCAACTCGGCATCGAGATTCTCGTCACCAGTCCCGCCAAATTCGCCGCCGTGGAAAACGCGATGCGCGCGCAGGTTCGGCTCCTCAAGCAGATCGGGCGCGAGGCCGTCGCCGTCGAAGGATGCCCGGACGGCTACATCCTCTGCCGTGACGGGCTCTGCTCGCCGATCTGCGACGACGACGTAGCGTTGATGGCGGGCAAGGCGCGCACGCGCCGTCGCTGAGACGGCCGGGGCCGGCGGGCAGATCCGCCGATCAGAACCTGCAGCGAATCCCCAGCGACGGCAGCAGCGGCAGGCTGTTGCGCCGCTCGTACGTCACGCGTGGCCGATCCGCAGCAGGGTCGTACGACAACTGCGCGTCAACGACGGACGCATTGTCGGCATTGAGCAGATTGATCACGTCCAGATAGAACTGCCAGCGGCGATTTTTCCACCCTGGACGGAAGGTGACGCGGACGTCCACGCGCGAGAACTTGGGCAGCCGCGCGGAATTGAGGTTCGAGACGCCGCCCTGGTCAAACGTCCAGACCAGCAGGCGTCGCGACACCTGGGGTATCAATTCGCTGCGATTGCCGTCCCGATCGGCGTCCGCCAGATCCGACACCGCCGCCACCCGCACGCCCACCGGCGGCGAATACGGGAACCCGGACTGCACCCGCACGGTCGTCGCCACGTCGATCGTTGCGTTCACTCTCAGGTTGGCGACCAGGCTGAACGCATGTGGCCGGTCGTAGTCGGCCGGCATCGTGACGCCGTACATGGTCTTCTCCGCGCGACTGCGCGTGTACGAGATCCAGCCGGTCAACGCGTGGTCGGCCGAAGACACGGACTGCCGCGCCACGTAGACCTCAACGCCGGCCGCCTCTCCCCGCCCTCCGTTCACCGGTGCGCTCAGAATCTGCGCCTCACGCGGCACCTCTCCGACGAGGCTCGCAGGGAAATCGTAGACCGACGTGCGCGCCTCGATCTCCGCCGGGGTCTCGAGCCTGCCGATGACCAGGTCGTGGAAACGTTTGTAGTAGCCCTCGACCCGCGCCACCACGCCTGGCGCCAGCGTGTGTTCGAGGCCAACCACCGCATGCCTCGCCCGTTCGGTCCGGACCCTCGCGTCGTCTGCACTGGTGAGATTGACGAAGTAGTCGGACTGCAGCAGTTTTTCGTAACCGGGGCTCTGGGTGAACGCGCCGCCAGCCACGCGCAGGCGCGTGCGTCCTGTGAGGTCGGCCAGCAGCGACGCTCGCGGCGACACCGATGCGCCACCCGTCACGCTGGTTTTGTCGAGGCGAACGCCTGGTTCCACGCGAAGCCAGGGCGTCACCATCCAGACGTCAGACAGCCACGCGCCGAACCGCCAGGAGTTCCGCGCCGAGTCCAACAACGCCGGCAACCCGGCACCGCCCTGAATGCTCGAGCCGTTTGCGACGACAGGATTTCGCTCGCCATCAATGCGCCATCCCCACTGCGTGGCCAGCACATGCGCCTCGGCGCCGGCGTCCAACAGATGTGATCGCCCCACCCTGATGGTGGTGTCCTGCCGAATGGCCGTGTCTCGCACGGACAGTTGACGGGTCACGATGATGTTGGACAAAGACTCCGAGTTATTGCTGACCGGCGCGTTGGTCCGGCGCGCACCTGTTTCGAAGCGGCCGTCAAAGTCGATGTCGTCGCGGTTGACATACCACGACGCCACCGTCCGGCTCGACACCCGAGATCCAAACGGGCGCTGCCACGAGATGGCCACCAGATCATTGCGGGCCTTGGTGCGGATCACCGCCGACTCGCGCCCAACCTCTCCAAACACCGCGTCGGTACTTTCGCGACTCTTCAGGCCGAAGACCGAGAGCGCGCCCCCGCCTGACACGCGCCACACCACCTTGGCCTGCACATCGGAGAACGACGGCAAATCAGCATCGACAAACCGCTCTGCGACGACGTCGTAGTACGTCCGGCGGCCGCTCACCAGCCACGATCCCTGTGACGTGCCGGGAAGTCGCCCCTCGGCAATGATGTTGGCATCGGTCAGGGCCAGGGTGGCGCTGCCCGTGGCGCGTCGTGCCGGATTGCCCGCGCGATTGTCGATCGTCAAAATAGATGACAAACGGTCGCCATATCTCGCGGGAAACGCGCCCGCGGTGAGTTCAAACGCCTCAACGGTTTCTGGATTGAACGCACTCGTCAGGCCAAACAACCGGTAGGGATTGTGGATTTCCACGCCATCCATGACGGTCAGGTTCTGGTCTGGTCCGCCGCCGCGCACCGAGAGCCGGCTGTCGAAATCGTTCACCGCCGTAATCCCGGGCAGCGTGTGCAGGACTTTGAAGACGTTTTCAGCGGCGCCCGCCACAGTCGACACGTCTGCCGGCGTCAACGACAACAGGGACGGCACCGTTGACGCACGGCCTCGATCCGCGCTGACCGTCACGGTTTCGGTGACACCGGTCACGCGCATGTCGATGACAACCTGCCGCGTCTGGCCCGCGACCAGAGTCACCGCGATGGCCCTGGTGACAGTGAATCCCGTGGCGAGCGCCGTGACGGAGTACCGGGCCGGAGGCACGTCTGAAAAAAGGAAACCGCCCTGCTCGTTGGTGGTGGTTTCGCGCCTCAGTTCAGGTGTCGTTCCGATCAGGGTGACCAGCGCGCCCGGAAGCGTGATCCCCCCTTCGGCCACGACCGTTCCGGCGAGCGTCGCTGTCGTCTGCGCAGCAGCGAGCCCTGGGCACCACCCACTCAGGGCCAGGGCGATGCCCACCAGACGCGACACCCTCAACGGCACTCGAACATCACGATATTGCCGTGGGGGCGGTCGAGACACCTGCGCAACAACATCTCCCGCACGCGGAGATCAGCGGGACGCAAGCCCCCCAGCACATGAAACGCGACCAGCAGCGGGCCATCTTGCCGAAGGAGGACGTCCAATTGAACGGGATCATCGACCAAAGGCAGCGGCTGGCCCAGATAGAAATCGAACATGAACGCATCCTGCCCGACCACCACCGCAGGAGTGTCGGCCCACTCCGGTGCAGGTGTCAGCCACTCGCGGTAGCCCGAGGCGCTGGCGGGCCGATCGCGATCGATCCACGTCCGCGCCACCCAGACGCCCGCGACGACCGTGGCGAGGCCAACGACGATGATGGCGGCCCTGAGTGTGCCTGTGCGCAGTTGTCGGCGCCACTGAAACGGCGCAACGATTCCCGCAGCCAGAAACATCGCCAGCATTGGCAACCAGAACGAGAAGAACCGGGGGAACACAGCAACCGCCCCACCTGCCAGCCATAGGCCGAAGAGCGGCAGGACCAGTGTCGCGATGCCGAGAGAGGCCTCCCACTTCGGCAGCTTCAGAAAGCCGATCACCAACAGGCCTGCTGCGATGGCCATCAGTGTCCACGATCGGGAGGACAACAGTTCGACGACGAGGCCGGCCCACTGCACGCCTGCCGTACTGGGCACCGTCCCTGTCTCCGCGACTGCGGCAGTTCCAGCAGTCTCGTGGGGCACGGCAAAGACGGGCAGGTCCGACACAAGGCCTGTCACGCTGGGCAGGAACACCACGAGCGTGACGACGCCGATCGCCAGAAATGAACGATGCAGGCGCCGGAGGCCGTCGGCGGAACCGGCCGGCGACGCGCTTCGTCGCGCGGCGAGAGTCCACCCCCAGAAGGCGAGGTACTGGATTGCCAACACAAAGAATCCGAAGAGGTGGAACAGCGGCAGGACGGCCGTGGAGACCGTGTGCACGCGCGCCTGGCGAGAGTCTCCGGTTCGAAGCACCCTGAAGAACGCATCAACCGACAGCCAGGCCATGCAGGCCAGACCGGTGTAGCCCCTGGCGGTTTGCGCCCAGACCATGAATGCCGGCGCAGCGGCCAGCAGCGCTGCCGCGCACAATCCGCCAACTGGACCCGATAGCCTTCGGCCGAATCGCCACGTGACGACGATGGCGCCAAGCGCCAGGGCGAACGCCGGAAGACGAACGGCCCATTCGTGCGGCCCCAGCATGCGAACCGCCAACGACGCCAGAATCGAATTTCCGAAGTGGTTGTTGGACGTCTGAACCCGCGTGGCCGACTCCCACCACGACCGATCCACGATGAACTGTGACGCGGAGTACATCTCGTCGTAGTCGAGCGAACGGCTGAGGCTGGGAATGACCATCCACGCAAACGCCGCCATGATGGCGAAGAGTGCCACAAGCTCTGGCCATCCAGGTCCGGACTGCGGTGCCTGCGCTGCGGTTCGCAACACGTCTTCCCTGGCGGGCAGCCATCGTCGCGCCCACAGATGGATCACTGCGAAGGCGACAAACGAGAGGAGCAGAAGACCCGGAAACTTGAGCACTTCGGCCCACACAACCGGGGCGCTCGTCACCCGGTAGTTCTTTGTGCCAATCGAGGCGACCTGACCGGAGACGTCGCGAGCCAGTGCGTAGTACGACCACACGCCGTCCGGGGAACGGGGACCGGCCGGCATGGACACCACAGCCGTCCAGCCGCTGTCTCCTTCGTGATCGAATCCTGGAACCGCGGCGGCCACGTCGGGCCGGGCACTGACGTGCAGGTCGGCCTGCGCCACGCGAGAGCCCTTCCCGTCCGCGCACAGTTCCTCGCCGGAAAGGGCGACGCCCGCCCGGCACACTTCGATACCGCTCAAGCCAACATCGTCAACCGCCCAGCCGAAGAACCGCACCGGCCCTGCCACCAGGTCGCCGTCCGGCGGCGCATCGATGAACCCCATCGGCGGGTTGTCGGTTGCCACGACGGAGGCGTGCACCGTGACGCGATGAATCGGCGCCCCGTTGATCGAGATGACGACTTCGCCGACGGCGGACGCGGCGCCGTTGAGCCGCGAGGCGTCAGCCTGCACCTTGAGCCGCGCAGGCCCGGCGCTACGTGAGGGCGTGACCGTCAGCCACGGAACGGTGACGTCGGCGCGCCACGGCACAACCGCCGTGTCGGTACGCTCGAGTCGGATGACTCGAGGGGGCGTGGAGTGCCAGCGGCCGTCGGCCGACTGGGTCGCGCGCAGATGAAGCACGGTGGGATCGGCGACGAGGTTCTGGGCAGTGGCGCGCGCCGGCGTGGCCGCAAGGGCGATCAGCACAGCTCCGACAGCGGTGGCAAGTGACTTTACTGGCCGGTGCATGCGCCGCCGCCAGGAGGATACCGTACGCCGGACCTTGTCACCCGCCACCACGTTACCGGCGCAGCGCCGCACTCCAGTTCTGGACGACCGTGATGGAGCCAGAGCCCGTGCGCTCCGGCGAGAGCGTCAGGAACCGCGATTCGTCAGGCATCATCGCCCCGAAGATGATGTCCGGCGGCAGCGTTGCGATCTGCCGCGGCGTGCCGGCCACCATCGTCGCGCCGGGTGTCATCGTCACGCGCCACAGGCTGCGCAGACCGTCGTTCACAAACGTCAGACGACGGCTGTCGCGAGACCACCAGGCAATGGTCGCGCCGCTTTCCGATACCTGCACTTTACGCCCGGGCCCGGGGAAGGGTTGGACGTACAGCTGGAAGCGGCCGCTTTCGTCCGACGGGTAGGCCACCCACCGGCCGTCCGGGGACACGGTCGCGAATGAGTCGCGCGTCGGCCCGATCACGAATGGCGTCGGCGGCGTTTTCCCGGACGCGTCGAGTACGTAGATGTTCTGCGCGCTCTCCGGATCGAGCTGAACCAGAAGGAGCTTCGACCCGTCGGGCGACCAGGCCACGGGGCCCTTGAACGGCAGATCCGATCCCCACAGCAGCTGCTCGGGCGCGGCATCGTTCAGGTTCTTGATGTAGATGTTCTGCGGGCCTGTGCGATCGGAGGCCCAGACCACGCGCGAGCCATCGGGCGACCAGACCGGCCCGTCGTTCCTGCCGGCGCCCGTCGACAAACGCGACGCGCCGCCACGCGCCAGATCGACGAGCCATAACGACGACTCGGACGGCGACACGGACCGTACAAAGACGGCCTGTCGGCCATCGGGCGAAATCGCCAGGGCCTCGTAGTGACCGGGCGGCACGTTCAGCACACCAGTGGGCGCGCCGCTCGCGTCGTACCACGTCGCCACCGTGTTGATGGACGGTGTGGAGTAATACGCCATCGCGCCGGTCGCCGACAAGGACACCGAGCGGCCGGCCGTGAACGAAATCGCCGGATCCAGAATCGCCGCGGGCTCGTCTTCGAGCCTGAGCGGTTCTCCGGTGACCTTCAGCGTACGAGCGTCAAACGGCAGCGCATTGAGCACGCCCTGCCGCGCATAGAGCAGCCACCCCGGTTCGGCATACACGGGCGCGGCCTCCATCGCGCCCACCAGGACGCGCGAGTCGTCCGTGAGCGATCCGGCAAAAATCTCGAACCGGCCGTCGCGCCCGGGCAGGCTCGCGTACAGGAAGTGATCGCCGTCGGGGAGGAGCGCGGGAAAGCGGTGGCCGTACTCCTTGCGGGCGGGGTCGATGGTGGTGGCGGGCACCGGCGCACCGCCGGTCGTGGAGATTTTCATCAGCGGGCCGCCGGCATCCGGCGCAAACACGATCGTGTTCGACGGCGCCCAGATGCCACCGCGCGCGCCGGGCGTGTCGGCGAGCACCTCTGGGCGCCCCCCGGTTGCGGCAATGGTCTTGAGCTTCGTATTCGTGAAATACGCGATGCGCTTGCTGTCGGGAGACCAGAACGGGAGCGCCAGGCCGGCCTCGCCATCGAGCCGCTGCGCGGTCATCGAGGCCAGTGATCGCACCCAGAGTTCCCCTTCCGATCGGCTGACGGCGCCGATGACAAACGCGACCATCGTGCCATCGGGCGAGATCACCACACTAGCTGAATCCGGGTACAGCGACTCGCCCGGCGGCGCCAGAATGGACAGGCGGGCGAGCACACTCCCGGCGCCGGCCTCACCTGCGGCCTGCGGCCACATCGCGAATGCCACGAGCGTCGCAAGGGCAACGCCGGCGGCCATTGGCAGCAGCCATGCCACGAGCGTGGCGCGCGCGGGCGCGACTGCACCGGTCGACGCGACCGCGACCGGATCCTGTTCTTCAAGCTCCAGCCGCGCGTCGCCAATTGAGCTCAGCCGCCGTTTCGGGTCCTTCTCCAGGCAGCGCCGCAGCAGGCGGGTGACCGACGGCGGCAGATCGCCCGGCAGCGCGGTCCATTTCGGATCGTCCTTGATCACGCTCGCCAGCGTCACCGAGACATCGTCTCCTTCAAACGCGCGCTGGCCCGTGAGCATTTCGTAGACGATGGCGCCGAAAGCCCAGACGTCGGCGCGGCGATCGATGGCCTTGCCACGCGCTTGTTCGGGCGACATGTAGGCGGCCGTGCCGATGATCATGCCCAACTGGGTTGCCCGGGCCGTGAGCGTCGGCGAATTGCTGGCGTCCTGGCGGCCCGAAGTCCCGGAGTCCATGGCTTTCGCCAATCCGAAGTCGAGCACCTTGACCGTGCCGTCGGCGCGAACCTTGACATTGGCGGGCTTGAGATCGCGGTGGATGATGCCCTGTTCGTGCGCCGCCTCGATCGCGTCCGCGATCTGTCGCGCGATGGGAAGGGCGTCGGCGAGCGTCATCGGCCCGCGGGAAATAACGTCAGAAAGGTCGTCGCCCTCGACCAGTTCCATGACGAGAGCCTGCGCCTCGATCCCATATATTGCGGCGATGTTCGGGTGATTGAGCGAGGCCAGCACCTGGGCCTCGCGCGTGAACCGGGCCAACCGATCGGGATCGCTGGCGAAGAGCTCCGGCAGCACTTTCAGGGCGACGTCGCGTCCGAGCTTCGTATCGCGCGCTCGATACACCTCGCCCATGCCACCGGCGCCGAGTTTCGAAAGAACCTGATAGGGTCCAAGTACCTGACCAATCATCGGCGGGTCCTCACTACCTGGCCTCTGGCCGTGCGTCCCAATTGACCACCACGGTCATGGGTAATGCCGTCGCCGGCGCGGTCTGCACACCCACCAGGAATCGTCGTCCGCCGGGAGCCGGCACCCAGGGACCGTCGCGATCCCTGTGACTGGAAGAACAACTCAGCCCCGTCATCGCGCCAGTGAGCGTCCGACCCTCCGGCCGTCGAGACGCGAATGTGCCGCCCCGGTACGGGGAACGACGTGACATACACCTCAAACGTGCCGCTTTCGTTCGACGCAGTTATGGCCTCGTCGAGCGGCATCGCGCCTTGCGCGATGACTGCCGACAAATCGCGCCCGTCCACGAGTTCCATGACGATGGCGCGATCTTCGACGGCGTAGACCTGCGCAATTCCCGGATGGTTGAGCGCCGCGAGCGTCTTGGCTTCGCGCGTGAAACGCATCAGGCGGTCGGGATCCGTCGCGAACGGCTCGGGCAGGATCTTGAGCGCCACGTCGCGGTCCAGTTTCGTATCGCGCGCGCGATACACCTCGCCCATGCCGCCGGCGCCGAGCGAGGCGACGACTTCGTACGGGCCGAACCGGGTGCCTGGTGACAGGGACATAGGGCGATTGGCAGTATAACCGCCAAAAAAAGGCGGCGAGAAGCTCTACTCCTCGCCGCCCCTGGACCCTGGACCCTGGACTGTCAGTATCGATAGTGATCCGGCTTGTACGGTCCGTCTACCGGCACGCCGATGTACTTCGCCTGCTCGGGCGAGAGCTTCGTCAGTTTCACACCAAGCTTGTCGAGGTGCAGCCGCGCCACCTTCTCATCCAGGTGCTTCGGCAGCACGTAGACCTTCTTCTCGTACTTGTCCGTGTGGTTGAAGAGCTCGATCTGCGCAATGACCTGGTTGCTGAAGCTCGCCGACATCACGAAGCTCGGGTGCCCCGTGGCGCAGCCGAGGTTGAGCAGCCGGCCCTCGGCCAGCACCAGCACGCTGTGCCCGTCCGGAAACACGAACTCGTCGAACTGCGGTTTGATGTTGATGCGCTCCACGCCCTGCTTCTTGAGGCCGGCCATGTCGATCTCATTGTCGAAGTGGCCGATGTTGCCGACGATGGCCTTGTCTTTCATCTGGGCCATGTGATCAACCGTGATGATGTTGTGGTTACCCGTCGCCGTGATGAAGATGTCTGCCGTCTTCACCACGTCGTCAAGCGTGGTCACCTGGTAGCCTTCCATCGCCGCCTGCAACGCGCAGATGGGATCGATTTCCGTGATGACCACTCGCGCGCCCTGGCCCTTGAACGCCTGCGCGCACCCCTTGCCCACGTCGCCGTAGCCAAGCACCACGGCCACCTTGCCGGCCAGCATCACGTCGCTGGCGCGCAGGATGCCGTCGGTGAGTGAGTGCCGGCAGCCATAGAGGTTGTCGAACTTCGACTTGGTCACCGAGTCGTTGACGTTGATTGCCGGGAACAGAAGCGTGCCCGCGTTCATCATCTCGTAGAGGCGATGGACGCCCGTGGTGGTCTCTTCGGTGACGCCCTTGATGTCCTTCGCCACCTGCGTGAAGCGGCCGGGGTTCGCCTTGAGCTGCGTGCGCAGCAACTCCAGGATGACGCCCCACTCTTCGGGCTCCTTGTCCGCATCAAACGCGGGCACCTTGCCAGCTTTCTCGAACTCCACACCCTTATGCACCAGCATCGTCACGTCCCCGCCGTCGTCGAGGATCATGTTGGGGCCGGAGCCGTCAGGCCACATCAGCGCCTGCTCGGTGCACCACCAGTATTCGTCCAGCGTCTCGCCCTTCCACGCAAACACCGGGATGCCGCGCGGGGTTTCCACCGAGCCATCGCGACCCACGGCCACACCAGCGGCCGCGTGATCCTGCGTCGAGAAGATGTTGCACGACACCCATCGCACATCAGCGCCGAGGATGTCGAGCGTCTCCATCAGCACTGCAGTCTGGATGGTCATGTGCAGCGAACCAATGATCTTGGCGCCCTGCAGCGGGAGTTGCCCTTTGTACTCGGCGCGGATCGCCATCAGGCCCGGCATTTCGTGTTCAGCGAGGCGAATTTCCTTGCGGCCCCACTCAGCCAGACTGAGGTCAGCCACTTTGAACGGCGCCCGTCCGGCCGCCTTGGCCAGGTCAAACGCGTGTGCAGTCATCGTTGCGGTCGTCATCTACTCTCTCCTTGTGTTTACTCACACGAGGCATGAAGGCATGAAGGACCTTCCATTTGGGGACGGCTGTTTCAGCCCTCCACGCCTCGTGTAAACCCTGATCTACGTCTTCCTGCGTCCTGTCGCCACAAACAGCCCCGGTCCTCGCGCGCCAGGGTCTTCGGCCAGATTCGTCACGTTCGTTTTCTCGAAACCCGCCTGCGTCAGAAACTTGCGCATCTGGTCATCGCCGAAACCCAACCACACATGCCCCATCTGCTGGCGGTAGTCCTCGCGATGGTGGGCGGCCATGTCCACGATCAAAACCCGGCCGCCGGGCTTGAGCACACGAAATCCTTCCGTCAACGCGGCAGCCGGTGACGGCACGTGATGCAGCACGAGCATGAGCACAACCGCATCTAGGGTGCGGTCCTTGATCGGCAGCGCCTCGAGCGCCCCGGTGCGCCACTCAACGTTCTTGAGCGAAGCCAGTCTGGACCGAGCCGCCCCCAGCATCTCTTCAGAGGCGTCCACGCCAATGACGTTGCCCACGTGAGGTGCCAGCGCGGCCGTAGCCAATCCTGTGCCGCACCCGAGGTCGCCCACCACCCACGTGTCATCAAGCAGGCTGAGCAGAGACGATGAGAGGAAGTCGCGTCCAAAGAGATCATCGCGGACGAGGTCCCACTGGCCAGCGGCGGACGCGAAGAACTTCTGCGAGGCGGCGGCGCGAAGCTTGAGCACGCGCTCAAGCCGGCGAGCATCCTGCGCCGCGCTCGGCCGGTCGGCCACCTCGTCGCGCGTAATACGCCACACCTGCGACCGCGACTCGTCGTCGAGCGCCAGCGCGTAGTAGCGGCTGGTGCCGTCGCGACGCGACGCCAGCCAGCCGGCGTCAGCAAGGATCTTCAGTTGGCGGCTGACGGTGGACTGCGGCAACTGCAGCACCGTGCAGAGCTCCGACACGGTCAGCTCATGGGCCTCGAGCATCGTCAGCATCCGACACCGTGTGGCGTCGGCCAGGGCCGAGAGCGAGTCGAGAAGAGGCGTGGCGGTGGCCATATAAATCCGTAAATCCGGATTTAAGGATATACATGACTGTCGCCCTTGTCAAGGCAGCCGGAGGGCCCTCGATCCTCGGGATTTGTCCTTGAGCTCCTTGATACCGAGATGCCGACGGTCAGCGTGGAAGACCGCCCGCGACCAGCCGGGTGCCGCTCTGGACGAACAATAGGCCGCGGTGCCGAGAATCATGCCCATCTGCGTGGCGCGGGCGGTGAGCGTGGGGGAATTGTTGGAGTCCTGGGGTCCCGAGGTCCCGGCGGCCGTCGCCTTCGCCAGTCCGAAATCCAGCACCTTCACCGTGCCGTCGCCTCGGGCCTTGATGTTCGCTGAGACGTCCGTTGGACAGCGGTCGACATGTCGCTCGGTCCGTCACTCGTGTGCCTTGAGTGTTCGCTCGATCCGCGGGTCGGGCAGAAACCACATCAGCGCCACCGCAATGAAGATGACAACGGAGAGGACCGGGCTCACAAACGCCAAAGGGATCGCGGCGATGTACAGCAGCAACGAAGCCTTCCCCTTGACGTCCCTCTTCACGGCCGCCGCCAGGCGCGAGCCCTCGCCCTGATGGGCGATGATCGTTGCCTGGAGCATCGTGTACGCGATCCCGCACATGACGAGGTCCATGCCGTAGACGGCCGTCGGCACTGGTGCGAAGGGGTGCTCACCCATCCACCCCGTCGCGAACGGTATCAGCGACAACCAGAAGAGCAGATGCAGATTCGCCCAGAGAATCGCGCCGTTGATGCCGTTGGTGATGTGAAGCATGTGGTGGTGGTTGTTCCAATAGATCCCCACAGTCACGAAGCTCAGTGTATAGGCCATGAAGACCGGCGCAAGCTCCCGCAACGCGGTCCAGCTTGGATCGTGCGGCATCTTCAGTTCGAGCACCATGATCGTGATGATGATGGCGATCACGCCGTCACTGAAGGCTTCGAGACGAGACGTCGACATCGTGGATTCTCCTGAGTTTCAACGAAACCCGTAGATAGTAAACGCTTTGACGACCTTGGTCGCCGCAACAGCGCCGCCAGGGCGATCTCGAGGACGGCCGCGTGCATGACTTCGTTGGCGCGGCCGGGAAAGCCGCGCCGTACGGGGTCTACGATCTGCAGAAAAACGAGGCGGGCCGCCGCGTCTCCGACCAGCAGCTCGCGCTCGTTCACCTGGCGCCCCACGCGTTTCACGGCGAGTGGAACCACACGATTCATCCCGCCTGTCCACCATGACAAGTGATCTGCCAATTTTGCGACAGGCCCTAATCTAGCCTGCCACACCGACCGGTGCCACGGTGGGGCTCATGCCGAGCAAGGCCCGGACGTCATCGCCCCCTGCCACAACGGGGGACGCGATCGCGCCATCCCGATCCACGAGTACTGCCGATGGCGTCCCCACCGAACCGAGCTCACGACTAAGCGACCCATCGACATCGAGCACCACGTGCGCTCCAAAACATTCCGACGGGACTTCATCGGACCCGGATCTCACCAGCACGAGGTTCGGCGCGCGGAGGGGTCGATCGATCGCCCAATGCTCGAGATCGCTCACCATCGCGGAGCAATGCGGGCACGTCGGACTCCAGAACAGCAGCGCCAACCCCGCCCCCCAGACCAGCTCAAGGCTGCTGACCTCCCGGCCGTCCGGCCCGATCGCCCGAAACTCGGGAACGGCGGCCCCCATCGCCTGGGATGACGACGCGCTGTTCTTGATGCTGGCGCACTCGGCCATCAGCAAGCACGTGTCGACGTCTGGGATGGGACTGCATCGCGTGGCCGACATCGCGTTGTGGTGGCAACGACGCGAGGTGCGCTGGCCAACCGTGCGACAGCGCCTCAATGAGAGTGGCTTGCAGGCAGCAGCCTGGACCGTGCTGACCTGGGTGGACATGCTCTCACCAGACGCGTTCCGTCCCATGCTGGCGGCGCCAATCGATTCGCTTCGGCCGGGGCGCCTTCGAGCCTCGTACCTGCGGGCGTGGTTGGACCATGACCTCTCGGCTCGACTGACCAGACATCACGCCGGGCGGCTCCTGGGGTTCTCGATGTTTTTGCACGATCGGCCGTCTGACGGGTGGCGGGCGTTCAGGGGCCGGCGCCGATCGCAGACGTCGCAGCAGCACGACGCGGAGGTCTTTGAGGGCCTGTGATTCTACTTATCCCAGTGCCCGCACGATATCGGAGCGCGGGATGACGTAGGTGTCGTCGCTCTTGAAGTCGCGGACCCGGGCAGGATCTTCACTACATTACTGCACCCTTTCCCGCGGCTGGCCGCGAGACGTCTTCGTCTGGGGGCCGCCGGCAGACCGGGAAGACTACGCTGCAGACGAGAGATGCCCGTCAGCGTTCGTCGGGGCCATCACCAGATTGATGATGATGCGATTGATGGACATGGCGCCTCCTGCAGTTGCCGGTTTTTCGTGAAGGTTGGAGCGCCCCGCAGCGATCGGCGGTATGGTAGGGCTCCCGGAGGCCCTATGGTGTTTCGCCGATACGTCCTGTCCCTTGTTGCCGTCGCCACGCTCGTCGCGGGCGCGTTTATTTCACTGTCGGCGCCACTCAGGGCAGCACCGGCACCCACGCGCTTGCTGCGGACACCCGCGGTCAGCGCCACGCAGCATGCGTTCGCCGGAAACGCCGTGTCGTTTGCGTCATCCCGCGCGACGTGGGCGCCCAGTGGAGCCGCCCGCTTCTGGACCCCTGCCACCCGCATCGGCCCTCGTCCCCTGGTCGCGGAAGACTTCTACCGGGTGAAAAACGTCGGGGCGCCACGGATATCGCCAGACGGGCGGTGGGTGGTGTTCACGGTGTCGCTTCCCGTAGAGGACACCAACGCGTCGATCAGCGAGACCTGGGTGGTGCCGACCGACGGGTCTATCGCGCCAGTGCGCGTGAGACACGGCGATGTGAACGTGACCAACGCGCACTGGGACGACAGCAGCCGACTCCGATTCACGGCCCAGAACGCGTCATGGGTTATCGATCCGGCCAGACCAGACGTGTCCGCCCCACGCGCGGCGACCACTCCCGCGTCGCTCGCTGGCCTTCTCAGTCCCGATGGTCAGTGGCTGGCACGGGTGGAGGCGGCGGCCGTACCGCCGGATCCGGCCCCGGCCTTCTCGGACTTCGAGCAGCGGCACGAAGCGCGTTTCAAGGGAGAGGATTTCGACTGGTATCCCTTCCGCCAGGACGGTCAGAAGTTCCCGCTACCCGACCGCCGGAAGCGTCCCGCCACGGAAGTGGTCATCGCGCCGGCGGCCGGCGGCGCGGCGCGCCAGTTGACGAAGCTCAGGGTGGCTGGTGTCACCGATCTACAGTGGGTGCCAGATGGCAGGGCGCTGCAGTTCTCTCTCAACGAGGGCGCGGCCACCGACGAGGGGGCCTACGGCGCGACGGACCTCTACCGTGTGCGCCTCGACGGGACAGCGACGCGCGTGACCAATGACGGGTACAACTACGCCAACGCGAGCTTCTCTCCCGATGGCCGTTGGATGATCTACGTGCGGTCATTCGGCACGCAGATGATCGTCGATCAGAAACTGACACATGGCGGCCCCACGGACATCTACATCCAGCCGTCCGGGCTTGGCACTCCGAGAAATCTGACGGCGGACTGGGATCTGGACCCCGGCACGATCCGTTGGTCCCCCGACAGCAGGTATCTCTACTTCACGGCCGGAATCGGCGGCGGCACGCACCTGTTCCGGGTGGCGGCGGCTGGCGGCCCCGGCGAGTCGACGGTGGAGCAGATCACGCGCGGAGAGCGGCGCCTCAACGGCCTCGACTTTGATCGCGCGTTCCAGCGCATCACCTACACCGTCGGCGAGTTCGATCGGCCGTCGGACGTGTATGTGGCCGACATCGACGGCCGGAACGAACGTCGGCTCACTGATGTCCATCGGGAGTTCCTCGCCGACGTCTCCCTCGCGACGAGGCGATCCGAGACTGTGCGGTGGCGGAGCACGGACGGGACACCGATTGAAGGCTTCCTGATGTTCCCCCACGGCTATGACGCCGCCCGCGGGCCCTATCCCCTCATCGTGATGAATCACGGCGGGCCCCACGCGGCGTCGGGCTATGGGTTCACGTTCAAGCACACGCTGTTTGCCGCGCACGGCTACTTCGTGTTCCTGCCGAACTTCCGCAGCTCCACCGGATATGGGGACGCCTTCAAATGGGCGACGTGGGGTGGCTGGGGCAACAAGGACGGCGAGGACGTGCTCTCGGGCATCGACGACCTCGCGAAGCGTTTCGCGATCGACACGACCCGTGTCGGCACCACGGGCCATTCCTACGGCGGCATCCTCACGAACTGGCTCATCACCCGGTACCCGGATCGCTTCAAGGCGGCCATCCCCGGCGCAGGTGAATCAAACTGGACCGCCAACTACGCTCTGTCCGACATTTCACGAACCAAGGACATGGAGTTCTTCGGACCGCCGTGGGAACGGCGCGCGCTCGAAGTGATGATCACGCAGTCTCCGTTCTTTCGATGCGGCGAGACCAAGGCGGCCACGCTGTTCATCCACGGCGCGGTGGACTATCGCGTGCCGCTCGAAGGCGCGATCCAGCTCTACACGTGCCTGAAGAAGATCGGCACCCCGACCAGGATGATCATCTACGAGGGACAGGCGCACGGCATCAGCGGCCACTGGAACACTGTGCACCGCATGCTGAATGAGCTGCGGTGGTGGGAGACGTACTTGAAGCCCGCCGCAGAGCATAGATAGCGTGACATCGGGTAAATGAAAGGTCATTAAGCATTATTTGTGTGTTTTTTAGTGTATAGTTACGGCTCTTAAGGAGACCGCTACCATGCCCAACACCCCGCTGCGCGATTTTCTGGAAATTCCCTACGACAAACTTGAAGAGATGAACCTGGCCACAAAAGAGGCCCGGCGCAAGCGCACGCCCGCCCACAAGGCGCGCGAGCGGCAGATGAAGTACCTCACGGACGAAAAGCGCATCAAGGCCGTCACCGTCTGTTTCTCAGACCTTGAGGGTCGAATGCACGCCCTCGACTACGACAAGAAATTCCTGCTCAAGAGCGCCGACAACCTGACCTTTGACGGATCCTCGATTCGCGGCTTCTCGCAGCAGGCCGAGTCGGATCTGCGCCTCTCCATCGACTGGCCCGCGTTCTACATGCTGCCGTCCGATGTGTTCGGCCCCGGCAAGGCGTTGGTCTTCGCCGATGTCATGGAAAAAGACGGCACGCCGTACGTGGCAGACTTGCGCTCGCAGCTCAAGGCGTACACCGAGAAGCGATTCGCCAAGGACGGGTCGGTGTTCAACGCCGCCATGGAAATCGAAGGCTTCCTGTTCAAGGGGCGCGACGCCGAACGCCACTACCACGAGACCGGCGCATTCGACCTCATCAGCACCGGCGGCTACTACCACTCACTGCCGGGCGATGCGCTACGGCTCTTCATCGACAGCGCCGCGGAAGTGCAGCGCGCGATGGGTTTTGAGAACGAGAAGGACCATCCGGAAGTGGCGCCGTCGCAGTTCGAGATGAATTACTCGTACAGCGAGGTGAACATTGCGGCCGACCAGGTGCTGCTCTACAAGCTGCTGTGCCGTCAGGTGGCGGCGCGCATGGACCTGACCGCGAGCTTCCTTCCCAAGCCAATGACCGGCGTCAACGGCAACGGCATGCACACGAACCTGTCGATTTCCAGGAACGGCAAGAACACGTTCTTCGACGCGAAGGGCCAGGACCAGATCTCGAAGGGCGCGTGGAACTTCATCGATCGCATTCTGGCAAGCGGCCAGGAAATTTGCCTCGCACTCAACCCGAGCGTGAACGCCTATCGTCGTCTCGACCCGCACTATGAGGCGCCGAACCAGATCAAAGCGTCAGCCGTCAACCGCGGTGCGATGGTGCGTATTCCCATCGGTAACGAGAAGTCGGCCCGTGTTGAAGTGCGGTCCATCGCGCCCGACGCCAACCCGTACCTGGCGCTCTACGCACTCCTGCGCACCGGCCTCGAAGGTCCGCTGGGTGATGAGGATGCCGAAACGCGCCGGTCGCGCACGAAGTTCCTGCCCGACAACATCTATGACGCGATTCGGCTCTTCAAGAGCAGCAAGTTCATGGCGGAACTGCTGGGCGAGGAAGTGCACGGACGGTACATCGACGTCAAAGCCGCGCAGGCGGATCGCTGCCCCCGGGCGCTGGGCTCACGCATCAAGACCGCGGAAGTCCAGTTCCATCACGAAGTCACGAATCAGTACCTCTGGAGTCAGTTCTAAAGAGTCCAGGGTCCAGGGTCCAGGGTCCAGGGTCCAGGGTAAAGGGTCTCGTAGCTCGGCCTGGGCCTCAAGGCCGAGAATTGAGTGGCGCGGTCTGGGCCTCACGACAGTGTGCATCGCATGAAGAACAATCCGTTTGCGGGGTTGGGCCAGCAACTCGGCTTACCGGCGTCCGAGGGGGCTTCTCCCTCGGACGCAATCAAAGAGGTTGCGAAGCCACCGAGAACCGACGGACCCGGGGACCAACGGACCCGCGGACTCTCAGCAGGCCCTCCCCGTGCCGTCGTCCGCATGGAACGCAGCGGGCGTGGCGGCAAGGAAGCGACGGTCGTCGAGCAGCTCGGTCTGAGTGGCGGTGAGCTCGACGACTGGCTCAAGGCCTTGAAGGCGGCGCTCGGTTGCGGCGGCAGCGTGGAGGGCGACGCCCTGATGCTCCAAGGCGATCACCGCAAACGCCTCCCCGCCGTGCTCACGGCCCGCGGCGTCCGCAAAGTGATCGTCGGGTAAACGTCTCGGCGGCCGGGCGCGCGCCGCCGCTACCCGCCCTTCAGCCGCTCCGGCCGCATGACGAGGTTCTCGATGAAGAACTCCATCATGCGACCGTTGTTGACGCCCGTGTGACCGGCGTCAGGGCCCACCTGGACTTCGAAATTCTTCCCGGCGGCCTGCAGTGCCTTGATGAGCTGCATCGAGTTGTTCGGGTGCACGTTGTTGTCGGCCGTGCCGTAATAAATCAGCAGCCGGCCCTGGAGGTTCTTCGCCATGGTCATGGCGTTGCCGGCCTCGTACCCGGCCTTGTTCTCCTGCGGAATCCACATGTACCGCTCGGTGTAAATCGAGTCGTAGTGATACCACGACGTCACAGACGACGAGGCGGACGCGGCTGCCCAGACATCGGGATGTTTGAGCATCGAGAGCGCCGACGAATAGCCACCATAGGACGTCCCGTAGATCCCGACGCGCTCCTTGTCGAAATACGGCCGGCTCCACAACGCCTTCACGCCCAACGCCATGTCATCCATCTCGGTCACACCCAGGTTCAGATAGGCCGCATCCAGCGTCCGCTTGCCCTGCCCGGGCGCCGATCGCGAACTGAGCTGCAACAGCAGGAATCCATACTCGGCCGTCGCGTTGGGCGCTGAGAAATTCTCGGTCGTGACGCCAGATCCCGGCCCGCCGTAGACCGACGCCAGCGCGGGATACTTCTTCGACGGATCGAAATTCGACGGAAACGTGATCATCCCGTAGAGCTGCGTCTTACCATCCGCCGCCAGGTACGTAAACTGCTCGCTCTTCTTCAGCCCCAGCTCGTTGAACTTCGTCAGGTCACTGGCGGCCAGCTCCTTGAGCACCTTGCCCGACGCGTCAAGCAGCCGCGACACGGGCGGATCCTTGTGCGTCTGAATGACGTCCACGATGAACGTGTTGTCGGGCGAGAGCGACACGGTGTGCGTGAACTTCGGATCGGTGAGCCGCACATCGCCCTTGCCGTCCAGGCCCACGCGGTGCAACTGCACCTTCATCCAGTTGTCGCCCGATCGCGCGGTGTAATACACCACGCCCGCCGCCTCATCCACCTTCGTGACGCCCACCACTTCAAAGGCCGTGTGCTGCGTCAGCGGCGTGAGGAGTTTGCCGGCAGTGCTGTACAGATAAAGATTGCGCCAGCCATTGCGCTCCGACGTCCAGATGAAGCGCTTGTTGTCGCTCAGGTATTGAATGGGCGGCGAATTCACCACCCATCCAGTGGGCCACTCTTCAGAGAGAATCACGCGGCACTCACCCGACGCCGGCGCGCACCCGGCAAACTCCAGTTTGTTCTGCCGGCGATTCGTGCGGTTCATCAGCAGCTCACTGCCGTCCTGCGACCAGTTGATGCGGTAGACGTAGTGCCCCACGTTGTCATTGGCGAACGTCGCTCCATCCGCCGGAATATCGGTGAAGGGACGGCCATCGCGCACATCGACCTTTGTGGTGGTGCCCGCCTTCGTGTCGTAGATGAAGATGTCGGCCACCGGGTTTGGCGCGCCGGCCTTCGGATACGCCTCGATATCCAGCGAACTCTGGATGTCGGTCTGCGTCATCTGCAGATAGAAATCCTTCACCTTGCTTTCGTCGAACCGGTAGAACGCGACCTTGGTCGAATCGGGCGACCACCAGATGGCCGACGTCTGTCCGAGTTCCTCGCCATACACCCAGCTCGCGGTGCCGTACTTGATGCGCTTCTCTTCGCTGCCATCGGTGGTCAGCGCCTTCTCGCCCGTGCCATCCGCGTTGGCAATCCAGATATTGCGGTCCTTGTGATACGCGCGCATCGCGCTGTTGGGCGACCCGACACACTCGGCTTGCCGTCCACGTTCCACCTGCGCCGGCGGACACCCGCCCAGCGGCGCCGCTCCGCCACGTCCACCTCTGCCACCGGCCGCCGGAGGACCACCCGCTCGACCTCCCCGCCCACCCGCCGCACCAGCCGGCGCCGGCCCCTCATTCACCGCCGCCATCGTCACCACGTCGAACCGATAGCGGTTGCCAGCAAAGGTGTAGGTGAAGGCCTTGGAGTCGTCTGTCCAGGTCGGTGTGATGGCGCCAGAGACCATGGCACCACCCAGCAGCGGTTGCATCTTGCGGAACTGGTCCACGCCCGGCATCTTCGCCAGCCGGTCCTGCGCGGACACCGCGCTGAACTGCAGGCCAAACGACACCGCCCCGACCACGGACAACGCAAGCACACGGGTGAGTAATTTCATCGAAGAATCTCCTGAAGGGCAGAGTTTATACTTACTTGGCACCGCCCCAGTTCCCCAGTTCCTAAGTTCCCAACGTGTCCACCCCGTCCTCCCGAATCCGAGCAGTCAACGATCTCCCGGCACGGCCTGATCGTGCGTACGTCCTGTATTGGATGACCGCGTACCGGCGGTTGTCGTCCAACTTCGCGCTGCAGCACGCGGTGGAACAAGCCCGTGGGTGGGGCAAGCCGCTGGTTATCCTCGAAGCGTTGCGCTGTGACTACCGATGGGCCAGCGACCGGCTCCATCGCTTCGTCATCGACGGCATGGCGGATCACGCCCGGACCCTGGCGGGCTCCCCAGTGGCGTACCTGCCCTACGTAGAGCCGGCTCGCGGCGCCGGTAAAGGCCTGCTTGCGCAACTGGCCCGCGATGCGTGCGTGGTTGTCACCGACGACTTCCCGTCATTCTTTCTGCCGCGGATGGTGGCGGCGGCGGGACGCCGGATCGACGCACGACTGGAATCGGTGGACTCAAACGGCGTGTTGCCGATGCGCGCAACCGACAAGGTCTTCCTCACAGCCTATTCGTTTCGTTCGTACCTGCAGGGAACCCTGCGCGATCACCTTGGACAGTGGCCCGCTCCAATCTCATTTCGCGATCTGCCACCCTGTCCGCCGCTTGACGCGAACATCGGCACCCGCTGGCCGGCTGTCCCGCGGGATGTGCTTGAGAGGCCCGAGGCGCTTATCGCGTCACTGCCGATCGACCACTCAGTACCGGCCGTGAGCACACACGGCGGGGCCAACGCCGCCGGCGGAAGGTTGCGGCGATTCATCGAACAGCGACTGGCTCACTACGCCGACCGCAACTCGGATCCAGACGATGAGGGGACGAGCGGGTTGTCGCCGTATCTGCACTTCGGCCACATTTCCTCGCACGAGGTGTTCGAGGCGGTGATGACGGCCGAGCAGTGGACGAGCCGGAAGCTCGGCACCGGTCGAAAAGGGAATCGGGCCGGGTGGTGGGGCGCGTCACCATCCGCCGAAGCATTTCTCGACCAATTCATCACCTGGCGCGAACTCGGTTTCAACATGTGCGCGCTTCGGCCGGATGACTACGACCAGTACAGCTCGCTCCCGGCGTGGGCCCGTGCCACGCTGGACCTTCACACGGCGGATCCACGGCCGATGGTGTATTCACTCGACGAGTTTGCCGGCGCCGCCACACACGATGCGGTGTGGAATGCGGCGCAACGTGAATTGACCGCGACGGGCACGTGCCACAACTACATGCGGATGTTGTGGGGGAAGAAGATCCTGGAGTGGACGCGAACGCCGGAAGAGGCGCTGCACACGATGATGGCGCTCATGGACCGACTGGCGCTCGACGGCCGAAATCCCAATTCCTACAGCGGCTATTGCTGGACGCTGGGCCGATACGATCGCGCCTGGGGCCCCGAGCGGCCCATCTTCGGCAAGATTCGCTACATGAGTTCCGCGAATACCATTCGAAAACTGCGGATGAAGCAATACCTGAAGAAATGGGGCAATGGGCCAATGAGGCAATGAGGCGGCCGCCTCCACTCAACGGTTCCCCCGCACCTTTCGTCTAAGTCCGGGCATGGACACTTTTCGCCACGACCTCCGGTTCGCTGTGCGCTCGCTGCTCCGGCAGCCAGGCTTCGCCCTCGTCACCATCCTGACGCTGGCCCTGGGGATCGGCGCCAATACGGCCATCTTCTCGGTGGTCAACGGTGTCCTCTTGCGGCCGCTAGACTACCCGAAGCCCGAACGTCTGGTCTTTGTCACCAGCCAGTTCCCCACGCTCGGCTTCGACCAGTTCTGGGTGTCAGTGCCTGAGTTCTCCGAGTTCCGCGACAACACACAGGCGTT
>JBKJQX010000020.1:0-2915 GCA_046594875.1 Vicinamibacterales bacterium
TGGTGAGGGCGTCTACTCCGTGGACGGTACGCCCACCGACTGCGTGAACATCGCGATCGACCAGATCCTTACGCACAAGCCGGACCTCATCGTGTCGGGGATCAACAAGGGGTTCAACATTGGCGACGACGTGACGTATTCGGGCACGGTTGCCGGGGCGCTCGAAGGCGCGTTGCTCGGGTTTCAGGCCATTGCGGTGTCGCAGCAGTTCACGCGCGAGGAGTGGGACTTTACCGCCGCTGCGGCATTTGCCGCGCAACTGGCGGAGGCCCTACTGAAGCAGCCGATGCCCGGCCGGACGTTCCTGAACGTCAACGTGCCGATGGGGGAAATCAAGGGGATTCGGTCCACCGTGCAGGCGCGTCGCAATCACATCACGAAGGTCGCGAGGCGGCTGGACCCCCGGCAGCGGCCGTATTTCTGGATCGAAGAGGCGTCCGACGACTGGGATCTGGACGAGGCCTCCGACCACCATGCCGTCAACCAGGGCTACATTTCCGTGACCCCGCTGCAACCGGATTTGACGGATCATGCGGCGATTGAACTGGTGAAGGCGCTGATCTGACGGAAAAAGACGTCGGGTGTCTTTTTCCTCAAACCTCTGCGAAAAAGACACCCAACGTCTTTTTCCGGAGTAAGATAGTGAGGTTGTCGGGGCGTGGCTCAGCCTGGTAGAGCACTCGGTTCGGGACCGAGGGGTCGGAGGTTCGAATCCTCTCGCCCCGACCAAAACATCGCAAAAAGGGCCCGCCTAGCGGGCCTTTTTGTTTAGGACCGTGCATACTGGCGCCTGTCTGGAGGGTGCTTTGTGATCGGACTACTCGTTCTGGGTTTGGTCGGGCTTGCCATCTGGATCGCCAGGCTCGTCACCCGCCTCAATTTTCTTGAACTCCAACTCAAGCAAGTCGAAAAAAACAGTCACTTGAATTTCGCGGAAGGCTCGGCGCTTCGAGCGCTCGCCGCACGGGTTGCGCAACTGGAGGCCAACGCGCGGCAAGATTCGCCGGCGCCCGTGGCGCCCGTGTCAGTGCCGTCGCCGCACGCTGTGACGCCAACACCGATCGCAGCACCCTCCGTCCCACCTGTCGTCAGCCGCCCCGTCCAACCGCCCCCTGTCGCTCCTGTCGCGCCGGTTGCAGCGGCCGAGCCCGTGCGAGTGGCGGTCCCAGTGCCGGCACCGCCTGCGACAGACGACGCATGGGAAGTGACGGTCGGCGGCAACTGGCTGAACAAGGTTGGCGTGCTGGTCTTTGTGATCGGCCTCGCCCTCCTGGTTGGTTACTCGATCACGCACGTGGGGCCGGCCGGGCGCATCGCCATCGGCTTCATCGTGAGCCTGACCCTGCTGACGGGCGGCGTCGTGATGGAGCGGCGGACCGACTACCGCAACTACGCCCATGGACTCATTGCCGGGGGATGGGCCGGCACGTATTTCACGACCTATGCCATGCGCGCAGTGGAGGCGGCTCGCGTGCTTGACAGCGATGCCGTTGCGCTGTCCTTGTTGATGGTGGTGGCCGCCGGCATGGTCTGGCATTCGCTGCGATACCAGTCGCAACAGGTCACCGCGCTCGCGTACGTCGTGGCCTTTACGACTCTGGCACTGACGCCGCTCCGGGGGTTTGCTTTGGTGGCCTCGGTGCCCCTGGCGCTCTCGGTCATCGTTGTGGCCCAACGGTTCGTGTGGCCCGCGGTGCAGGTCCTGGGGATCGTGTGCACCTACGGGCTGTATGTGCTCCGCAGCCGCGCCTTCGGTTTCGGCGAGCTGGATGTGATGACGTTCACGCCGTACGTCGCGCTCGCGGTGTACTGGCTGGTGTTTGAAGCCGCAGATTTGCTTGCGCTGCGCCGGCGCACGACGGACGGGCCGCCGGCGGCGCCGGTCTTCCTGCTTAACGCAGCCGGGTTGGTTGGTGGCGGGTTGCTGCAACTGCCCATGGACAGTCCGATGCCGCTCTCCACGTTCCTGGCGGCAAGCGGTGTGGCCTACCTCGGCAGCGCGATCGTGCGCGCGCGGATGGCGGGAGCATCTGCGGCGGGAGACGACGCGCTGGACACCGCCGTGCGGGGGTCGTATCAGGGCGCGTCGGCGCTCTCAGCCATCTTCGTCGCCTGGGCCATTGAACTGCGATTCACCGGATCGCAAAGCACGCTGGCGCTCCTGATGCAGGCTGAGCTGTTGTTTCTCTCTGGAATCATCCTGCGCGACTGGTTGATACGCGGCCTGGGATCGGCGGTTGCACTGCTGGTGAGTCTTCACGCGATTGACGCGATAGCCCGAGTGGACTTCACCGGCCCTGGGTGGTCGTGGTCCGGGCAGGCGGCTGCGGGCGTTGCGATCCTGACCGCGGTGTTGTGGTACGCGAATCGGGAAGGACTGCGTGCGCGCGGCATCCGGATGCTCTGGCACGAGTGGGCCTACACGCCGGCGGCCACGTATCTCGTGGTACTCGTCGCGCGCGCGAATATCGCCGATGGGTACTCGGCGCTCGCCGTCCTGGCGTTTGCCCTCCTGTTGCTCGAAGCCGGCCTTCGCCGGGGTCGCGAGTACCGCTATCAGTCGTACTTCGTCGGCGGCGCGAGCGCGCTGGTGCTGCTTGGCTGGTTCACCAGCCAGGCATTTTTTGACGCAATCCCGACCGCTGGGGAGGCATGGTGGATTCTCGGGTCCGCAGCGGTTGTGGCCTACGTCGGCGCGTGGCGCCTGGTACCGAGCCGGGACCTATCCACGCCGTTTCGCCGCGAACGCGCCCTGGCCGCGGCCGCAGCCGGCGCGCTGGGGAGCACATTTGTCGTGGTGCTCGAGTGGGTTGTGATCGATCCGGAGTATCTGGGCGCCGCGTGGGCCGGCACCGCTGTGGTGCTTGGTGCGCTGGGCTTGTGGCGCAGGGTCAGTGGCCTGCGGTGGCAGGCAT
>JBKJQX010000145.1:0-75797 GCA_046594875.1 Vicinamibacterales bacterium
GGCACGCCACCAAACGCGATCGTCTTCGGCACCGGCGCGGTCAGCATCGTCGAGATGGCGCGGGGCGGGCTGCTGCTCAACCTGGTGGCGGCCGTGCTGATCACGATCGGCACCGTGTTGCTCGGACCCTGGGCGCTGGGCTTGATCATTCGCTGAGCACCGGGTGCTCTTACCGGCACGGTGCGCAAACCGCGCAACACGCGGGCGCGTCGCAGCCGTCCTCCACGTCGTGGTCGAGCGCTCCGCTTCGGGGTATCCTCTCGGCCAGGCGGATGACATCACTTCGCGGCCTCGCGGCTCGCGCCGGTACGTAGCTCGGGCTGGTTCTCAAGCCCGAGTGTTGCCGCGGTCTGTGGGGTCGCGCAATCTCCGCTACACGCAGACGAAAGACGCTGACTTCGGTGGGGCAGGAGCGCCTGCGCATCGTGCCGGATGGCCAGGTGGTGCTGGACTTGCGCCGCCAATGGGCGGACGGGACGACGGAGTTGGTGTTCAGTCCGGTGGAACTTCTGCGGCCTCCGCCGCGCCACAGCCGCAGTCGGCCGAGTCGAAGACCCTCTGCTACACTGCGTCGGGGTGTTGTCGCAGCGAAATCCGCCCGAGGTGATCTGCCCCAGCGTCCGATAGGGGCCGTTATGTCAGGAGAAGACCCACGTAATACGGACTATCGACCGAACTCCGGCCAGACGAAGGTGTTGAATACAAGTACCGGCTGGAACAGGGGCGGGGCCTCGGATGGCGCGCCGCCTCGGTATGCGGATAGCGACGAGAAAGGCAACAGCAGAGACCCTGCGGGAGCGCCTCCAGTTGCAGCGTCAGTTGAACCGGTTGAGCCGGGCCATCCGACGCGCCGGCCGCGGGTAAACCCGGGCCGGCCGTCCACCAGCGGGAACGCTGGTTACTTCTGTTTCATCATCGGGCACATGGCCATGGAGTCTTTGCCTTCGGCCATGTGCTCCATCATGTGGGTCATCATGCCCTGCTGCATTTTCAGCATCGCGTCATCCATCTCGTGACGCTGCTTCACGATCTCGGTCACGACCACGGCGGTGGCCGCAGGCTTGTCTGACGACGAGGCACTGTTCATCCTGGCAACGAGCCCGTCGAGTCGTAAGTCAGCAGCCTTGCGGTCCGCGGCCATCTTCTCGTGTTCGGCCATCATCGCCTTGCACTTCGCTTCCATGCCCGGGGACATCTTCATCTGGTCGGTCATCTGATGCTGTGACATCTGCGGCGTCTGCGCGCGCAACCCGGCCACCGCCACCAATCCCACCACCGCCACAATCACGCTTCCAATGTTTTTCACACTCATGAATCAACTCCTTTGCGAATTTACGATCCCACGGCAGGCTCGAAGGCCTGCCGTAGTCGTCGCCGACGAGAAAACAACCGATGCGGCCGATGAGATGACCAATGGCCAGGGCTGGCGTCGCCGCCGAGAGCGTGGCCATGAGTGGTAAGCGACTCCGTAGGACCAACACGACGCTCGTGCCAATCCTCTCCGACCTAACTGCAGCAGCCCTCTTCGCTCTTCATAGCCTGACCGGGCTTGCCGACGTACTGCGCCGGGTCGAGATCAAACTTCTCTTTGCACGTGGAGCCGCAGAAGTAGTAGGTCTGCCCTTGGTACTCGCTGTGTCCCGCCGCAGTGGCCGTGTCGACATCCATGCCGCACACGGGGTCTTTCACCATAGTTGTGCTTGTCATCGTCATCTCTCCTGAAAGAATCCGTGCTGGGTTGCACGGTTGGAGACAGCATGTGGGAACCACAAGTGCATAGCTGTCCTCCATTGCACAGCGGTGACTACCCACCACGCCTCCCGCGAGCAGCCAGCGTCGGCGTGGATTGGATCGGCTACACTCCGCCAGACCAGACATGCAGACGCAGCAGATTACCCCGCCAGTGCCGGCCAGGCCCCTGCGCCTTTGGCCCGGTGTCGTCCTCGTGCTCGTGCAGTGGCTCATGTGGATGGTTCTCCCGGCCATCGCACCTGAATCGGTCCTGGTCGGTATGTTCGGTGGACTGCTTGCCGGTCCGCTGATCGTGTTGTGGTGGGTGGGCTTCAGCCGGGCCCCGTGGGCGGATCGGCTGGGCGCCATCGTCGTGATGGGCATCGGAGTCGCCGCCACGCAGCCCCTCCTGCATGAGTCGATTGCGACCGCCCTGGACGGGGCGGTGTTTTACTCCTACGTCATTCCCAGTCTGTGCTTTGCGTTGGTGGCCGCCGCCGTCATCACCCGCCACCGATCGACCAGCGTCAGGCGGGTGGTGATCGCCGCCGCCCTTCTGGTCGCGTGCGGCGTGTGGGCTCTGGTACGAACGGACGCAACTACGGTCGTCCGGTTGCCGTTGGTCTGGCGTTGGACCGCAACCGCCGAAGATCGGCTGCTCGCCCAAGGCGATCTGGTGGTGCCTCCGGTCGTTCCGGCGGCGGCCGCTGACGTTCCTGCACCACCCGCAGCCGCGGCGCCACTGGTTACCGGGACATCAGAGCCCCCGGCCACGAGCGAGCCCACCGTCACGCGCGTCGAGTGGCCGGGCTTTCGTGGCGGCCGGCGCGACGGCATCGTCCCCAACACGAACATTGCGACAGACTGGTCGGTCACGCCGCCGGTGGAACTGTGGCGGCGCCCGGTGGGACCGGGCTGGTCTTCGTTTGCCGTCAGCGCCGGTCGCTTTTATACGCAGGAACAGCGGGGTGATGACGAACTCGTCGTGTGTTATCGGATGTTCGACGGAACCCCCGTGTGGGTGCATCGGGATCAGGCGAGGTTCTCGGAAGGTACCGCGGGCGCGGGGCCGCGCGCCACTCCGACGATCGATCACGGCCGCGTCTATACACTCGGGGCGACCGGCATTCTGAACGCGCTCGCCGCAGACACCGGCGCAGTGGTGTGGTCGCGAAACGCCAAAGTCGATACCGACGCCACGATGCCCGAGTGGGGGTTCTCAGGTTCACCGCTGGTTGTGGACGATGCGGTGATTGTCGCCGTGGGAGGGACGCTGGCGGCCTATGACGCGCGAACGGGTGCGCCGCGCTGGGTCGGCCCGAAGTACAGCGGCCACTACGGTTCGCCTCACCTGGCCACCATCGACGGAGTCCGGCAGGTGCTCCAGATGGGCGGACCCGGGCTCACGAGCCTCGCACCAGCCGACGGCACCGTGTTGTGGGAGCACGCATGGGAGGGCGGATCCATCGCGCAGCCGGCGATGACCATGGACGGCGATCTGCTGATGACCGCCGTGTCCGGTCCCGGGGGCCTGGGCACACGCCGGCTTGCCGTGTCGCGCGGTGCGAGCGGATGGACAGCCACCGAGCGCTGGACGTCGAACGGGTTGAAGCCGTACTTCAACGACTATGTCGTCCACGGCACGCACGCGTATGGCTTCGACAACAACATCCTGGCGTCCATTAACCTTCAGGACGGCAAGCGCGCCTGGAAGGGCGGGCGCTACGGGAACGGCCAGCTCATTCTGCTGTCCGCTCAGGATTTGCTGCTGGTGCTCACCGAGGAGGGAGAGCTCGCGCTGGTATCGGCCACGCCCGACCAGTTCACAGAGGTCGCGCGGTTTCCGGCGATTGAAGGCATGACCTGGAACCACCCTGTTCTGGTGGGCGACGTGCTCCTCGTGCGCAACGGCGCCGAGATGGCCGCGTTCAAGCTGCCGCAGCGGCGATAGAAAAACCGAGGGCCGGCGCGGCCCCACCGTCGCACCGCCCTCGGGCAAGGTGCTCTCCGGTGGTCTCGATTCGAACGCGCTGCAGAAGCCGAAGCGTTTCTTCGGTGCCGCCCGCAACATCGAAGAGGGCGGTTCCGGCGCGGTTGTTCGAATCGCGCGGGGCCCACGGGCTGCCTGTGACGCGGGATGGCAAGCGATTTCTCGTTCGCGTGCCCCTCACAACCATACCGGCCAACATGACCGTCGTCCTGAACTGGTCACTCGACGCAGTCCGTTAGCGTTTGGCCGCCGCCATCAACGCCTTGAACGCCGGGTCGGCGCGGTCATCGTCGGTGACCTGGCCTTTGCTGGTGCGCAGGACGCGGGCCAGCACGGAGCCCGGCGGCGCGCCATGGTCGGGCGGAACCCCGCCCTCCAGCAAGACGAGCGCGGTGGCCCACTGGCGCAAGTCGGTGTGATACGTGACCGGCGACCAGTCGGCTCGATCCATGCGCGACTCCCGAACGTCCCGTTTCACCCCGCGCGTGATCAGCACCCGCGCGGCGGCAGGCGTCAGCCCCTCGTGGAACAGCACGGAGCTCCCCTCGGGAGTGGGCCAGTCAGGACTGAGACCGGCGTCGATCAGCATCCCGAGCACGGTGGCGGCGTGGTCGCTGCGGGCGCCGGCCACGGCCTGGATGAGCGCCTCGTCGCCCAGCAGGTCGTCTGCTCGTGGGCGTGCCCCGGCAGCCAGGATCAGGCGAAGTCCCTCGAGGTCGACCAGCCTTCCGCCATCCATGATGGCTGTGCGTGTGGCCAATACCAGCAGTGACTGGCCGCGCTCATCACGCGCTGTCAGGTCGGGCGCTGGAGTGGATCGCAGGAGCGCCTCGAGTTTCCCGTAGTCGTTGAGGACCAGTGCCAGCGCCGCTTCGCGGGTGGTCGCGTCAGGGTAGGCGTATTGCGGGCTTGGTTCGACCGCGCGCACGGGCGCACGCAGGCCAGGAAAAATGAGCCCGAGCCCGTGGTTCGACACCGTCAGCGTCACGGTCATCGCGACAGGTGCGCCTGCGATGGCGCATCCCAGGACGAGCGCGAGTCCTCGTCCTTCGCGACGCGCGCCCCAGAAGAGCAGTGCCGCTGCGGTGAGGGCGATAAACCCCAGTGCTGAGCCGAAGCCCTGGCCGAATCCACGTGTTGCCGCATCGCCGCTATCTTGAGCAAAGAAGAGCGAAGCAGCGGCGATGATGTCGACCACAACCAGGCACCAGCCGACGCGAGAAAAGTTGCGCACCCGCCCGTATCCTACAGCGGACCTGTCCCGAAGATCTGCGCCACGGCCAACGCGGTCGACCTGGCATCCGCGAACGAGATATTGGCCGTCACGGCGACGACGAGGCCGCGTTCAGGAAACGTCAGGAAGGACGTGGAGGCGCCCTCGATCGTCCGGCTCGCGTGGCCCGCCATCGGCGTTTGTGTGCCGCAAAGTTCAGCGCGCCCGGCGACGATGGGATAGCGCGATAGCGCGGGCGGTCAAGCCGATCAGCTCCGCGACCGTCGAACGACTGCGTCGAACGCTGGCACGAGGTCGCTCTGCGACAGCGCCTCTTCCAGCATCGTCAGCACGCGTTTGATACGAGCGGCGTCCGCGGATTGGCCGTGGAGGTGCCACAGCGCGGTGACGTCTTCGATGTCCTTGGGCCGGCCCGCGAGGATTTTCCCAATGATCAGGTCTTCAACGTGGATCACGGGAACAACGGTGCCACCCAGATCAACCGTGACTGCTCGACCAAGAAAATCGTCTTCGAGTCCTGACGAGGCCAGCACCACGTCGAGCGGCATACCCGTCGCCTCGTGCATGAACGGCATCACGCGGGTGCGGAGGACAAATTCCGGGTCGGAGACGCGCAGCAGGAACCCCGCTGCCGCCATCTCCCTGGCGAATCGGTCAGGCGCGTCGGGCTCAAGCGCGAGCGTCACGTCCAGATCGGCGCTGAGCCGGGGGACGCCGTGAACGACGACGGCCTGCGCGCCGAAGAGGTACCAGCGGCCCCACCGGGCCAACACTGGCGCCAGCGCGACCAGCAATTCACGCGCAGCGGGCTGCACCGGCACGGCGGAAGAGAGCGGCCAATTGAACGTGTGCTGCAAGATCGGCGTTGCGGAGGCTGACAGTGGGCCAGCGGTCATCCTGCATCTGCATCTGCCGTCGCAGTTCATCGGCGATGCGAATGCCCTCTTCGGGACCGAGCGTGGCGATTCGATCGCCCCAGTACGCGTCTTTGAGGCGCCGCGCTGCCGCCCAGTCTCGCGCCATGAACTCCCGGATGCCGCGAGTGATCATGGCTTGATTGTACCCGGTCCAGCAGGGCCCTGAGAGGTGAACAGGCCCACGCCGGCCGCCACCAGGATCCACGTCCACACGTTGCTGACCAAGTCGGGGCGGCCCGGTGCGTACCGCAACCTGTCACCAAGGATTTGTGCCAGGCCCAGCGTCTGATAGGGGCCGCTCTTTCAGGAAAGACCCACGTAATACGGACTATCGACGAGGTTCAGGCCTGCCCCAGCGCTGCCCGGACGCGATCCGTCCGCGCCCGCGCCTGCTCCAGCACGGCCTCGAAGCGTGGCATCCCGCGCACGGGATCCAGGAATCGGCAATGCCGCGCCATGTAGCCGTAGGGATGAAATCCATCACTCGACTGCTCGAGCAGATCGAGCCCGCGGTCCAGCGCTCCGGCCGCAATGAACGACTCGGCGAGATGAAAACGCTGGTGCGCGTCGAGCACAGCCAGGTTGATCGGCGCGAGCAACGCCATCGCCTGCTCGTGACGCCCCTCGATGCCCGCCAGCAGCGACAGGAGTTGGCGCGTGTAAGGCACACCGGGAAACATCCGGTCGAGTTCCGCCCCATGATGCGTCGCTTCGGGCAACTTCCCGGCAAGGGCATAGGCGTAGCCGACGCACCAGTGCAGAATGAAACTCTCCGGGTCGATCTCGAGCCCGCGCTGCATGTCGCTGATCGCGCGATCGACGCGGCCGACGAACCACTGCGGAGCGCCCGCCGCCATCCACGACGCTGGCGAGAGCGGATCACACTGCATCAGCTTCAGGGCCATCGACTGCGCTGCCTCGTCCTGCCCGCCGGCCTGCAACGTGAACGTCATCATCACCAGCACGTCAGAGTCGTTTGGCTCCAACGCAATCGCCTGCTCGAAACATCGCATGGCCTCCACCAGATGGCCACGCTCGTACTCGAGGTGCCCGAGCAGCGCGTGGCCGTACGCTGCGTCCGGTCGTTCAGTCAGCAGGCTCCGTGCGGTCCGGTCGGCTTCGTCGAGCGGCGACAGGTCCTGCGCCATCCCAAGCCGCACCTGCCAGAGGGTGGCCCACCCGCGCATGGCCCGCAGCGGCGGCGTCTCGCCCTCGATGCGAATCGCCTGCTCCACCAGCGCCAACGCGCGCGGAATGGAGTACCGCCGAATCTCGTGCCGCGCCAACAGGTACAACTCGAACGCGCGCGGATCCGCGATCTCGCGCGCCGTGAGGCGCCGCTCTTCGTCCGACGTCAGCCGCACACCCAGCGCCTGCACGATTTCCTTCGACACCCGCTCCTGCACTTCGAACACGTCATCCATCGTCCCGCTGTACTTGTCCGACCAGAGAGGGGCGTCGGTGGCCACGTCCACCAGCTGGGCGGTGATGCGAAGGCTGTTGCCGGCCTTCCGCACGCTGCCTTCCAACACGTACTGAACGCCCAACTCACGACCGATGGTGCGCACATCTTTCGTCGTGCCCTTGAGCTGCATCGATGACGTGCGGGAGATCACGGATAACGCGTTGACCTTCGCCAGGTCTGAAATCAGTTCCTCGGTGAGGCCGTCACTGAAGTAGACGTTGTCCGCGTCAGGGCTCAGGTTCGTAAACGGAAGGACGATGAGCGACCGTCGGTTGCGTGACACACCGCCGGACGGCGCCATCGACGCCACTGACACGCTGGGACCGGACGCGAGAGCGGCGCGGATCGCATCGACCTCGGTCCGCACCTCCTTTGCCGTCTGGATCCGGCGATCGCGGTGCTTTTCCAGGCAGCGAGCCACGAGCCGCTCGAACGACTCCGGCACGTCCGCGCGTCGCGCGCGCAGCGCCGGCGCCGGGTCACGCAGAATCGCGGAGAGGATCGCGGCTTGACTCACCCCCTGAAACGGCCGGGAACCCGTGGCCGCCTCGTGCAGCAGGACGCCCAGCGAAAACAGATCGGAGCGCGCGTCCAGCGGCCGCCCTTCCACCTGCTCGGGTGACATGTACGGCACCGTGCCCAGCACCAGGCCTTCGCTGGTGCGCATGATGGTGTCGGCATCGCTGCTGCCAGGGTCCGGCGCGTCAGTGGACTTCGCCAATCCGAAGTCGAGCACCTTGATGCGCCCATCGCTGGTGACCATGGTGTTGGCCGGCTTGAGATCGCGGTGGACAATGCCTTTGTCATGGGCGGCGACAAGCGCGTCCGCCAAGGCCCACGCCAGGTCCAGGAGACGGGTGGCCGTCAGGCCTTCAGCGGGCAATGTTCGGTCCAGCGACGCGCCATCCACCAGCTCCATCGTCAGGAAGTGCGTACCGGTGGCGGCGTCCTGTTCAACTGAATAGATGGTGACGATATGCGGATGGTTGAGCGTGGCCACCAGGCGGGCTTCGCGGCGGAAACGGTCGATGCGGACGGGGTCGTTCGCGAGGCTGCGTGGCAGCACCTTCAATGCAACGTGGCGTCCAAGCTCCGTGTCGAGCGCGCGATAGACTTCGCCCATTCCCCCGACACCAAGAGTCGCGATGATTTCGTGGTGGCCGAGGCGGCTTCCCGGGGCGAGCGACATGCGAAATGGAGTGTAACACCCGGTCGCAGGGCGGACACGGCCCTCGCGCGACCTGCGTTCAGATCTTGACCAGGCGCTCGGCGGCAGCGCGCAACGTGTCTTCCTTCTTTGCAAAGCAGAATCGCAGGACAGGGCCACCGGTGTCCCTGTAGAGGAACGCCGACACCGGGATCGACGCCACCCCGTGTTCAAGAATCAGGCGGTGCGTCACTTCCTTGTCGCTGTCCTTTGAAATGGCCGAGTAGTCGAACAGTTGGAAATACGTGCCGGCGCACGGCAGAGGCCGGAATCGCGATTCACTCGTCAGTTGCAGAAACGCATCGCGCTTCTGCTGATAAAACCCAGACAGATTCCTGGCTCCGGGATCCTTGCGCGCGAACTCGGCAAACGCGATCTGGGACGGCGTGTGCATCGTGAAGGTCAGAAACTGATGCACCCGAGTGACTTCGGCGATGAGCGGCTGCGGGCCCACGCAGTAGCCGACCCTCCAGCCGGTGGTGTGAAAGGTCTTCCAGGTGATCTGCCCCAGCGTCTGATAGGGGCCGTTGTGTCAGGAAAAGACCCACATAATACGGACTATCAACAAGAAGTGACCACCTTGGTCGGATCCCTGAGGAGCATTCATGTCAGCATTCGAAACGATCAAAGCCGCCTAAGAAGCGTTCGGCCGCAACGACCCTTCCGTGTTGTTCGGAGCGATGGACCCACTACGCGGGGCGTGATGTCTCCGAACGACCCACTTCAGACGGACTATCGCCTGGTCCCGTGGACGCCGGCCGATCGTGAGCCTCGATCCCGATGAACACGCCGTGGGTATACGACGGATCGAAGTCGTTCGTGTGCTGCGCGAGATCAAACCAGAGATCCCACGCCGCATCGAGCTCCTCGTCCGTCATGCCGGCGATATTGACGTCGTCATCACTCAACATTTGCACGATCAGCGCTCCTCAACCGTGATGGGCAGCCACAATTGCGCCAAGTCGCAGACTCGAGCGTGTGCCTCCGGCAGTGGAGAAGTGGCCAGCGACGCCGCCCGAAACTCCGACAGGTACTGACGCGACGCGTGTTCGTATCGTTCAAGGCGTCGTCGATCCTCGCGCTGCCAGGCATCCACTTCTTCCGCCAACGCGAGCACGGCCGCACGGCGGTCGCCGTGACGCGCGGCGACGACGGCCGGCCGCGAGGACGCGTCGCCAGTCACGTGCACCAACTGCATCAGCCGGTCCACATCAACGGTCACTTCGAGCTCGCGCTCCGGTGGCAGTCGCGTCGCGAGTGCGCCAATGACCGGATAGTCCTTCGCACGCTGCGTGCGTTTCATCCGGACGAGCGAATCCAGATCGACGGCCACCAGTCCCGTTGATGCTCCGGACGGAGCAAACCACCGATCGATCGCGGACGGATCGACCCGCGGCGGGCGACTGAAAAAATCACACCGCACGCGGCGACCCTGTTCGTCGGTGAACTCGAAATGACTCGACCATCCGCCCGCGAGCCAGCGTACGTCCAGCGGTGCGCCGGGCCGGTACGTCGCGCCACGCCGCGTCAGCTCATCCAGGACGTGCTCGCACGCCTGTGGCGTTTCGCGAATGACCCAGTCGCCGTCCTTGCTCATGATCGCGAGTCGATAGAACACCACCGCTTGCCCGGACGCAATCACCACCGCCGGTCCAGATCGGTTGAAGGCCTCAGTCAATTCGAAGTAGACGTTCCGCACCGGCTCCGAGTATAACAACCGCGCCGTAGGCCGTGCGGCCGGACCTTCCGCCGCGCCAACGCGTGAAGGTACGCGGCCTGCCGTTTCTGTGGCTGAAACCGCCAGAGTGCGTACCGGGTCGGATACCCGCCGACGATGATGATTTTGTCGCCGGAGCCCCACAGAACGAAGTGAAAATCGGCGAATTCGTCCACCGCAATCGCCGAGATTCTTCCGGTCTTCAAGTCAACGACGCCGGGCAGGAAGTACCAGAGTGGACTGACCAAGGAAATGCTATCTGACGCCAACCACGAGTCAGTGGCTCCCCAGCGCCTCGGCGGGCGTGACGCGGCTCGCCCGGCGCAGGGGCATCGCACCCTCAACCACGATCGCTATACTGTCAGCGCGCGTTTGTGTTTGTCATGTGGTCCCTCTCTGCGTCCAACATCGTGCCCATCAAGGAGATGATGACGTCGTTTCTGAGCGCGATGCAGCCCGACGATCGTGTGGCCATCGTGTACCCGAGGCGATCGGAGTTGAGCCAGGACTTCACCGTGTCCGCGACACCGCGACATTCGAGAAGCCGCACAGTTATGCCGAAGGCGTCACCCTCGTCATCGTCAACGGGCAGGTCGCGTTCGAGGGCGGGAAGATGACCGACGCGCGGCCGGGCCGCGTGTTGTACGGCCCGGTGAAGAAGTGACCACCTTGGTCGGATCCCCGAGTCGTGCATTCAACGCGACCGCCTCACGCGCCAACGCGCGCACCACTGTCGGCTTCACGTGATTGCCCTCGCGCAGGTCGAGGGTGGCGAGCTCGTATTTGCCGCTCGGCTTCAGCCGGGGCTCAATCGCGCGCAGGTGTTTGCCTGGAAAAAAACTCATCAGGACGCGATGGTCTTCGGCGCGAATCACCAGATCCAGGCAACCGGGTCCAGGCAACCGGCGCACCGCCGCCGAGTCGATGACCGCTATGATCGATTGATGACAGGCTTTCGCCTCGAACATACCTACACGGAGTTGCCGGCGCTCTTCTGGTCCGATGTGACACCCACGCCCGTGCGCGATCCGCGGCTGGTGGTGTTCAACGCGCCTCTCGCGGCTGCCCTTGGCCTCGACACTGGGGCCTTGAACGGACCGGAGGTCGCTCGAATCGTCGCAGGGAACGTGCTGCCCGAAGGCGCGCGGCCAATCGCGCAAGCATACGCGGGTCACCAGTTCGGCCACTTCAACGCACTTGGAGATGGCCGGGCGATTCTGCTCGGCGAGCAGATGACGCCGTCCGGCGGACGCATGGACGTGCAGCTCAAAGGCGCCGGGCCCACGCGCTTTTCTCGACGAGGCGACGGCCGTGCCGCACTCGGGCCCATGTTGCGGGAATACATCATCAGCGAGGCCATGCACTCGCTCGGTATTCCGACCACCCGGAGCCTGGCGGTCGTAACCACTGGCGAGCCGGTGTACCGCGACTCAGAGCTTGAAGGTGCGGTTCTCACCCGCGTCGCGGCCAGCCACATCAGGGTGGGCACAATGCAGTGGGCCGCCGCGCACCATGACACAGCCGCGCTGGAGGCGCTGGCACATTACACGCGGGCACGTCACTATCCTGAACTCGCGGACGATGCCGATCCACACATGGCACTGCTCGATGCCGTCATAGAACGTCAGGCGACGCTCATTGCGAAATGGCAGTTGGTCGGCTTCATCCATGGCGTGATGAACACCGACAACATGGCGCTTTCTGGCGAGACCATTGACTACGGACCGTGCGCGTTCATGGACCGTTACGATCCTGCCACCGTGTTCAGCTCCATCGACCATGGGGGGCGATATGCCTACGGTAACCAGCCGTCCATCGCGCTGTGGAACCTGGCGCGGTTGGCCGAAGCGATGCTGCCGCTGTTTCATCCCGACCAGGAAAAGGCGGTGGCACGTGCGACCGAATCGCTCGACCGCTTCAACGCCATCTTTGCCCGGCACTGGCTGGACGGCATGCGGTCCAAGCTCGGCCTGTTCACCCAGGAGCCCGACGACCTATCGCTCGCTGACGATCTCCTCGCGTGGATGCAGCGCCACTCCGCCGACTTCACCAATACCTTTCGGGCGCTGACCACGTCGAGCCTGCTGACACCTTCGGCCCAGCCGGATCCGGACCTGGTCGCGTGGCACCAGAGGCTGGACGCGCGTCGATCAAGACAGCCGCAGTCGAGCATCGAGGCTGGTGAACTCATGCGGCAGCACAACCCCTCTGTCATCCCGCGCAATCATCTGGTGGAAGAGGCGCTCACCGCCGCGACGACCACCGGCGATTTGTCGGTGGTGGAGCGCCTGCTCGACGTGCTCGGGTCGCCGTTCGATTCGACTGACCGTCCCGCGAAGTTCACCGCGCCCGGCGACGCCGGAACGCCCTACCGCACGTTCTGCGGGACGTAGAGGCCACTCGGACCGCAGCGCCACGAGTGGATCGCTTTCCGGCCGACCGCTGACATGAACATGCGGTGTCCTACTTTCGCAAGAGCCCGGCCCAGTTCGCGACAACACTGAGCGTGCCGCGCTCGGCCGCGCGATCGGGCGAAATCACCAGGAACTTCTGTCCATCCCTCGCAACGTCGTACCCATTCAAATCGCCACGCGCCACAAAAAGCAGCCTCGGCGCCCCGGATTCAATGGCGTCTCCATTCGTGCCGATCGACGCCGCCATGAGGTGGTCGGCGGCCGGGCCGGTGACAAAGAACAGCTCCTTGCTGTCGCCGCGCCACCTCACATTGGTCCCGCCTTCGCGTGACACCTGGCGGCGCCCGCGACCATCGGGCCACGACTGGACATAGATCTCTGGACGGCCGGACTCGGTGGAGGCATACGCCAGCCACCGCCCGTCGGGTGAGATTCTTGGCGACGTTTCCCGCCCTTTGGTGGCAACCACCGGCACGGGAAGACCACTGCGGTCGATGGGCGCAACCATGATGTCGTAGTTGGTTCCCGGGTGTGGCTCCAGGAACACGAGCGACTGGCCGTCGGGGGTAAATGAACCGGCCGCATGCGGGCCGAGTGCGGGTGCCACGACTTCGCGTTCCCCGCCCGTGCCGTCCGCGCTTCGGATATGCAGATTGGGAGGACCGCGCCGACCGGCGGCAAAAACAATAGACCTGCTGTCCGGCGACCAGACAGGCCCGTTCTCCGTACCTCGGTCGGTCGTCAGCGGCCGCGTCAGTTCCCGATCGAGTTCAGTCACGAAGATATCGCTGGTGCCCAACCGCCGGTCGCGTGCCGCCATGGCCAGGGCGCGCCCGTCTGGAGACAGGCGCACATCAACGTAGTCCTTGGGTGGTCCAATCATCGCCAACTGAAGGCCCTGCCGATCGAGCCACACGAGCCGCTCCTCAATTGGCCCTGCCTGATACACGAGCAGCCCCGGGGAAGTGGAGAACGCCGCAAACCCCGTCGATTCGAAGGCATGGACGTCGTCGGCCATCGGCACCGGTTGTCCCTTTATCTGGGACGTCTTCAGATCGAACGGCTGCGCCACGAGCCCGCCTTCGAGCCAGAACACAAGGTGGCCCTCGGCAAATTCGGCCCGCCCGAACACTCCCGTTACCAACACGTCATCAGGCGAGTCGAGTGAACCCACAAACAGTTTGCGGGTGTTGGATTCCAGGTCGTAGAGGTTGTGAAGGAAGTGCCGGCCGTCAGGCAGGAAGTGCACCCAGGTGAGTGGATTCTTCCCTTCCCTCACCATGACCGGCGTGCCGCCGCTGGCGGACACCTGCATGATCTTTCTTGTGCCCCAGTCAGAGAACAGAATGACGTCATTGGCGCTCCAGGTGCCATTGATGCCTTGCGCGTCGGTGTCGCACAGTTTCACGGCCGGCCCACCGGAAAGCGATTTCCGCTTCAGGCCGCCGTCTGCGTAGAAACCGACCGAATGGCTGTCAGCCGACCAGAACGGCGAAGAGGCGTTCCCTGTATCGGCCAGCAGTTCCGGCTTGTCGCCATCCAGCCGCTTGATCCAGATGTCCGTGCTTCCGTTCACCGTGGCAACGAACGCAATACGCTGGCCGTCCGGTGATGCCGCAAAGTACGGCCGGACATCCGTGAAGGTGGTTATCGTGCCGAGGCCCACGGCGTTGAGGTCGAAGCGCGTGAGCGGCGAGTTGGCCGGACGCTGCCACGCGGCCCAGGCAAATCCGAGAATGGAGAACAGCATTACCGCAACAAACGCGGCGGCAATTCCTCTCCGCCCGCTCTTCGGGACTGGCGCGACCGGCGGGAACGTCGTGCCGGAGGTCTGCGACGCGATGACAAGGGCGCGCCTGACGTCGCGCATGTGCTGCCAGCGCTCATCGGGATCTTTGACCAGCGTACCTGAAATCACTTCTCCGAACCCTGCCGGCAGATCCGGCCGAATCGTCGAGAGCGGCTCGGGCTCCGACCTCAGGATGGCGCCCATCACCGCCGGATGGCTGTCGCCGGCAAACGGCGTGCGGCCCGCCAGCATTTCGTACAGCACACAGCCGAATGCCCAGATATCGGTTCGCGAGTCCACGGCCGTACCGTGAAGCTGCTCCGGCGACATGTACGGAACCGTGCCCATCACCGTGCCGACCTGGGTAAGTGCGATGCGCGTGGCCGTCTCTTCGGCGCTTGCGCTCGCCGGTTCCTCGAGGCGCGCCAGGCCGAAGTCGAGCAATCGCGCGCCGCTCTTCGTGAGCATGATGTTGCCGGGCTTCAAATCGCGATGGACGATGCCGTGAGCGTGGGCGCGGTCGAGCGCGTCGGCGATCTGCATGGCCACTTCCACAACCTGGGGCAGCGGCATCCGGCCTTTGTCCAGCCGCGCCGCCAGCGTCTCGCCTGCCACGTAGGGCATGACGATAAAGTCCACGCCGCCTTCGCGTCCGACATCATGAAGCGCGCAGATGTGCGGATGATCGAACGAGGCCAGCACTTTCGCTTCCCGCTCGAAACGCGCGCGTGATTCGGGATCGGCTTGGCCGAGCGCGGCCAGCACCTTGATGGCCACGGTGCGGCCCAGGCGGGTGTCGCGCGCCTTGTAGACCTCTCCCATGCCGCCCGCACCAAGGGCGCCGAGAATCTCGTAGGGGCCGAGGCGCGATCCGGTCGTGAGGGACATTGGACTGGCTGATTATAGTGACATCGATCGCAGGTCCCACCGCAGCGATCGGCGCGACGGCGCAGTTAACAAGGATCTCACCGGCATGGTCGCCGTGTTTCTGGACTTGCGCGTGACGGAACAGTGACCATGCGTCCCCTACCCGTCATCCTTCATGATCACCGCCGGATCGACCCGCAGCGCCCGCTGCGCTGGAATGGCGGTCGCGGCGACGCCGGTCACAGTCAAGATGGCGGCGACCGTCGCGAACGCGACGCCGTCGAACGGGCTGAGTCCGAACAGCATGCCGTCAAGCACCGCACTCATGGACAGCGACAACCCCAACCCCACGACCAGGCCTGCAGCCATCGCGATCCGTGCTGGCCGGAACATCGCGCTGAACACCTCGCTCCTGCGCGCGCCGAGCGCGACTCTGATGCCGATTTCCCGTCGGCGTTCTTCCACGATGTATCCGAAGACGCCGAAGATGCCGAAGGCCGCCAGGCCAAGCGCCAACGCACTGCCGACCCTGGCCGCGCTGGCGCCGGCATGCTCATCACCGAGGCGGGCCGCGATAATGTCAGACACCGCCTGCGCATGCACGGTGACGCCCTGGTCCACGCCCTTCAACATCGCCGTCAGTTGTTCGCCGACTGCGTGCGCATCACCTCGCGCCACAAGCACGGGATAGCTGGCCGCGGCCGGCGCGATGTGAATCATGGGCGTGATGCGTTCACGCATCGTGTAGTAGACATCCCGCGTGAGGCCGACGACCACGTACGTGGCGCTCGCGTGAATGAAGGCCTTGCCAATGGCCGGTTCGCCCGGAAAGAGACGGGCGGCACCGGCCAGATTCAGCACCGCTTCGCCCGCCGCCGGGTCGTCGGCGTACAGACGGCCATCCACCAGATCGATTCCGAGGACATCGAATGCCGTTCCCGACATCGGCACCACTTCGAGCGCCACCCGATTGGCTTCGGGTTCACCTTGGCGGCGCACCTCGGTCCACGGACCGCTGCCCATGAACGGCAATCGGCCGACCAGGGCTGTGCGGGGCAATGAGCTGCTCTCGAGTGCTGCGCGAAGAGTCTGCCGAAACGCACGTGCGGCCGATGCCGTGTCTGCGGAAGGCCCGGCTCGATTGTAGGACACCGCGACCAACCCTTCGATCGGGAAGCCCGCATCACCGTTCGTCGCGTGCGTCAGTGCGCGAGTGAGAAGTGTGGCACCGGTGAGCAATGTGATCGACAGCGCGAGCTGCCCTGTGAGCAACACGAGGCTATAACGCAGGCGGCCCGGCGTGGTCGTCTGCGTAATGCCCTGATTCAGATTGGTGCGCGTTAACCGCCATGCCGGCAGGACGCTGAACACCACGCCCATGATCAGTGACACCAGGATGCAGTACGTGTAGACGGTGAGGTCAGGCAGCCACACGTCCCGCGCCCACACTTCAGACACGGTCATCATCGCGTCCAACATCGCGTACACCAGCACCATCGCCACACCCGCAGCCACCATCGTCAGTGTGAGGGTTTCCGCGAGAAGCTGTCTGATGATTCGGCTGCGCCCGGCGCCCAGGGCCAGCCGTGTGCGAATCTCCCGGCTCCGCGCCATTGTCCGCGCCAGCTGGAGGTGGGCGACGTTGGCGCCCGTCAGCAGGAGCAGCACGGCGGTGAGCAACACAACGGCAGGCACTGCCACTGCGCGCAGATGGCTGGGCCCACGGTCCAGCATTCCGGTGCCCGTAACCGACACGCGCTTCTGGGACAGCACCGTCAGCTCGGCGGAGGCTCGCTGGCGCGACTGGCTGGGAGCCAGGCGACCCACGAACTCGTAGCAGCAAAAACGGTAATCCCCTGGGACCCATTCGGATGGCAGCCAGATGTCGTCGCGATACGGTTGTTGGCCACGCCAGCCCTCACGGGTCACGCCCACGATGACGTAGGAGATCTTCCCGAGATACAGGGAACGCCCGATCACGTCAGACGCGCCACTGAACCTCTCCTGCCACAGGGCATGACTGATGATCGCCACGGGCGCCGGGTTGCCCGGCTGATCTTCGTCCGGGCGAAAATTGCGGCCGAAGGCGATTCGCACTCCGGTCACATCAAAAAATGCCGGCGTGACATACCGGCCGTACGTAATCTCCTTCTCACCGTCGGCCGCCGTGGCCGCGCGAAAAGACCCGAAGTACGTGGCCGCAGCACCCGTCAGAGTCGTGCTCTTTTCGAACCGGCGCAGTTCCTCGAGGCCTTTGCTCTCAGACGGCCGGATCGACACCAGGTCGTTGGCATGCTCCACCGGCCACGGCCGAAGCAGCAAGGCGTTGAAAGAGGTGAACATGGCGGTGCTCAACGCCACGCCAAGCGACATCGAGAGCAAGACACCAACGGTGAACGCAGGGCTGCGTCGAAGGCCGCGCACGCCATAACGGAGATCGCTGCCCAGGTCGGAGACCAGTGACGATGGGCGGCGGTGACCCGAGAGGGTTTGCCGGCCGTGTGATCCGAACCGTGCGGCCAGACCACCGACCGGTACGTCCCATGCGGCACGACAGATTCGCCGTACGGCGCCGAGCCACCCGGCCGTCTGTTGTGATTCGAGACACGCTTCGACAAACAGGCGTGCCGCGTCTGCTCCGGCGTCGCGCCGGAAGCTGCGCGGGTACGCCCACAGCAGCATCCGGTAGTACGTCGCCAGCCATCGCCTGGTCATCGCGTCACCAGCCTGCGTGCCCGAGCGTCATCGGTGAGTCGCGCCAGGCGCTCCGACTCGGCGATCAGGATCGAGCGGCCCAGCGGCGTCAGTGCATACTCGCGTCGGCGGGAGTCGCCCCCAGACCGAGCGTGGGGCATTTCGGCCACACAAAGATCGCGCTCAAGCTTGCGCAGCAGCCGGTACAGGTTTGCCGGATCAAAGAGCACGCCGCCGGCCTGCATTTCGACGGCCCTCAACAGTCCGTGGCCGTGCAAAGGACCATCGACCAGCGCCAACAGAATCAGATAGTCACGCGGGTGCAGCGGCAGGGCCGCGGCCACGCGAGGGTCACTGGGTTTCGGTTTCATCGCCCGTGACACTACTAGTCATTTGACTATGATGTCAACTGACTAACCGGTGAGAAGCGCGACGTCTGGTGTGGTCAGTCAATTGTTCCCATTTTATACACATTTTACGTATAATAAACGGGACATAATGACAAGCGAACCACCGGAAAGGACCACGGCCAAGCTCCAGCGCCTGTATGAACTGGCCTCGGACCAGGCTGGCTACTTTACGGCGGAGCAAGCCCGCGCCCTTGGCTACAGCCCGCGATCTCTCGTGCACCACGTCGCCGTCGGACACTTCGAGCGGATCCAGCGCGGGTTCTATCGGTTGCGCGGTGTGCCCGTTCGTGCGCACGAGGATGTTGTTGCGGCCTGGGTGCGCTACCGCTCCCGAGCGGCCGTGGTCTCGCACGACACCGCACTCACCTTGTACGAGCTCGCGTCGTCGCGTTCCGAGACCATTCATCTGACGGTGCCGCGCGCCCGCCGGCTGCGCGCCGCCCAACCCGATCCGCGGGTTGCGATCCACACGACGCTGACCCCTGTCCCTCGTGCCGACGTCGCCCAGCGGTTCGGCGTCCACCTCACCACACCCGCCAGGACCATCGTCGACGTTGCGGATATTGGCGGCGACCCCCAGGTCGTCATCGAGGCGACCACCACGGCCGTGCGGTCTGGTCTGGTGTCCGCCGCGGAGCTTCAGGCGGCGGTGGGCGGCCGTTCGGTGAGAGTGTGTCGGCTCATCGACCGCGCGCTGCAGGAAGCCGACACCGATGCGTGAATACACGACCGCGGCGGGTTTCCGTACCGCCGTCGAAGCGAAGTTGCGCGAGCGCGCACGCACGCTGGGTGTGGCCGCTTACGTCGTACGGCGCCAGGCGGCGCTCGAGCGGTTGATGATGCGACTCACGAGCATCGCGCCGCATCGCTGGGCGATCAAGGGTGGTCTGGCTCTGGAGACCCGCTTCGGTGCGCGGGCGCGTGTTTCTCTCGACCTCGACATGGAGCATGCGACGAGCATCGAGTCCGCCCGTGCGGATTTGCAACGTGCCGCCGCCGAAGACGTCGGCGACCATTTTGCGTTCGCGCTGACTGGGCAAAGCCCCATGACAGAAGGCGGTGTTGCGCTGGCGGTCCGATTCACGCTGGAAAGCAGCATTGCCGGGCGATATTTCGAGCCCCTGCAGGTTGACGTGACAGTGGCGACGCCAGACCCGTGGGACGCTGAGCCCGCGACGCGACTGGGACTTCTCTCCGACCTCGGCTTGCCACCGATTGATGTAATGGTGATTCCGCTCGAACGGCACATCGCCGAGAAGCTGCATGCCTACACCCGCACCTATCGGGGAGGAGGCACGACGCGCGGTCGCGACCTGGCAGATCTTCTGCTGATCCATGCGCACGCCACGATCGATACCGAGCATCTGGCGCGCGAAATCCAGAAGACTTTTGCACGACGGGCCACGCATCCTGTTCCCGCGGCCCTGCCTGCACCGCCTCGAGAGTTGGCCGTCAGCTATCGGCGAGAGGCGTCACCAGTCGGACTCCCCACGGCGTTGGATGAAGCCCATCGCCAATTGGCCGCCTGGATCGACCCGATCTTGCGACGTTCGTGACTGGGATCAGCCTGTGGCCATGAAGCTCGCGTCGCTGGTCTTTTTTGTACTCCTGATTCATGTGCATCAAGTGTGCAGTCCATATGAAGCCCTTGCCTGGCCGCTCAGTGCGTTCCGCGAGGGCGAGTGTGGGCCCCTCGGCTACGCGCTGTTCGGTGCGATCGCGCTGGTAACCGCCGTGTACAGCGTGGACCTCAAGCGATTCAAAGACCCGATCGAGGCCATCGACACCATCGGCTTCGGCGTGCTGCTGCTGATGGTGTCCCTCTCCCCGAACAGGTGGCTGTTGCACAGGGTCAGCGCTTTCGCGTTGCTCGTGGGTGTGTATGTGTTTTTTGCCCTTCAGCTTCGAAACAATCGACCGCTGATGTTCGTTCACCTCTTCGCGCCAATTGCGCTCGCGGTCGTGACGGACTTCCAGAGTTATGGGTGTTGGCAAAAGGCGTTGATCAGCTATTTCGTGGTCGCCGCCACGATTCATCACCATGTCGCAACGCGCGACGCGATTCGCACGCAGGGGTGACCAACTGGACCCCGGCTCGTCGAAGGCTGCGCAATCGAGAAGATCGTGCCAGCGGGATCGCCGCTAGAATAATGGCGTGAGTCCAATGCTGCGAGTGACCGAGTCCAATCCCATTTCCATTGAGGACCTGCGACGGTTGGTGCCGGGCCGCTTTCGAGACATGACCAAAGGGGTGGTAGACCTCCGGCGGCGCCTCCTCGTTCTCGACGCCGACATGCACGCCGATCAGGAAGCGTCCCTGCTTGCCGACGGTTCGCAGCAACGCGACTTGTGGGGCATCAACCTGTATCCACAACTCGACGGTCCAGATTGGCTCGAGTTCGACTCGATGATCAACCTGCGGCCTTCTTTCGGCAACCGTTCGCGAGGGGTTGATGATCCCGCGACACAGGAAGCCATCGTGGCGTTGGTGGCGGAGCTGGTGCGTCGATGACGGCCGTCCAGCACCAGGATCTCGCCGCCGGACGATGGCACGACCTGTCGATCGCCGAGCAACTTGGCAACATCGGCAGCGAGGTCAGCCGTGCCATCAAGTGGACGGCGCGGCGTCCTGAGCTGGCGCGCGGCGCACTCGAACGCGCGCTCGAATTGATCGATCTCACGCTGGATGATCCCCGTCACCGCCAGTCACTGCCGCGACTGAGGGAAATCGCGCGCGTCCGCGAGGTGGTGGTGGACTTTTTCGACGGGCCCAATCAGTACCAGTCCACAGCGGCCGGACTGCAGCGCTACTTTGACGCGTACGCCTTGGCGGCTCGACCCTGATCTTGCCCGACGTGTCCGAACGCAGCGGCGTTGGAGGGGCGACGACTGGCGATCACGCCAACTTGATGTCGTTTGAAGCGACCCTGTATCTTGAGATCCTTCAGTCCTTCACGCCTCGTGTGAGACCCGAAGTTACCCGCCGCCCGCGATCCGAAGGTTCTGCGTCTTTTTCTCGCCCTCAGCCAGCGTGACGCGCATGGCCGCAGCAGCAAGCTGCTCAAGGAAGCCGGGGTCAAACCACTCGCCCGGCTCCACATCCGTGACCGCCACGATCATGTAGCTGCCCGGAGGCAGGTTGCGCGTGGTGAAGCGACCATCCGTACCGGGACGCACCGAGACAATCCGCCGCGACTGTGGTTGCCAATATTGCTTGTCTGACGGGAACACGATGATCGAATACTCGGATGTGGCGGCGCCAGCGGCGTCCTGCAGTGTGCCGGTGAGTTCCGTGGACTTGTCGGCAAACGTCACCACGGCGTCGGTGATATTCATGCCCGGGCCGATCACGAGAGGGAAGTCGAGGCTGTCGCGACCACCGGCCGTCGCTGACGCGAGTTGCCAATTGACGGCTGTGCCCTGAGGCGCGGTCGCCGCTGCTGCACCACCGCCACGGCCAGCTCCCGCTGCACCACCCAGACCGGCGCCGCCGCCCTGACCAGTGCCGCGTAGCGAATATCGTCCAGGCGGCACACCCTGCAGGGTGAATCGGCCACTGGCATCCACGGAGGCCGCGGGGATATTCCCGAAGTCCACCGCCGACGCACCGACGGTCGTCAGGTTCACGCGGATGCGCGTGAGGTCGGCGGGTGGCGTGCCCTGGCCATCAAACGCAATGCGTCCCGAGATGGTCATGCCCTTCTGCAGTTGCAGACTGACGCCCGACTGGTCCGTGCCGTCCACCGCTATGTCAGCCATGGCCCACAGAATCTCCGGCGGCGGCCCGCCCTGTCCGCGCGCGCCGCCACGTCCGCCACCGCGTCCCGCCGCCGCAGGAACTTCTTCGACTGGCGCGGAAGGATCCACGACGCGCATCTGCGCCCGCGCCACCACGGAGTACTGCCCGGGAATGACGTTGCGGAACGTGAACTGGCCGTCCTGGCCCGCGCGCGCCGTCATCGTGCCGCCGGGAAGACCGGGTAACGTATCTTTCGGCACCAGCGTGATCTGAGTGCCCGTGGGTGTCATGCCGTCAGCACCAATCACCACGCCGCCCACCTGCGAGGTCTGTGTGAGCTGCAGTTGAAAGTCCACGCCGAAGCGTTCCTGTCCGGCGGCGATTTCGACCGAGGCCGCGCTCGATGGCGACGTCGAGCCCGGATAAAACACCGGTGCGTATGCCACGGTCGGCTGCCCCTCGGGATTGAGCTGCCGCTGCAGTTGTTCGAGCGCCTGCTGGCCGCGTCCGCCGCCCATCTGCCCGAGCAAATCGCCAAGCTGCGCACCGCGACCGCCCCCGCCCTGGCCTGCGCCAAGCAGCTGCGTCATCTGCTGCACCGCAGCTTCAATCTCACTCGCGATGTTCACCTGCAGCGCCCCGGTGCCCTGATTGCGAGGCTGCGCGTAGACGACGTATTTGCCGGGTTGGAGGCCGTAGACGCGGTACATGCCCCGGTCGTCGGTGGTGTCGTTACCGGCAGATTCCAGTCGCTTCTCGCCTGTGCGAATCACCTCACGCATCGCTCGAACCGGTGTGCCAGGCGCCGGCTCTCCGTGTTCATCCAGCACGATGCCTGTGACTACGCCGCCCCTGGGCAGCGAGATGGCCTTGGCTTCGAGCTTCTGACCGTCGGCGAGTTGAATGGGCGTGCCCGCGCGGCCTGGGGCCTTTGCGCCGTAGGCGATGTTCACGTAGCCGGCCTTCGACGTATTCACGTTGTAACGCCCGGCGGGGAGCAACGTGAAGACAAACCGCCCCTCGTTGTCGGTCAACGTGGTGCGCTGGCCCCGCAGTTCCTGGCCACTGAGGTTGACCTGGGCCCGGCGAACGGGGGTGCCGCTGTCGCCGGTGACGACCTGTCCCAGGATCATCGCCGTGCCTGTGGCCTGCTGGACCTGGGCGTCGCGGGCGGGTTGGTTGCCGCGGCTGCCAGCACCTCTTCCTGCCTGTTGGCCGCTTTGCTGACCGGCCTGCTGGGCCGTGCCGGCCTGGCCGGCCTGCTGGGCGTGACCGACGGCCAGAAACACTGTGGCGGCCACGGCCGCGGTCAGTCCGCGAAAAACGATAGTGGTATGCATGCGGATTCTCTGGCCTCGACTTGTCTGCCTAGCTTACGCCCCCGAAGAAGTACCTGTTTAGACCAGCAAGGGGCTGGAGTGGTAAATTGGCCAGCTATGGGATCGTCGCTGTTTTCCGCCAAGCCGTCCGTGCTGCGATGTGCGCGTTGTGGCCGATTTGTTGACTGGGCTGATGCGCGGCTTCAGTTGGTGTGCGGCTGCCGGCCCCACGTCGAATTGCCCCCCGTCATTGTCCGCCCGTGCGAAGACGCCGAGCGCACCGCGGTGCTGGACCTCTTCCAGCGCGACTTCGGCAGCACACGCGTCGGCGCGTTTGATGCGGAAGTTGCGTTGGTGGACATGCCTGCGTTGGTGGCTCTGGTGAAAGGCGATCAGCTGGCCGGCGCATTGGCGTATCGGCTGACTGAAGACGCTCTGCAGATGCTGGCGCTCGCAACCGATCCCATGTGGCAGCGTTCCGGCGTGGGTGGGCACCTGGTGACCGAGGCCGAGCGCCTCGCGAAAGAGGCTGGGCGTCACCGGGCGGTCATCGCGACATCCAACGACAACCTTCCGGCGCTGTACTTCTACCAGCGGCAGCAGTACCGCATCACATCCATCATGCCGGGTTCGCTCATCACCCGCGCGGCCGGACGTCCCGGCTTTGCCGGCATCGCCGTGCGCGACGAAATACGCCTGGAGAAAGAACTTTAGGGAAGGCCGATTTCACACGAGGCATTAAGGACTAAAGGAAACAGGAAGAGTTCTTGGTGAAAGAAAAGATCCTTCAAGCCTTCATGCCTCGTGTGAATGATCGGTCTAGTGCAGTAGTTGATCCACGAGGCCGATGGTCAGCAGGCCGAGTGCGATGAGGATGACCTGGCGCACGCTGTTGCTGTTGGTCTCACCGCGGTGCAGGTGCGGGATCAGGTCGGCCATCGCGACATACAGAAAATTGCCGGCCGCGAAGGCGAGGACGTAGGGTGCCACGTTTGGCATCGCTGATCCCAGCAGCAGCATGGCCAGCGCGCCAGCCACGCCGCCAAGCGCCGACGTCGCGTTGAGCATCAACGCCTTCTTGCGCGAGTGCCCGGCCGACAGCAGAATCCCGAAGTCACCGGCCTCCTGCGGAATCTCGTGGGCGATGGCCGCGAGCGCGGTGCTGATTCCCAGTGGCACTGAGACCAGTGTGGTGGCTGCGATCGCCACGCCGTCAACAAACGTATGCACCGCATCGCCGATGATCACAAGCGTCACGGTACTCTCATGCACCTTGCATTCCGCGTCGTCATGGCAGTGGCGGAGCAGGACGAGTTTTTCGAGAACGAAAAACGTGAGGATGCCCCCGAGCAGCGCCACAAAGGCCCGTTGTGGCGACAGGGTCTCAAGCGCCTGGGGCATCAACCCGAGCGCAGCCGCACCCAGGAGCGTGCCGACGGCGTACGACACCAGGGACGGTACCACCCGGTTGCGGACCTCGGGGCCAAAGAGGAGGAGGATGCCGGCGACCAGAAGGCCACCGACGCTGCCGGCGACCGAGAGCCCGAGCGCCGCGGCCCAAACAAGTGATGAATCAGACACGCGCCGTGTAGCCTATCGCGTCTTTGGTGTGCAGAGGGCATGGGCTTCAGCCCGTGCCACATCTCCTACCCGGTCCTACCCGGCGATGAACCCTTTCCGGGCGCGAATGGTGTACGAGCCCTTCTTGACCCGCACTTCGATGGTGTGCCAGCGCCCGTCCTTTGGCGCCGCCGAGTTGTAGCCAAGGAAGTACTGCTGGCTGAGTTCACTGGCGATGCCGGCCGTGGCCGGGTCCAGGTCCTGCGGCGAATAGATCATTTCGGTGCGGCCACCGCTGTCGTCGGTCATCGCGCGGAGTGCGGTCTCGTTGGCGCGGTCCCCGCCTGAGCCGCTGTTGCGCGGCGGCGCGCTGCGAGTGGGCGCGGGCGCGGGAGCTGGTGGAGGCGCCGTGACTTTGCGGCCCGGAAACGGAGACGGCGATGGCGGGCGACCTGTCTTCTGCGGTGCCGAAGGCTGGCTGTAGGACCCCGATCCCCCTGATGCTTCAATGCCTACCGCATAGACGAGCACTTCGCTCTCCTGAATCAGACGCGTGAGTTCACTGACCTTCATGCGGCTGTTGGTATCGTTCCCGTCCGAGATCACCACCAGTGCTTTTTTACGCTTGCTGCCCTGCTGCGCGAGGGGAATGGCCTCGGCCACCGCGTCGTACATCGCGGTGCCGCCCCTGGGCTGCAAGCCTGAAAATGTGCGGCTGGCCGCGCGCCGGTCACTGGTCCACGGCTGCACCAACTCAGGACGATTGTCGAAGCGATAGAGGAACACTTCATCCTGTGACCCGAGCAGGTCCACCAGAAACCGATTGATGGCGGCCTGCGCCGCCACCCATCGCTCGCCCACCATGCTGCCGCTGGTGTCGACGACGATGCCGAGGCTGACGGGGACGCGTTCGGTCTCGAAGAACGACGTAGGCTGCAACACGCCGTCTTCGTAGACCTCGAAGTCGGCGCGCGTCAGACCGGAGACAAACCGTCCGCTGTTGTCGGTGACTGTCGCGGTGACGTTGATGAGGTCGACATTCGACCGGAACGAGAAGCCCTGGCCTGTCTGGCCCGCCTGACCTTGCTGGGCGCGAGCAGGGACGAGGGCGACAACAACCGCAACCGCAGCGCACAGCAGGCGCATGTCAGCGGCCTTCCGCCACTGTGGCCGCGCCTGCCGTCGTGCCTTCGATGGGCTGTCCGCGTCGATCGACGTGCGCCACGACGGCACCGTCTACCGCGCGAAAGCCCACACGGAAGCGGTTGACGCCAGTCACTTTCGGCAGGCGCACCACAAACGGTGATTCCGCTCCTGGCGCGAGCGTGGCGAATTCCAGTGCAGCTTTGCCCGACGCGAAGTAGTCGCCCTGGGCGTTGAAGACATAGACCACAGCCATCACCGGAGGGGCTGGGCGGCCGTCGCGCGGATTCTGCACGAGGCCGGTGACGACGAAGTCGGATTCTTCGAGGCGGTGACTGAGTGACAGCAACTCGAGCGGCGGCGCATCTGCGGCCCTCGCCGAACGTTCTGGTGCAGGGGCGCTGTTGTTCTGCGCCACGCGGGTCGAGATCGGGCCATACAGGCCGTAGACCGTGCCGGCGCCAAGCGCCATAAAGAGGACGGCAACACCGACGGCCAACCACGAGCGCGACGGCGCCTCGGTGCGGCTGACGGTTGCGAACACTGGTGGCGGCATGGTGGCATCCTGCCAGCGCTGTTCAGGTTCGGCTTCCTGCGGGACCTCGGGCTCAAACGCCAGTTGCCGCAACATGGCGGCCCGGGCGTCGGTGCGCTGCCGGTCGCCGCGCAACAGTCGCCACGCCACCACGGCCAGGGCGATCGCCAGGGTCAAGGCCCCGACCAATGTGATCCACAAGGTCCACTCCATGATCTTGTCTCTCCTTCGAGCCCCGTTGGCCTAGCGCAGCGCGAAACCCACGGCCACTTCCACCAACACGTCCACGGCTGCGCCCTTGCGACGCGCCGGCGCGAAGCGCCATTGCTTGACGGCTGCAATCGCCCTCTGGTCCAGCCCGGAGCCGAGCGTGCGCATCAGTCGCACATCACCCACCGAGCCATCGCGCCGGACGACAATTTCCATGACCACATCGCCTTCAATGGCGCGTCGGCGTCCTTCGTCGGTGTAGACCGGCTTCACTTCGCGACGGAGCAATGGCGGTTCGATGCCGCTGCCCGGACGAAATGGCCCGCCACCCGTGCCGCCATCCGAACCTTCGCCGATTCCCGCGCCGTTGCCTTCGCCAAGTCCCGTACCCTGGCCCGAGCCCGCGCCTCCGCCCGTGCCTCTGCCCTGGCTCGTTGAGGGGGGCGCCTGCGAGTTGAGCAGGCCGGCCTGGTCGTCTGTGTCGGCGGCCATGGGAGCCACAGGGGCCTGAACCACCGGCATCGGTTTTTGCCGTTCAGGCGTCGGGCGTACCGGAATCGGCTGCACCGGCGCTAGTCGCTGCGGCGGCGTCGGTCGGGTCACGGGACGTGGGGGCGGTCGATAGGGGGGTGGCTTCGGCACCGGAACACTGATTTTTCTTGGCGCTGGTGCGGGGGCCTTGGCCTTGGCAGGCGGCGGAGGAAGGGGGATGGCGTTTCCGCCACCGCCACCGCCACCACCGGGACCGGGGAGCATCATGAACACCATGCGAACCGGTGTCGGGTCTTCGATGTGAGTTTCGGTGTCGTTTGCCTTGAGCAGCCCGAGCGACGAGGCGACGAGTAGCAGAGCGACAAACGCCGCGTGCATCATGCCCGACGCCGCCAGGGGCAGGCTGCCTTTGCGCCGGGTGGGGCGGAGCAGCGTGAGTGGCGCGCGCCCCAGTTCGCCGCGCGCGAACCCGCGCACAAGCCGCACGGCGTCGGCCTGCGACATGTGGCCGTTGACCACCAGGATTTGTTCGGATTCGACTACGTCCCGCACCTGGTCCACAGGCACCGCAGCCGCCATCGCAACATCCTTCGGCGAGAACACCTCCACTTCATTCATGTCGGGCCTGGAGAAGCGGGGAAATAGGGGGACGGGTGTGATTTCCGCAGAAATGGCGAAAAAGGGGACAGGCCTCGGAACAACAGCCGCCGAGGCCTGTCCCCCTTTTCGCCATTTCTGCGGAAATCACACCCGTCCCCCTTAGACTTCGGTCATGACTCGAGCGGCGATCGTGACCGGGGCGTCGTCTGGCATTGGGCGGGCGACGTGCCTGCGGCTTGCGACAGAGGGAATGGCGGTGCTGGCCGTGGGGCGGAACGCCGAGGCCTTGCTGGCAGTCTGTGATCTTGTTGTGGCTGACGGTGGCGAGGCCGAGGCGTTGGTCGCCGACGTGACCGCTCCGGATGCGCCGCGCGAGATCGTCGAACATGCGACGGCGAAGTGGGGCGGCGTGGACGCACTTGTCAACGCCGCAGGCATCATCGCCTCGGGCGCCATAGGCGATACGAGCGATGACGCGTTCGACGCGATGATGGATATCAACCTGCGCGCGTCGTTCCGGTTGATTCGCGAGGCGACGCCCACACTCGTGGCGCGCAAGGGTGCGGTGGTGAATGTGTCGAGCGTGGCCGGGCTGCGATCGTTCCCCGGCGTGCTGGCGTACTGCGTGAGCAAAGCCGCCGTCGATCAGCTCACGCGATGTGCCGCGCTCGATCTCGCGCCGCACGGCGTGCGTGTGAACGCGGTGAACCCCGGCGTGGTCGTGACGAACCTCCATCGTCGCAGCGGGATGGACGAGGCGCGTTACACGGCGTTTCTTGAGCACTCGAAGACGACCCATCCGCTGGGCCGTCCGGGCACACCCGAAGAGGTGGCGGAACTGATCACTTTCCTGGTGTCGCCCGCGTCAGCGTGGATCACCGGGGAGACCATCGCGATTGATGGCGGCCGGCACCTGACCTGTCTGCGTTAGGCCCTGCCCTTCACTGCTTCGAAGTACCGCACGCCGTCGACTTCGGCGAGGAGCCGCGCGGCTCGCAGGCCGGCAGCCGTCAGGGTCGCGATGACCTTCTCAGACGGTTCAGCCGATGCATCCGCATTACGGATGAGGCCAAACAGTCCCGGGCGGCCCACACGGTCCAGCAGGATGATGCGCCCGCCAGGCCGAACCACACGAATCGCTTCGCCCAGGACCTGCGGGGCCTGGCCTTCGAGCGCACGCAGGCCGTCGGCGATGACCGCAACGTCCCAGTGGTCCGTATCAAAAGGCAGCAGCGAGAGCGGGGCGTCTTCGAAGTCCACAAGGCCGCCGGCTGCGGCCGCGGCAGCTGCCACCCTGGCGTCGGCACCTGCGCGCCGATCGACCACCGTGGTTTGTCCGTTCAGGCTGGTGATGACGCCCACGGCTCCGGCAAGGTCCGGCATGCCGGCACCGCAGAACAACACCCGGTCGCCGCCCTTCACCCCGAGCATGGCCACCGCTGATGCAAACGGCTGATCGCGCGTTCGCTTGATCAGCTTCAGGATCCCGAGTTCCGTAAACACCTGCCCTCCCTGACGTTCCCACCCCAGATGATATAGTTCTATGCCGTGAATACTGGTCTCCCTCTTGCTCCCGCCGACGGCAAACTCGGCATCCTTCTCGTCGGTCTGGGTGCGGTCAGCACCACCACCATTGCCGGTGTCATGGCGATCCGAAAAGGCCTGGCCAAACCCATCGGGTCGCTCGCCGAAATGGGCACCGTGCGCCTCGGCAAACGCACCGAAGGCCGTTCGCCCGCCATTCGTGACTTTGTGCCACTCGCTCCGCTCAACGACATCGTCTTCGGCGGCTGGGACATCTTCGAGGACAACTGTTACGAAGCGGCCAAACACGCCGGCGTGCTCGACGAGAAGCTGCTCGATCAGGTGAAAGACGAACTGTCGGCCATCAAGCCAATGTCGGCCGTGTTCGACCGCCACTACGTCAAACGCCTCGACGGCCCCAACGTCAAGACGGGCAAGAACAAAAAAGACCTGGCCGATCAACTGATCGCCGACATCCGCAAGTTCAAGGCCGACAATAACTGCGCCCGCCTGGTGCTCATCTGGGCCGGGTCCACGGAAATTTTCCTGACCGAGCAGGCGTGCCATGCGTCGCTCGCGGCGTTTGAAAAGGGACTGGTCGACAACGACCCCGCGATTTCGCCGAGCCAGATTTATTGCTATGCGGCTCTGAGTGAGGGCCTTCCGTACGGCAACGCGGCGCCCAACCTCAGCGCCGAAGTCCCGGCCCTGCGGGAACTGGCGAACAAAACCGGCTCGCCCATCTGCGGCAGCGACATGAAGACGGGTCAGACGCTGATCAAGACGATCATTGCGCCCGGCTTGAAGGCCCGGTTGATTGGTGTGGCCGGCTGGTACTCCACCAACATCCTGGGCAACCGCGACGGCGAAGTGCTTGACGACCCCGAGTCGTTCAAGTCGAAGGAAGAAAGCAAGAAAGGCGCGCTCGACTACATCTTCCAGCCGCACCTCTATCCCGATCTCTACAAGGACATCTCGCACGTCGTCCGCATCAATTACTACCCGCCACGCGGCGACAACAAAGAGGGCTGGGACAACATCGACATCTTCGGGTGGCTCGGCTACCCGATGCAGTTGAAGATCAACTTCCTGTGCCGCGACAGCATTCTGGCGGCGCCCATCGTGCTCGACGTGGCGCTGTTCCTGGACCTCTCCAAGCGCGCCGGATTCAAGGGCATCCAGGAATGGCTCTCGTTCTACTTCAAGAGCCCGATGCACGTGCCGGAGTTGTACCCCGAGCACGACCTGTTCATTCAGCTGATGAAGCTGAAGAACACGCTGCGGTATATGCGCGGAGAAGAACTCATCACCCACCTCGGCCGCGAATACTACGACTGATTCACACCAACAGAAGGACGCCCATGGCCCGTTTCCAACCCGCACTACTCGGCGGTCTCTTCATCGGTGTGTTGTCGGCGCTGCCCGTCATCGGGTTCGCCAACTGTTGTTGTCTGTGGGTGATCACCGGCGGCATGCTCACGGTCTACCTGGAGCAGCAGGCCACTCCCAAGCCAATCGAAACGTCGTCTGCGGCGCTGAGCGGCCTCATTGCCGGCGCGGTGGGCGGGCTCATCTCCAGCCTGGCGAGCGCTCTGACGCTCCGTCTCACCGGTGGCGTGCAGCAGGACGCCATTGAGCAGGCGCTCTCAAACATTCCCAACATGCCGCCCGAGACGATGGAGATGATCCGCGGCTTCGCGACCGGGCCGTCGCTGGCCTTGGTCATGGTGGCCATCACGGTGCCGCTCTATGCCGTGTTCGGCATGCTGGGTGCGTTGCTGGGCACCGCGTTCTTCCGCAAGAAGGCCACCCCGGACGGGATGGTCGGGCCGACGGCGTGAGCCCGACCGAACCACGCGGGCCTGAGATCGACGCGCTGCTCAATCTACTCAACGAGCAGCGCGTGTTTGAGCCTTCCGCGGACTGGCGCGCGAATGCCGTAGCCAACGACTCGTCCGTCTACGAACGTGCGGCGGCGGACCCCGAAGCGTTCTGGGCGACATTCGCCGCTGAACTCGAATGGACGCGCCCCTGGACCCAGGTGCTCGACTGGCAGCCGCCTCACGCAAAGTGGTTTGTCGGCGGCCAGCTCAACGCGAGCGTCAATTGCCTCGATCGTCATGTGCGGACGTCGCGCCGCAACACCGCCGCGCTGATCTGGGAAGGTGAGCCGGGCGACCGCCGCACGCTCACGTACTGGGACCTGTACCGTCAGGTCTGCCAGTGCGCCAACGTCCTGAAGTCTCTTGGCGTAAGGAAGGGCGACCGCGTCGCCATCTATCTGCCGCTGATTCCCGAACTCGCCATCGCAATGCTCGCGTGCGCGCGCATCGGCGCCGTGCACTCGGTGGTCTTTGGTGGGTTCAGCGCCGAAGCGCTGCGCGATCGCATCAACGACGCGCAGGCGTCGTTGCTCATCACCGCCGATGGCGGCTACCGCCGCGGACAGATCGTGCCCCTCAAACAGACTGCCGATGAGGCGCTCACCGGCACGCCTTCGATTCAACACGTCCTGCTCGTGCGGCGGCAGCCGGGTGAAATGTTTCCCGTGCACGTCAAGGAAGGCCGCGATCATTGGTACCACCGCCTGATGCAGGATGCGTCCGCGGACTGTCCAGCCGAACCCATGGATGCCGAGGACATGCTCTACATCCTCTACACGTCAGGCACCACCGGCAAGCCCAAGGGCATCGTGCACACGACGGCCGGCTATCTGGTGGGCACGTACGCAACCACGAAATGGGTGTTCGACCTGCAGGACACCGATGTGTTCTGGTGCACCGCCGACATCGGCTGGGTCACTGGGCACAGCTACGTCGTGTACGGACCGCTGCAGAATGGCGCCACCGTCGTGATGTATGAGGGCGCTCCCGACTGGCCGTCGAAAGATCGCTTTTGGGAAATCGTCGAGCGCCACGGCGTCACCATCTTCTACACTGCCCCCACCGCGATTCGCGCGTTCATGAAGTGGGGAACCGAGTGGCCCGCGAAGCGCGACCTTTCGTCGCTGCGTCTTCTGGGTTCGGTCGGTGAACCGATCAACCCCGAGGCGTGGATGTGGTACCACGAACACATCGGCGGGGGACGGTGTCCAGTCGTCGACACGTGGTGGCAAACCGAGACCGGTCACATCATGATTGCGCCGCTGCCCGGCCTCACGCCGCTCAAACCCGGTTCGGCGACGAAACCATTTCCCGGCATCACCGCCGAGATTCGCACCGGCGCGGGTGTGGCCGTCGCCAAGGGAGGCGGGCTCCTGGCGCTGACCAAACCCTGGCCCGGCATGTTGCGCGGCATCTACGGCGACCCGGCCAGGTTCGTCGAGCAGTACTGGACCCGTTGGGACGACGGCGTGTATTTCACAGGCGATGGCGCCCGTGTTGATGAACAGGGTGACTACTGGCTGCTGGGCCGCGTCGACGACGTGCTGAACGTGGCCGGACATCGGTTGGGCACAAGCGAAGTGGAGAGCGCGCTGGTGGACCACCCTGCCGTGGCCGAGGCCGCCGTGGTCGGGCGCCCCCACGAGATCAAGGGCCAGTCGATTGCCGCGTTTGTGACGGTGAAAGAGGGGGTCATCGCCACCGCCAGCTTGAGCGATGAACTGAAGGAGCACGTGGTCCGGAAGATCGGCGCCATCGCGCGGCCGGACCAGATTCTCTTCGCTGCCGACCTCCCCAAGACCCGATCCGGCAAGATCATGCGGCGACTGCTGCGCGATGTGGCCGAAGGCAAGGCCCTGGGAGACACCACGACGCTCGCCGATCCGAACGTCATCCGGCGCCTCAAGGACGAATACGAGGCGCTCGAGAGCTGACGCTCGTAATGGCATTTCCCAATTCCGAGGAACGCGTCCGTGTCCGATCGCGTATACCCTTGATGCCATGGCACTGATCGAAACCAACAACCTGTGGAAGACCTACGTGATGGGCGCCGAAGAAATTCACGCGCTCCGGGGGGTCTCGATCTCCATTGAACGCGGCGAATATGTGGCGATCATGGGGCCCAGCGGGTCGGGCAAGTCCACGCTCATGAACCTGATCGGCTGCCTCGACACGCCGTCGCAGGGCACCTACACCCTCAACGGCAAACAGGCGGGCCAGATGAGCGACGACGAATTGGCGCGCATCCGGAATGAAGAAATCGGGTTCGTGTTCCAGACGTTCAACCTGTTGCCCCGCGCCACCGCGCTCCACAACGTGGAACTGCCCCTGATCTATGCCGGGGTCAGCGCGAAGGTGCGCCACCAACGCGCCAGCACGGCGCTCGACAAGGTCGAACTGGGAGATCGCAAGACCCACAAGCCCAACGAATTGTCTGGCGGCCAGCGGCAGCGTGTGGCCATTGCCCGGGCGCTGGTCAACAACCCCTCGATCGTGCTCGCCGACGAACCCACCGGTAACCTGGACTCAAAAACCGGCGTGGAAATCATGAGCCTCTTCGAGCGCCTCCATGAAGCTGGCAATACGATCATTCTCGTCACGCACGAGCCAGAAGTGGCCGCCCACGCCCATCGCTCCATCCACATCCGCGACGGCCAGGTCGAAAAGGACGTCCACCGCGCCGCATAGTGATATCAACACGAGGCATGAAGGATGTCTTCACGTCTCGTGTGAACTGAACTACACGATCGCCGCGAAGTGACCGGCGGCGACTTCGCGCAAGGCCATCGGCTGATATTCCTCGTGCGCGAATGGAATCCTCGTCGTCCGGTCGGCCGGGTCCACACGCGGCACCGCTGAGAGCAGGGCCTGCGTGTAAGCGTGGGCCGGGCTGGTGAAGAGCTGATTGGCGGGCGCACTTTCCACAATGCGGCCGCGATACATCACCGCCACCCGGTCGCAGACCTGTCGCACCAGACGCAGGTCGTGCGCGATGAACAGGTAGGTGAGGCCGAGCCGGGCCTGCAGATCCTGCAGGAGGTTCACGACCTGTGCCTGCACCGAGACGTCCAGGGCCGAGACCGGTTCGTCCGCGATGATGAGTGACGGGTTGAGCGCCAGGGCGCGGGCCAGGCCGATGCGCTGGCGCTGGCCGCCGCTGAACTCGTGGGGGAACTTGGAAGATTGCGCCGGATCGAGACCGACCAGTCCAAACAGCTCCGCCACCCGTGCCCTGCGCTCCTCGCGTGTGCCGATGCGGTGGATGATGAGCGGTTCTTCGACGATGGCGCCGGCGCGCATGCGGGGGTTGAGCGACGAATAGGGATCCTGAAAGACGATTTGCAGGTCGCGGCGGGCGCGCCGAAGGTCTCGTGCGTTGAGCGCCGCCAGGTCGGTGCCCTTGAAGATGACCTGTCCCGATGTTGGCTCGATCAAGCGCAGAATGCACCGACCAGTGGTCGTCTTCCCACAGCCAGATTCACCGACGAGGCCGAACGTTTCGCCGGGCCGTACATCGAAACTGATGTCATCCACGGCGCGCACCGTGCCGCCGCTGCGCAGCCATCCGCCGCGGCTGAACTCCTTCACCAGATGCGAAACCTGCAGGAGCGGCGTCATCCCCGGCCTCCCGCCACAGACTGGTGCAGATAGCAGCGCACCGAACGGCCGGCGCCCTCAACGCCAATCGGCGGGGTCACTCCAGGCGGAATGGTGTCGCACACCGGAAGGCGATCGACGCAGCGGGGGGCAAACGCGCAGCCCGGCGGGAACTGTCCGAGCGACGGCACCGTGCCGGCAATCGCCGTGAGGCGCCGGCCATCGGCCGAGCCCGGCAGGCACGCCAGCAGGCCCCGCGTGTACGGATGCGCGGGCGTCTTGAACACATCGGCGACCGGGCCTTCTTCCACGATGCGGCCGCCATACATGACAGCCACGCGGTCGGCCATTTCGGCCACCACGCCGAGATCGTGCGTGATCAGGAGCAGCGCCAGGCCAAGCGAGGCGCGCAGTTCACGAAGCAGGTCGAGGATCTCGCCCTGGACGGTGACGTCGAGTGCCGTTGTGGGTTCGTCGGCAATGGCCAGTGAAGGCTCTGCGCACAGCGCCAGAGCAATCATGGCGCGCTGCCGGAGGCCGCCGCTGAGTTGGTGAGGATATTCGCGCGCCCGGCGCTCGGGATCCGGGACGCGCGCTGCGCGAAGCCATTCGATCGCACGGGTTCGCGCAGCCCGGCCATGGGCAAGGCCGTGCACCGTCAACGTTTCCGCGATCTGTTGACCGATCGTGTAGACCGGGTTGAGCGCCACCATCGGTTCCTGGAATACGAACCCAATCCGGCGTCCGCGGATGGCCCGCAACTCGCGCTCATCAAGGGTCAGCAGATCTCGCCCGTCGAAGATGATTTCGCCCTGCGTGATGCGTCCCGGAGGCATGACCAGGCGAAGAATCGACAGGGCCGTCACCGACTTGCCGCTGCCAGACTCGCCGACCAGCCCAAGTGTCTCGCCCGCGCTCACGACCAGCGAGACGTCATCGACGGCGGCCACGTCACGCCCATCCGGCAGGGTGAAGACCGTGCGCAGTCGATCGACTCGCAGGAGCGGGGCGTCAGACGTGGAGTTCACTGTGTTCGCCAAAGACGCCGCGAAGCGTATCCGAGATTTCGCCCAGCGTCGCGTGGGCCTCCACGGCCGCCAGCACCGCTGGCACGAGGTTCATCGTTCCCCTGGCCGCGCCAGCCAGTGCTTCAAGGGACTGACGACACGCACGCTGGTCGCGGCGCGCCCGGACCGCCCCCACGGCCGCCGCCTGCCGCGCTTCGCCGCCCGGGTCGAGTTGCATCACCTGGATTGGCGACTGTTCGCCGGTGTTGAACTGATTTACACCCACCACGATGGTCTCGCGCCGATCGATCCGCAACTGCGCCGCATACGCCGCGTCCTGCACCTGGCGCTGAATCTGTCCGGCCTCGATGGCCGCAATGGTGCCCCCCGCGTCGTCAATGCGCGCGATGAGCGCACGCGCCTCGTCGGCAATAGCGTCGGTGCGTTCCTCGATCGCCCAGGAGCCGCCCACCGGGTCCACGGTGTTTGCCACGCCCGTTTCTTCCGCGATGATCTGCTGCGTGCGCAGCGCCAGGCGGGCCGCATCCTCGGTGGGCAGCGCGAGCGCTTCGTCGCGGCCGTTGCAGTGCAGCGACTGCGTGCCGCCCAGGATGGCCGCCATCGCTTGCAGCGCCACGCGCACGATGTTGTTGTCTGGCTGCTGGGCGGTGAGTGTGGACCCGCCGGTCTGCGTATGGAACCGAAGCTGCTGGGCCCGTGGGTTCGTGGCGCCAAACCGGTCGCGCATGATCTGGGCCCACAGCCGACGCGCCGCGCGGAACTTCGCGACCTCCTCGATGAAGTCGTTGTGCGCGGCGAAAAAGAACGACAGGCGCTGGCCAAACTGGTTGATGTCCAGGCCGGCCGCCACTGCCGACTCCACATACGCGATTGCATTGGCCAGCGTGAACGCCACCTCCTGCACCGCCGTCGATCCCGCTTCGCGGATGTGATACCCGCTGATGGAAATCGTGTTCCAGTTGGGCAGGTCGCGTTCGCACCACGCGAAGATGTCGGTCACGATCCGCAGGGAATGCCGCGGCGGATAGATATACGTGCCGCGCGCAATGTATTCCTTCAGCACATCGTTCTGAATGGTGCCCGTCAGTCGCGCCAGCGGCACGCCCTGCTGCCGAGCCACCGCCACGTACAGCGCCAGCAGGATGATGGCCGTCGCGTTGATTGTCATCGACGTGGAGACGTCGCCCAGTGGGATGCCGTCGAACAGCGTCGCCATGTCGTCCAGTGAATCGATCGCCACACCGACACGGCCCACCTCGCCGGCTGCCATCGGATGATCGGAGTCGTACCCCATCTGTGTCGGCAGGTCGAACGCGACACTCAGGCCGCTGACGCCATTCGCCAGCAGGTAGCGGTACCTCGCATTGGACTCGGCGGCTGTGCCGAACCCGGCATACTGCCGCATCGTCCACAGCCGACCCCGGTACATCGTGGGTTGAATCCCGCGTGTGAACGGAAACACACCGGGAAATTCGGCCTCAGGCATTCGTGGTGATTCTAGCAGTCCCACACGTTGCTGCCGTTTTGGTACAATCCCCCCAGTTTTCCCGCTTCGGCGGCAGGGAGGCCTGTATGGATCCGGTTGTGAACCAACTTGCGCGAGATATGGTCGAAGCCATTTCGGCTGCGGTGGCCGACGACGCGCGAGTGGAAGCGTGTCTTGAGAAAGCGCGCGAGGCCGGATACGACTTGAAGGTATCGCTTGAAGCCTCGATCGGGTTTGCGAGCCGTACGCCTGCCGATGGGTCGCAGGCGGCGCGTGGCATGAAGGCCCTGCCTCCGGCGCGGCCCCCCATCGAAATCACATCCAACGATCGACGGTTCCTCAAGTCGTTGAGGATCTCGGCCGACGAGCCCACCGAAAAAGAAGTGGAGTAGGGCTCAGGCCCCGCTTCGACTGGCCCGGCTTTGTTGCGCTACGGCGTCGGCCGCCTTCGCGGCCGCGGCTTCGTCCCCAAGGTAGTAGTGCCGGATAGGCGCCAGGCTGTCGTCCAGTTCGTAGATGAGCGGGATGCCGGTCGGGATGTTGAGATCCGCAATCGCGGTGTCTGAAATGCCATCGAGGTGCTTCACGAGCGCGCGGAGGCTGTTGCCGTGTGCGACGATGAGCACGCGGCCACCCTGGAGTATCGTCGGCGCGATGGTGTTGTTCCAGAAGGGCAGGAACCGCGCCACGGTGTCCTTCAGTGATTCGGTGGCGGGGCAGTCGGCCGGCGCGAGTGTGGCGTACCGCGGGTCGTGTGACGGGTGGCGCGGGTCGTCGAGTGTCAGTGGCGGCGGCGGGATGTCGTAGCTGCGCCGCCAGAGGTGGGTCTGCGCTTCGCCATGTTTCGCCGCGGTCTCGGCTTTGTTGAGTCCCTGCAGTCCGCCATAGTGGCGCTCGTTGAGCCGCCAACTGCGTTCCACCGGAATCCACATCTGATCCAGTTCGTCGAGCACGATCCAGCACGTACGAATCGCGCGCTTGAGGACAGACGTGTAGGCGATGTCGAAGGTGTCGCCGGCGGCCCGCAGCAGTTGTCCTGACGCAAGGGCTTCCTGTCGTCCGGGTTCGCTGAGATCAACGTCGGTCCAGCCGGTGAAGCGGTTTTCCTGATTCCAGGTGCTCTGGCCGTGCCGGAGCAGGACGAGTCGTTTCATCAGACGGTTCTCAGGTGCGCGAGGGCGCTGCGTCCTGCATAGGTGGCTGCGGTGCCGAGTGTTTCCTCGATGCGCAGCAACTGGTTGTATTTCGCCGTGCGATCGGAGCGGCTGGCCGAGCCGGTCTTGATCTGGCCGGCGGCGGTGCCCACGGCGAGGTCGGCAATTGTCGTGTCTTCGGTTTCACCGGACCGGTGTGACATGACGCTGGCGTACCCCGCGCGGCGGGCGATGGCCATGGCGTCGAGCGTCTCTGAGACGGTGCCAATCTGATTCAGCTTCACAAGCAGGGCGTTGCCGACGCGCTCGTCGATGCCGCGGCGCAGAATCGCCGGGTTCGTCACGAAGACGTCGTCGCCCACCAGCTGGACGCGATTGCCGATGGCAGCGGTCAGGCGCGTCCAGCCGGGCCAGTCACCTTCGGCGAGCCCGTCTTCCACGGATGCGATCGGGTACTGGCGGGTCCAGTCGTCATAGAGCGCAATCATCTCGTCGGACGAGCGACGGCCTTCGCCGGATTTCGCCAGAACGTAGGCGCCGGCGGCCGGATCCCAGAATTCGCTGGCGGCCACGTCGAGGGCCACCACCATGTCGCGACCCGGCGTAAAGCCGGCGCGGTGGATGGCCTCAAGCACGAGCTCGACGGCTTCGCGATTGGAGGCGAGGCTCGGGGCGAAGCCGCCTTCATCGCCCACACCGGTGGCGAGGCCGCGCGCCTTGAGGAGTCCACGCAGCGCGTGGAAAGTTTCGGTGCCGGCTCGCAGACCTTCAGAGAAAGTCGGCAGGCCGATGGGCATGACCATGAACTCCTGGAAGTCCACGTTGGTGTCGGCGTGTGCGCCGCCGTTGAGGATGTTCATCATCGGCACGGGCAGCAGCGTGCCCGCGCCTGCGACCGGGGTCTCGAGCAGCGACACGATGTGTTCGCACAGCGGGATGCCGCGTCCGGCCGCGGCCGCTCGCACGACGGCCATCGACACGCCGAGCAGCGCGTTGGCGCCCAAACGAGCCTTGTTCGGCGTACCGTCGAGCGCCACAAGCTGGGCGTCGATCGACCGCTGATCTGGTGACTCTCCCTGAAGCGCGGCGGCGATCTCCGTGTTGATGTGCGACACGGCTTTGAGCACGCCCCGGCCGAGGTAGCGCCCCTTGTCGCCGTCACGAAGCTCGAGGGCTTCGCGGCTGCCGGTTGAGGCGCCAGACGGCACGGCAGCCCGGCCGAGTGCCCCAGTATCGAGGGTCACATCCACTTCAACGGTGGGATTGCCTCGGGAATCGAGGATTTGACGGGAAAAAATGGTCTTAATTTTCACGTTCGTCGGCAGTGTAACATGCCGCCTATCAAGGGTTTGACTTGATTTCCGATCGGGCCTACCATGACTTTTGAAGCAACCTGAAATGAGAGGGTGGATGCCCCGACCTGCCGCATCAATACTCGTTGTCGTCGCCGTCGTCACGACTAGTGCGTCGCCGGCGATGGCGCAGCTTGCGCGCGCACCGCGCCCAGTCAGTGTGGAGGCGGCCGTCCGATCGGGTGTTGTCAGCGGCGTTGTGCGTGATGATCTCGGCCAGATCGTGGCGGGGGTGGCGGTGTCGGCGATCGGTACGATTCAGGCGCAGGCCCGGACTGACGCGACCGGCAGTTTTAATTTGTCTCTGGTGCCTGGCGAGTACGTGCTTCGGGCCACCCACACGGGTTACGTCTCCCCCTACAGGGCATTGGTGCGTGTTGGCCCGAGCATGCATCTCAAGCGGAACATCGTCATCACGAAGCTGCCGGAATTGCCCGAGCGGCGGGTGTTGATCGCGTCGGTGGGGCTGACCGACCCGAGCGAGGCCCCGGCACGTCCGGCAGCAGCCGAGCCGCCGGCCAAAGGCAGTTTGCACGCGTGGTACCTCCGGCATCTGCCGCGCACAATCCTGCGCGACGAGTCGGGGCAGCGGCCGCGCCGCACAGACCTCCGGTACCTTCCGTCGTTCCTGGACTGGGCCGTCGTCGAGTCGGCCCGCGCGGCGACATCGTTTTTTGCCGACACGCATTTCAGCGGCCAGGTCAACGTGTTGACCACCACGGCGATGGCGACCACTCAGGGCGGCCTTCCGGACCGCGACCCGCGCGGCATCGCGTACATGGCGGTGGGCGCGCCTATCGGCGTGCACGGCGACTGGCGGCTGCGCGGCGCGTTGAGCACGGGCGGCCTCGCGTCGTGGGTGGTGCTTGGCGAGTACGAGGCGCGTGATGTGCAGGCGCACGCGTTCCGCGTGGGGATGTCCTACGGCGCGCAGCGCGCCGTGGACGACTTCGGCATAGCGCAGTTGACGACGCCCGGGGCCGGCCGCGCGGTGGCGAGTGTGTTTGGTCACGACCGGTGGCGTGTGCAGCCCGGTCTCGAAATTGATTACGGCCTGCGCCTCGACCGGTACGATTACGTCGCCGGCCAGGACTTCATCAGCCCGCGTGTCGGCTTCCGTCTCGGGATCGCGCCGCAGACCTCATTCAGAGGCCTGGTCTCGAACTCGGCGGTCGCGCCCGGTGCCGATGAATTCCTGCCGCCGCCCACGTCCGGTCCGTGGCTGCCGCCCGAGCGGACGTTCGCCAGCCTGGTGCCCGGGGCGCCATTCCGATCCGAACGCGTACGGCGTTATGAAGCTGGTGTTGAGCACGACCTGGGTGCAATCGGCCAGCCGATGGTCATCGGCGTGCGCTGGTTCCACGAAGACTCGCGCGATCAACTGGCCACGATGTTCGGCGTGAATACGTCGAGAGCCGTGGGGCACTACTACGTGGCGAGCCCCGGCAGCGTGCGGCTCGAAGGGTGGGCGCTGCGCGCGGCCGGAAACGTCACGCCGCTGGTGAAGGCGTCGGTGGAGTACTCGATCAGCCACGCGCGTTGGGTATTCGGCGCCGAGGCGGCCGATATCGCCCGCGTGATGCCGTCGGCGGTGCGTTCGGAGCGCGAACGTCTGCACGATGTCACGAGCACGCTCGAGGCCTCGATTCCCGAGACGTCAACCAGCGTGTCGGTGGCGTATCGCGTCAACAGCGCGCTCACACGGCAGGATGCGGAAGGACTGGCGGCGATGTTCGACGGCCGTTTTGCCGTCCAATTGCGGCAGGTGCTGCCGCTGCGCACGCTCGGTGGCGGCCGGATCGAGTTCATGGTGAGCGTCAGCAACCTCTTCCGCGATCCCCAGAACTCGGGCTCGTTTTATGACGAGCTCCTGACCGTCCGCACGCCACGGCGTGTGCTCGGTGGTGTGCAGGTGAGGTTCTAACCCCACCAGCCTCGCGCGGCCCCGGCTGGGGCGCTTTTTGCCGATGTCCCGCCTTATTACCCACGTTCGTCCCCTCCTGCGCATCGCCGTTCCCGTCACGGTATCCACTGCGTTGATCGCGGTCGCGCTCGTCAACATGTTCGTCGTACGCGATTACCAGGAGAAAGCCGCGATCGACGACGGGGTGTTCTGGACGAGTGACGGCGGTTCAGCCGTGCAGGCGTTCGAAGTGTCGCCAGGGTCACCGGCCGATTTGGCCGGCGTAAGGAAGGGCGACACCCTCTGGGCGATCGACAACATTCCGGTAGAGTCTGCGGCTGATGTGGCGCGGGCCCTTGAGGGCCTTCCCGCCGGCGGCGCCGTCACGTACGCCGTATCGCGGGGCGCGGTCGAAGACCTGATCTCGGTGCGTCTGGCGCTCGCCCCAGGACCACCGTACGGCCTGTATTACCCGTTGGCGGCGGTCGGCATCTTCGCGCTGCTGGTGGGAGCCTCAGTCCGGCTTCGCCGGCCCAACGACACCGCCACCCTGCACTTCTTCTGGCTGACCGTCGCGTTCTTCGGTGTGTTTGCGTTCACGCACACTGGTGAATACACGGGCACCGATCGCTTCTTCTACTGGTCTGACGCAGTGGCCATGGTTCTGTTACCGCCGCTGTTCCTGCACTTCGCACTGGTGTTTCCAGAGCGGCCGCAGCCGTGGGTCAGGAGCGATCTGGGCCGACGAACAGTGCCGCTCCTGTATCTGCCGGCCCTGGCGCTCGCCGGAGCCAGGGTCATGGCGCTGCGCTGGTTGCCCGGCGATGACATGGTGCGGCGGCTCGGCCAGATCCAGAACATTGAGCTGGTTTATCTGTCGGCCTGCCTGCTTGGTGGTCTCACGCTGATGATCCAGGCGCTTGGCCGCCTGCGCTCGATCACCGCCCGGCGGCAGATGCGATGGATTGTCTGGGGCTCCGGCATTGGCGCCGTGCCCTTCGTGACGACGTATGCCATTCCGTTCCTGCTTGGCTGGAAGGTGCCGTACGGCGAGTACTCCAGCCTCTTGCTGGGCTGCATCCCCCTCGCCTTTGCCTCAGCCATCGTCCGCTACCGATTGATGGACGTGGAGGTCATCATCAAACGAGCGCTGGTCGTGTCGTTTGTGGGCCTCGTGCTGGTGGCCATCTATCAGGGCACGCTGGCAATGGTGGGCTTGTTGCGGCCGCATCCGCAGAACGACAACAACTTCTGGGCGCTGTTTGCGACGCTGGTCGTGGTGCTTGTGGCGCCGCGTTTGTGGAACGTGATTCAGGGCGGTCTCGATCGGCTCTACTATCGCGATCGGTACGACTACCGCCGGGCACTGGTCACGTTTGCGCGCGAACTCAACAGCGACCTGGATCTGGAGCGGCTCAGTACGCGGCTGGTCGAACGCGTGCGCGAGACCTTGGTCGTGGACCGGATGGCGCTGCTCCTGACCGACCCGGAGACCGGCGGGGCCTTTATCGCCGTGGCCACCGGCGGCACAAACGACGAGCCGATGGAGATTTCGCGTGACTCCGCACTCGGCCAGCGCCTGTTGGCCGGGCAGACGGTCAGCATGGACGACCCGCAGCCCCTGCGACGCCTCATCGGCGACGAAGGGGAAGAGTGGCGCTTGGCGGGGTGGCATGCGTTTGTGCCGTGCGTCACCAAGCAGGTCACGATCGGCGTGCTTGCCGTGGGTCGCCGCGCCCGCCTCGAGCCCCTGTCGAGTGAAGACATGGCGCTGCTTGGCGCCGTGGCAAGCCAGGCGGCGACGGCTCTTGAGAACGCGCGACTGTATCGGCAGCTGAGTGTCAAGGCGGACGAGATCGAGCGCCTGCGCCAGTTCGGCGACAGCGTCGTGGAGTCGTTGAGCGACGGCCTGTTCGTCATCGACCTCGATGATCGGGTACTGCGGTGGAACCGCCGGCTGGAGCAGATGTTCCAGTTTGATCGCACGCGCGCCATTGGCCGTCGCATCTCGGCGCTGTTTCCCGCGTCGTTCGTGGAACTGCTGCTGTCCGCGCGGCGCGAGACGCCTGAAGGGGCCACGCTGCTGCGTGCGCCGCTGACCTCCGGTCCTGCCGGCCTTGTGCGCCCGCTGCTCGTGAACGCCGGCATCGCGCCGTTCCAGACCACCGACGGATCCAAGGCCGGATGGATCATCGTGCTTGAGGACATTACCGATCGCGCGAGCCTTGAGGAACAGTTACGCGTTTCAGAGAAGATGGCGGCCATCGGCTTGCTGGCCGCCGGCGTGGCCCACGAGGTCAACACACCGCTCACGGGCATCTCGAGCTTTACTCAAATGCTGCTCGAGAAGGCGGACCCGGCTGATCCGAAGACCCAGTTGCTGGAAAAGATCGAACGGCAGACGTTCCGTGCCGCAAAAATTGTGAACAGCCTGCTGAACCTGGCACGGCCCTCCGAGGGCGAAGCCTCGCCGCTCGACCTCAATGCGGTCATCGGCGACGTGTTGTCGCTGCTCGAGCACCAGTTCCGCGGCAGCCGCATCCAGGTGCGCCGTGATCTGGCCCCGTCGGCGCCGATTCGCGGTTTCGAGTACCAATTGCAGCAGGTGTTCCTCAACCTGTTTCTCAACGCGCGTGACGCCATGCCGAAAGGTGGATGGCTGTCGGTGTCCACCGCCACCTCCGGCGACACGGTCACCGTGGAAGTGGCGGACACCGGTTCGGGCATCCCGTCCGAGCACATCTCGCGTATCTACGATCCGTTCTTCACCACCAAGGCCGACGGCCGCGGCACAGGCCTTGGCCTCTCCGTCACCTACGGCATCGTCCAGGAACACGCCGGCACGCTCACATGTGAGAGTGTGGTGGGGCAGGGGACGCGGTTTGTGTTGACCCTGCCGGCGACGCCCGCCACTGCAAAAGAGGCCCTGGCCCACTGATGACTGATTCGCCCGCGAACGTTCTGATTATTGACGACGAAGAAATTATCCGAGAGGCGCTTGATGCGTTGCTCACGATGGATGGGTGTGTGGTGCGCACGGCGGCCACCGCGGCCGACGGCCTTGCGCTGCTGGCCGACAACGACTTCGATACCGTGCTCCTGGATCTGATGCTGCCCGATCGCAGCGGCCTCGAGGTGCTGGACGAAATTCGCCGGAGCGATGACACGCTGCCGGTGGTCATGATCACCGCGTTCGGCACCATCGACACCGCGGTGCGTGCCACCAAACAGGGCGCGTTTCACTATTTCACCAAGCCGTTCAAGAACGACGAAGTGCTGGTGGTGTTGCACAACGCCGTGGAACGCCGGCGCCTGCAGCGCGAGAATCTGGAATTGCGAAACCGGTTGAAGCTGGGCAGCCACCGCTTCGATCAGATCATCGGCGGCAGCCCGAAGATGCGTGCGATCTACGACCTGGTGGCCCGGGCCGCGCCCAGCCGCACGACGGTCCTGATTCAGGGAGAAAGCGGCACCGGCAAGGAGTTGGTGGCCCAGGCGTGCCATCGCCATTCGGCGCGCGCCGACAAGGCCTTCGTGACCGTTAACTCAGGCAACTTGCCGCCCGACCTGCTCGAGTCGCTGTTGTTTGGTCACGTCAAGGGCGCGTTCACCGGCGCGGTGGCGATGAAAAAGGGCCTGTTCGAAATGGCCGACCGCGGGACGATTTTCTTCGACGAGATCGGCAATGTGCCGCTCGAGACGCAGGCCAAACTGTTGCGGGTCATCCAGGCTCGCGAGTTCATGCGCCTGGGTGGCGTGGATACCATCAAGGTGGACGTCCGCATCATCGCGGCGACGAACGTGGACCTGCGCAGGAGCGTGGCAGAAGGCAAGTTTCGCGAAGACCTGTTCTACCGCCTCAACGTCATTCCCGTGCAGATGCCCTCCCTGCGCGATCACAAAGAGGACATTCCGTTGCTCGTGCAGCACTTCCTCGAAAAACACAGTGAGGACATCCGCAAATCGGGCTGGTTCGTGACGCCAGAGGCGATGGACCTGCTCATGGCCTATGACTGGCCTGGCAACGTGCGCGAACTGGAGAACGTGATCGAACGCGCCGTGGTGTTATGTCCAGCGCGGGAAATTGGCGTGGATCTGATTCCCGATCAGGTGCGGTTCAACCGCGAGTTCAAGGATGCGGACTTTGTGGTTCCGCCCGAGGGTATTCCCCTCAAAGAAGTCCTGGCGAACGCCGAGCGTCGCTGGATCGAGTCCGCGCTGGACGCGGCCGGCGGAGTGCAGAAGCGGGCGGCCGAATTGCTGGCCATCAAGCCGACCACCTTGAACGAGATGATCAAGCGGTACGACATCCGGCCGCGGCGCAGGCGCCCGGAGACTGACGAGACTCCTCCGGCAGCAGCCGCAGATAGGGATGGCGGGTAGCTCGGGCATTCGATCTGCCGGGGTTCGCGGCACCATGCGGGGCGTGTCGGGTGATGGATTTACCGCGAGACGGCGAATTGTGATCCATCCCATTGCACGACGCACGGCAGTGCAGGGGAGTCCTGTGGTGCCGGGGAGTCCTTGGGGCGGCCTGTCTGAGCCAGTGCCTCAGGAAAGCCGTTTCTGAAGACATAGGCACCGGCCACATGGTCAGGCAAACCACGGACGTCCGTGGGCACACAGTCGCCTGGCAAAGACGTCAATCCGGACAGCACCCGCTCTCTGGTTTCACTGGCTTCCATCCAGGGCCGCTGGTGCGCAAGCACCACTGCAGCGAACACCGCGACCAGACCAATCAATATGGCAGGCCCGCTCCTGTCGCCCGCTCCAGCGCAATGACGCATGACCATTGACACGACCGCGATTGACCAGACCGTCGAGCCGAGATACAGGTATCGCGAGCCCTGCAGGTCAGGGCCGACGTACAACATCGTAAAGAGAGGAAAAACTGAACACAGCACCCAGAGGACTCCCAAGGCGACCAGATGAAATGTCTTCGGCTCTTCGCGCCACGCCCGGGCAGAGCGGATCAGGATAGCCGGCCACAGAAGCGCCAGCCCAATGCCAACAAGGGGCACGGAATTGATGATACGGGCGTGCAGGCCTAAACCCAGTGAGCCAAAGGGTCGACTCAACATTTCTTTGAGCGCGTATCCGGACAGAGGGACCATCTGTGACTCCGGTAGTCCCCAGACGATGCGTCCCAGTCCATAGAGCAGAACCAATATTGCAGACGCTCCGAGCGAGATCAGGGCTGTCTGGCGTCGTTCGGCCCGCGCGAACGGAATCAGCAGAGCCAGCAACAGAGGCAAGGCGACCGCCGTCTCCTTGGACGCCAACGCCGCCATCGTCATTACCGATACGAGACCGATTGTCGAAGCAGCCTGGAGGCGATAACTCAACAAGATCACGGTGCTCGACAACACGCTCACGGTGAGCAGGATGTCGAAGAGTCCAGACGCCCATGCGACAGGCTCAACGTTGGATGGCCACGTCAGGAAGAGGGCAGCCGCCATTGCCGCTCCACGCTGCTGCAGACCGAGAGCTCTCCCAAGCCGGTACACGAGCCAGGCATTCACGCCGTGGAGGCCCGCGTTCAAAACGTGGAGCGCGCTTGGGACCAGGTGTGTGGGAAGGGCGTAATCGAGTGCCCACCACAACGCCAACGGAAGCGGCCGAACGTAGTCCCAACTTGAATCAATCAGTGCGCCCTGACGAGCCCGCTGCAGGAGAACGAAGTCATCCGACAACAATCCGATTCCAAAAATTGGCGAATAGAGAACGAGGGCCATGACGACCAGGCTCACACCGATAGTTACCGCCCACATCCGACTGGCTGACGGCTCTTCTGGTGATTGAAAGGCAGTGGGGACGATGCGCCGCCTGAGGGCCAAGCCAGCGAACAAGAGGATGGCGCCAAAAATGAACCAGGCTGATTCAGCCCGGTGACGCATCTCTGAATTGAGCACAAAGACGACGCCGTTCCAAGCGGCCCAGAGACCGCCCAGAACCACTAGGAGGCGCATGACTTCACTTGGAGAGTTTGCCATAAGCGACAACCGGGGAGGCGCCTTCGCAGACGCGGTTGCGGTAAACTGTGACCGTTCGGCATGCTGACCCTCTCCGGCGCCGCAGCGCTTTCTCATTTTCGCCTTAATCGTCTTCTCGAAACCCTGCGCGGGCACACCGCGGGCATCACTTCGCTGAATGCGCGATTTGAGCACTTCGTCGACGTAGACGGAAGCCTCAACGCTCCCGAGCGTGACCTGCTCGAGCGTCTGCTTCACTACGGCCCACGGCGTGCCGAGGTGGAGGAACGCGGCGCGCTCTTCCTGGTGGTTCCTCGCCCCGGAACCGTCTCACCCTGGTCCAGCAAGGCGACTGATATCACCCGCAACACGGGCCTCGCGAAAGTGCGACGCGTGGAGCGCGGAATTGCGTACTACATCGATGGAGACCCGGGCCTACTGGCATCATCGCGCCCTCAGATCGCAGCGGCGCTCCACGACCGGATGGTGGAACACGTGCTCGACCGGCTCGACGATGCGGCGAGGTTGTTTGCGCATGAACCGGCCCGCCCGCTGGTGACGATTGATGTGCTGGGTGGTGGCCGCGAGGCGCTTGAGCGCGCGAATCGCGAGTTCGGCTTTGCCCTCGTGCCCGATGAAGTTCAGTACCTCTGCGCGGCGTTTGTCGAACTCGGTCGCAATCCGACGGATGTCGAGTTGATGATGTTCGCGCAGGCGAACAGCGAACACTGCCGGCACAAGATCTTCAACGCCACGTGGACCATCGACGGAACGGAGCAGGCGAAGAGCCTGTTCGGCATGATTCGCAACACCTATGAGAGTGGCGATTCGTCTGATGTGCTCAGTGCGTACTCCGATAACGCGGCGGTGATTCGCGGGCCTCAGACACGGCGCTGGTTTCCCGACCCTGTGACCAGCCAGTTTGCGTTTCACGACGAGCCGGTTCACATCCTGATGAAGGTGGAGACCCACAATCACCCGACCGCCATCGCACCGTATCCGGGAGCCTCCACTGGATCCGGTGGCGAGATTCGCGACGAGGGCGCCGTCGGGATCGGCGCTCGCCCCAAGGTCGGCCTGGTGGGCTTCAGCGTGTCGAACCTGCGGGTGCCGGGGTACGAGCAGCCGTGGGAAGAAAACCACGGCAAACCCGACCGCATCGTCTCGGCGATGCAGATCATGATTGACGGACCCCTTGGCGCGGCGGCGTTTAACAACGAATTTGGCCGCCCGGCCATTTGCGGATACTTTCGCACGCTTGAGCAGTCAGACCGAGGCCAAGTGCGCGGCTACCACAAGCCGATCATGATTGCCGGCGGCCTGGGGAATATCCGCGAGTCGCACGTGCGCAAACGCGACATGCCCGCGGGGTCCCTGCTTGTGGTCCTGGGCGGGCCGGCCATGTTGATTGGCCTCGGTGGCGGTGCCGCATCGTCGATGTCGTCAGGAGCAAGCGACGCGGAACTGGATTTTGCGTCGGTCCAGCGTGACAACGCCGAGATGCAGCATCGTTGCCAGGAGGTCATCGATCGATGCTGGCAGCGAGGCGACCAGAATCCGATTCGCTTCATTCACGATGTTGGTGCCGGTGGCTTGTCGAACGCGCTGCCTGAACTGGTGAAGGACGGCGGGCGCGGCGGCCACATCAACCTCCGCAGCATTCCGAGTGCCGACGCAGCACTCTCGCCCCTGGAAATCTGGTGCAACGAGGCGCAGGAACGGTACGTGCTGGCGATCGATCCCGCCGGTCTCGAGGCCTTCCGCGAGATCTGCGATCGCGAACGTTGTCCTTTTGCAGTGGTGGGTGAAGCGCTCGCCGACCCGCACCTGGAGGTGGCGGACCCGCAACTCGGGGCTCCGCCCGTGGATCTGCCGCTGTCGGTGTTGTTTGGCAAGTCGCCCAAAATGCGGCGAGCGTTCACGCGCGAGACGTCTGCAGGCCAGACGTTGTCGCTCGACGGCATCACGGTGGCGGACGCGGTTGAACGCGTGCTTCGCATGCCTGCGGTTGGGAGCAAAGGCTTCCTTGTCACCATTGGCGACCGCAGCGTCACAGGCCTCGTCAGTCGCGATCAGATGGTGGGCCCGTGGCAGGTGCCGGTGGCCGACTGTGGCGTCACGCTGACCGGCTACGACGCGTATGTCGGCGAGGCGATGGCAATGGGCGAACGCACACCACTCGCCATGATGGACGCGCCGGCGTCTGGCCGCATGGCGGTGGCGGAGGCCATCACCAACATTGCCAGCGCACGCATCGCGAAACTGACTGACGTGAAGCTCTCTGCCAACTGGATGGCGGCCGCCGGGCATCCCGGGGAGGACCAGGCGCTGTTTGATACCGTCCGGGCTGTGGGGATGGAGCTGTGTCCTGCCCTGGGCCTGGTCATTCCTGTCGGCAAGGACTCCTTGTCAATGCAAACGCGCTGGCAGGCGGCCGGTCGCGAGCACGTCGTCACCGCGCCACTATCGCTGATTGTCTCGGCCTTCGCGCCTGTGCTGGATGTGCGCGCGTGTGTGACGCCTGTCCTGCGCACAGATGCGCCAGCTGAGTTGTTGCTGATGGACTTGGGCGCGGGCAGGAACCGGCTCGGAGGTTCTGCGCTCGCCCTTGGGTGGAACCGCGTTGGCGGTGAGGTGCCGGATCTGGATGATTCCGCGCGGCTGTCTGCGCTGTTCGACGTCATGCAGCGCTCCCTTGCTGACGGCCACGTGGTTGCGTACCACGATCGGTCGGACGGCGGGCTGTTCGCTACGCTCGCGGAGATGGCGTTTGCCGGTCATTGCGGCCTCGACGTGAATATCTCATCCCTCGGCGGCGACCCCTTGGCGGTGCTGTTCAACGAGGAGCTCGGCGCCGTGTTGCAGGTGCGGTCGGCAGACGTACCGGTTGTCCTCGATCGGTGTGCGGCGGCGGGCCTGGGCGCGATGACACATCGCATCGGCACCGCCGTGCCCGGCGCGACCCTGCGGATGGAGTCCGACGGTCGGGAGATCTACAGCGCATCCCGCATAGATCTCCATCGGGCCTGGGCCGAGCTGAGCTTCGCGATGCAGAGCCGCCGTGACAACCCCGACTGCGCGCGCGAAGAGTACGACGCCCTGCTCGATGATGCCGATCCTGGGCTGTCGGCGTCGCTGACCTATCCGACGACCGAGGATCCTGCCGCGCCGTTCATAGCGACCGGGGTTCGGCCACGCATCGCGATTCTGAGAGAACAGGGCGTGAACGGGCAGTACGAAATGGCCGCGGCCTTCGACCGCGCCGGTTTCTCGACCGTGGACGTGCACATGAGCGACATCCTCGGCGGCCGCGTGGACCTCGGCGCCTTCAAGGGCATGGCGGCGTGTGGAGGTTTTTCGTACGGCGACGTCCTTGGCGCCGGCGAGGGATGGGCGAAGACGATCCTCTTCAACGCCCGCGCCCGGGATCAGTTCGCGGCGTTTTTCGCGCGGACCGATACCTTCACGGTCGGCATGTGTAATGGGTGCCAGATGATCTCGAACCTGCGCGAACTGGTGCCGGGCGCATCACACTGGCCGCGGTTTGTCCGTAATCTCTCCGAGCAATACGAGGCGCGTGTGGCGCTGGTGCGCGTGGAGGCAAGTCCGTCTCTGCTGCTGGCCGGCATGCGCGGCTCGCAGATTCCGATTGTGGTGGCGCATGGCGAAGGCCAGGCCGAGTTTGCCGAAAGCGCTGACCTTGCGTCGCTTGAAGCCCGGCATGGCGTGGCGCTTCGGTATGTGGACACCCGTGGTCACCAGACTCAGAGGTTTCCCGCCAATCCCAACGGATCTGCCGGCGCCGTGGCGGCGGTGTGTTCAGAAGACGGCCGCGTCACCATCACGATGCCGCACCCTGAACGCGTGTTCCGCACCGTGCAGAACTCCTGGGCGCCAGCCGCGTGGGGCGAAGACGGCGCGTGGATGCGCCTCTTCCGGAACGCGCGCGTCTGGCTCGGCTAGCGCGCTCAAACAGCCACATGAACTCCGCGGTCACGAAAAGCACGTCGCCGGATGGCTCCGTCGTCTTCGCAGAGCGTGCGGAACTCGGTTTGTACGTGGTCGCGTTCGCCGTGATGGCCGTGGCGATGGCTGCCGGTCTGCCGGCACGCCCGGTGTACGACGAGAAAGTCTTTGTCCCCAACATCGCCCTGCTCACGCGTCTCGGTTTGAACGCCGAGTTCCTTCGCGCCCTTGACCAGTCGCCTGGGCCGCTCTATCAACTCTTCCATCTGGCATGGGCCGGCGTCACGCATCTCGAAATACCGTCGATGCGGCTCTTGAACCTGGCCTGCATCGGCCTTTGCGTTCCGTTGCTGGCGGGATGGGCGACGACGATGGGACTGAGTGTGGCCCGGCGGTGGAGCATTGCCGGCTCAATGTTTGCCATCCCACCCATGTGGGTGATCAGCGGTCTTGCATTGACCGAGGCGCCTGCGATGCTGTGCCTCTGTGCATCCGTCTTCCTGCTGTTGCGGGCTCTGCCCCGTCCGGGTGGTGCCGTTCCCACGCTGATGGCGGCGTTCGCTGGAGTGTTGCTGTCGCTCGCAATCCTGGGCCGGACGCCATATCTCATGGTGATTCCGGCGGCATGGGCCTTCGCTCTGGATTCGCGTTTCAACGCGCGGAGATTGCTGGTCGTGTTCACGGTGGCCGCACTGGTGCTGCCCGCGCCCGTGTTCCTGGCCTGGGGAGGCTTGACGCCGCCGTCGGTCACTGAGATTCAGAGCGGTCTGAATCCGCTGTTCGGTCTCTATGGTTTCGCCTACGCCGGCGCATTTGTGGCCCTGATCGCTCCAGGGGGTATCCGGTGGATTCCTCGAGCGGCGGCTGCGGCCGCGCTCATCGCCGTCACGGGTGCCCTCGCCAACAACATCAGCCACACGTTGACTCACCTGCCCATGGCCACCGTCGCCGAACGCCTGCTGCCTGCCGCGGTCGTCCTGCGAGTGGGCTACACAGTCCCTGCCGTGTTGGCCGCGGTTGGGCTGTATTGCCTGTTCCTGATGCTGGTGCAGGTGTGGGGCGCGCGACAGGACCCGATGCGTCTGTTTCTCATTCTCAGTGCCATGGCCATTGTCGCGACGTGCGCCAAGTCGGCGGCGCAGTTTTCTTCGCGGTATGTGGTGCAAGCGGCGCCGTTTCTGGTGTTCGTGGCGGCGGAGTCCTCGGCGAGAGGAACTGGACACCTGCTGCGGCTACTCCTCGGCGCGGCTCTCGGATTGGCTTCGCTCTTGAGCTATTACCGATGATCGGCAACCGGAAAATTGTCGTGGTCCTGCCGGCGTACAACGCCGAGCAGACACTCGACCGGAGCTACCGGGAGATTCCGCGTGAGATTGTGGATGAGATCATTCTTGTTGACGACGCGAGTCGGGACCATACGGTGGACATCGCGCGTGCCCTCGGCATTCGGCACATCCTGGTGCATCCGCGCAACCGCGGCTACGGTGGAAACCAGAAGACGTGTTACGAGCTCGCGCTGACGCTGGACGCCGACATCGTCATCATGCTGCACCCGGATTATCAATATACGCCCAGGCTCATCACGGCGATGGCGTCGATCATCGCCCATGATGTGTATCCCGTGGTGTTCGGCTCACGCATTCTCGGCCGTGGCGCATTGGTAGGTGGCATGCCGCGCTACAAGTACATCGCGAATCGGGTGCTCACGGCGCTGCAGAACCTGCTGCTCGGCCAGAAGCTATCGGAGTACCACACCGGCTACCGGGCGTACTCCAGACAGGTGCTTGAGACCATTCCGTTTCAGAAGAACTCAGACGACTTCGTGTTTGACAACCAGGTGGTGGCGCAGATATTTGCGTGCGGCTTTGAGATCGCGGAGGTGACATGCCCCACCAAGTACTTCCCCGAGGCGTCTTCGATCGGGCTCCGGCGGAGCCTCACCTACGGGATTGGCGTGCTGGGGGTCTCGGTTCGCGGCTGGCTGCACCGTCGCGGCTTCTATCGCTGGGACCTGCTTGTGCCGCGTCAGGCAGGTCAGGGAACCGAAGGTGGTGGCACCAGGCGCTGACTCTCAGCCAGAGTCAGGGCCGCAATTGCGCGTCGATCGTCCGGCCCAGGCGCACCACGATCTCGGGCACAGCCTCCACATCGCTTTCGGTCGTGTGGAAGTTGACGATGCACGCGCGCAGTACGTACCGGCCACCGAGTACGGCGTTCGAGACGAATACCTCGCCACCGCGCTGGAGCCGGTCCACCAGGGTTCGGTTGAGCGCATCCAGGTGGGCTTCCGCGGCGGGTTGGCCGACCTTCCCGCGCAAGTCGGCCGGCACGTAGCGGAACGTCGTGATGCTCAGCGCCTGGGTGAACAACTCAAGGTCTGGATGGCGATTCACGGCCGACGCCATCATCTGAGACAGCCGGATATCTTCGGCGATCATGGCGCGATAGCCGGCCGCGCCTACGTGTTTCATCTGCAGCCACACCTTGAGCGCACGGAAGCCCCGTGAGTTCTGCGGTCCGAGGTCCACATAGTTCAGCGCGTGTTGAGCGAAGTGGTAGTACGGCGGGTGGTAGGCGAACGCCGCCCGCAGTGCGGCGACGTCTCGCACCAACGCACAGCCCGCTTCGAGTGGCGCGTACAGCCACTTGTGCGGGTCCACCGCCACCGAATCCGCCAGGCCGAGCGCGCGCAGGTCCTCGGGTGCCTGAGGAAGGGCTGCGGCAAAGCCGCCGTACGCGCCGTCCACGTGAAACCACACGTCGTACTCTTTGCACACGGCGCTGATCGCCGTCAGTCGATCGATGGCCCCGGTGCTGACCGACCCGGCTGTCCCAACGACCAGGAACGGCAGGTCGCCCGCGGCAATGTCTGAGGCGATTTGCTGCCGCAAGGCGTCCACGTCCATGCGAAGGTCGGATCCGGTCGGGATCCATCGAATCGCATCCGTCCCCAGCCCGGACATGTCCGTCGCCTTTTGAATCCACGTGTGCATCTCGGCAGACCCATACACGCGCAGCCTGCGTCCAGCGTCGCCTGCGACACCACGCGTGCGCACATCCCAATCGGCCTTGGTAGCGCGCGCTGCCAGGAAACACACGAAGTTCGCCATGTTGCCGCCGCTGACCAGCACCCCTCCACAATCAGCCGGATATCCAATGAACTCGGCAATCCATCGCACCGTTTGCGACTCGATCTCGGTGGCGGCGGGAGAGAGCGTCCAACTGCCCACATTCGGATTGAGCGCCGCGGCCAGCAAATCGCCCAGCATTCCGATCGGTGCCGGAGACGAGGTGATGTAGCCGAAGAAGCGAGGGTGCCCGTTGAACAATGAGTGGTCGAAGAGCTGCCTTGTGGTCTGTTCGAGGAGCAGCGCCGCATCCATCCCGACTTCTGGGAACGCGCCGTTCAGGTCAAGCGCGTCACGCACGCCTGACGGCGACTCGTCGCGGGTGACCGGTCCGTCGGGTAGGGCTTCCAGGTGAGCGGCGACCTGGTCGACAAGTCGATGTCCGATGGCTCTGAACATGTCGGCATCCATCGCCAACCCGCCGTTGCGGCTCCCGTGTGCCTTCATCGTCTTCGGCGCTCCGCTACCGTGGTCGTTGACGGCCGTCGCGTGGGCGGCCCTGGCGCCCGCCGCTGCCGCCGCCCTGTCGGCCCTCGGGTTTGCCGCCTGACCGTCCATCAGGCCGCCCCTGCGGCCGTCGATCCTGCCGCTGTGCGGATGACGACGGCGCCTGCGGTGGCCGCCGGTCGCCGCGATGCAGCTCGCGCGTGTCGTTGGTCTCGCGGCCCTCGCGCTGGGGCGGACGAAGGCGAGCCATCATGCGCTCGTACTTCGACAGGATGATGTCCCACCGGTAGTTGCGGTTCACATACGCCTTGCCGTTCCGGCCCATGGCTGCTCGCAACCCCGCATCGCGCGTCAGTAACTTAAACCCTTCCACGAATTCCCACTGGTTCTCGTAGTACAAGCCTGCGTGGCTGCGTCGGACATGGTCTACCAGGACTTCCGATCGGCCATTGGCCAGCACGGGCGTACCAACCGCGAACGCTTCGAGCGCCAGCAGCGACAGGCTTTCATGCGGAGAGGGGACGACCACGACCGTTGCTGCTTCGATGGCGTGCAGGCGTTCTTCGTCGGGCAGGATGCCGGCGAAGCGCACGTGCGGGTCGTCGGGCAGGGGCATCAGTTTGACGCCCATCAGCATCAGCGTTGCGTCGCCGCCCTCAGCGAGGAACGCCTGGAAATGCTCAAACAGTTCTTCGCAGCCTTTGCCCGGGTCGATGCGGCCGCCATACAGCGCGAACGGTTCGTGAATCCGGTGCCGGCGCCGGAACGCGTTGGCCGGGCCTTCGATGTGTGAGGGCAGGGGCTCAGTCGCCGTCGGCAGCACGGGCGCGAGCTCCGCGACAGTCTCGATGCCCGAAAACCGCGCCTCGGGCACATCGACGCCGCAGCCCACCACGTCTTCAACGAGCGCGCGCAAATGGAACCGCTCACTCACGAACCGCCGCTCGGCCTCGGTGTTCCACACGATGCCTGCGGCGCTCGAAAAGACATCCTCGTAGATGCTGAGCCGGATCGCGGGTTCATCGTGGGCGGTCGGCACCAGCAGGCTCTTGGACGGCGCAATGCGCAGGCCCATCACCGTCGGTGCATACAAGTACGTGAAAAAGATCAGGATGTCGTACGACTGGTGCTGGCGCTCAAGATAGTCGATCAGCCCTGGCGACCAGGGGCCCTGCTGCTTGAGCCACTCCATTTCGTCGGCCGGCGTGTGCCGGTTGTGGAAGATCCAGTCGGAATACTGGTTGAACGCGTCCAGATCCCTCGTGTGCGCATTGGCGAAGCGGCGCACCATGACGCCCCGGACCCGATCGGTCCCTTCCGGGTACACGTTTTCCCAGGTGATGTAGTCGCGCGCGCACGTTGTCAACACATCCACTTGGTGGTGTTCGGCGAGACGTTCCGCAATCAGGCGGCAGTGGTACTCGGATCCGCCGAGGATCTCGGTGCCATAGCGCTGGACGATGAAGGCAATTTTCACTGGAGTTTCCGTGGATGTGACGCGGTCAAGCGACCTCCGCCAGGAGTGACTGAAGGCGCGGCGCCAGGTGGTCGATGTGGAACGCCGAGAGACGCCGCCGCTGGCCCGCAATGACCTGGCGCCGTAGCGGTTCGTCGTAGACGAGGGCGCCGAGCATTTCGGCGGCCACTTCGAGATCTTTCGGCGCAAAAGCCAGGCCCGCGCCGCCCAGGGTTTCTGGCACGGCGGCCGCTGAGTAGGCCAGCACCGGCACGTCCATGGCCATCGCCTCGACGAGCGGCACACAGAATCCCTCGTGCTCGCTGAGCGACACATAGGCGTGCGCATGGCGGTAGTACGTGGCCAGCTCGCGATCGGGCACCGGCCCGGTAAACCAAAACCGATCCGGCAACATCCGATACTCTGCAATCAGCGCACGGATCGTGGCGTAATACCCGGGCACGGCGTTGTAGTTGCCCACAAAAATGAACCGGTAGTAGATGTCTACATACCGCTTGTAGTGCTCGGCCAGGCGAATGTGGTCTTCGATCATCTTGTTGGGAGCGATGCGCCCGACGAAGAGGATGTTGGCCAGGCCATCCTTGAGCAGGAGCTCAAGCGACGGCACCGGTGGGGCCGTCGTCAGCCGCGCGGTATCAACAACAATCGGAAACACGCCCGTGGGCTCGAAGCCGAGGGCAACAAGCTCCTGACGGTTGTAGTCGGAGACCCCAAGCGCCAGATCCGTGCGCCCGGCCAGCGTCGCCAACTCGCGCCGGCCCTCGGCGGCGAATCGACTGATGCCGGTGTCGAAGGGCGCAAAAAAATGCGCGGGTGTGACGTTGTGGTAGAGCAGCACGCGCGCGCCCGGGAGCGTGCCGAACGCCCGTGTCATTGGCGACGGGACCGCGAAGTGAAAGATCGTGATGTCGCCCTGCCGGGCCCCGGCGTCAGACCAGTACCGGATCTCTGACGTGAGGTCCGCATCAACCGTCAGGGAATAGACCTCCGACTCATGGCCCCAGGACCTGAACAGGTCCCGCATCATGCGCGCATTGTCGCCGATGGCATCTCCCCGGTGCGCGGCCGCAATCCACTGATTGACAATCATGCGCGATGCCCCAGGTCCGCGACCGGCGCCTCATCCTCTTCCAATGGCAGGGCTCTGAACGCGCCTGGGCGATATTGCCGGATTTCTTCCAGCTCATCAGCCAGGGCGAACTGGCGCCAGAAGTCGTAGGCCACCGATGGTACATGCCGGCGGGGCGCCGAAAGGGCCTGGTCCACAAACCGCAGCAGCGTGCCGTCAAAGTCGCGCGCGCGCATTCGATCGAGCGCGTCATCCTGGGCCAGCAACACAGCATCGGCCAGCCGGCTATCGCTGGTCAGTGAATGCATCAATGCGGCCACTCGGCCTGGGTGCTTCTCTGAATACAGGACGCCGCCCCCGTCCATCGTCGAAGGCACAGCCGTCGCCGCGTAGGCAAGGACCGGCACCCGTTTGTGAAACGATTCGACGACGGGGACGCAGAAGCCTTCGTGTTCACTGGCGCAGAGGAAGAGATCCGCCACGTCATAGAGCGCGATCAACGCTTCATTGGTGACCTGGCCCAGGATGTGAACGTCCTGCACACCCAGCGCCGCGATGAACGCATGGATCTGCGCCAGGTAGGCCTCAAATCCGCCGTGCGCTCCCGCGATGATCAGCCGCGCCCTGGGGTTGTAGGTTGTTTTGTAGGCGTGAAAGAACCGGATGACATCATCGGGCCGTTTGTTCGGGACCAACCGGCCCACAAACAGGATGTTCGTCCACTCGTCGTCATACGCGTCGAGCACGCGCGAGTCGGGCGTCCCGTCAAGATGAGAGAAGTCGGGCACGACGTGCAAAACACCCGTCGGGTCGAATCCGAGCGACTCGAGTTCCTGCCGGTTGAACTCCGAGTCGCCGAGCGCCAGTTCGCAACGGGTGCGATAGGCGGTCAGTTCCCGGCGGCCGTGGTAACACTGGCGCACGAGTTGATCGTGCACACCGATGAAGTACTCCGGTGGCGTGATGTTGTGGTAAATCAGCGCCATCCGGGCCGGAAGGGCGAACGCGGTACGCGACGCCCGTGATCCCAGTGAGAAGTGATGAATCAGCAGATCGTCTTCGCCGACGTCACCGACGATGTCGCGATAGTCCACGGTGAGGTCTTCAAGCCGCGGGTCCGCGGTCTCGACAATGATCTCGGAGTCGAAGCCGGCAGACCGCAGCGCCCGGCGAATGCCCAGCACCTCATGGCCGATGGCATCGCCATAGCCAAGGGTCGCCAGCACCTGATGGACCTTGGGCCGCATGGGTTATCGCAGCACCGGACCCGCCGGGACGTTGTCCACGATCTGCCGTGCCGGGGGAAGGGTCCGCTTGCGGCGCTCCCACCAGCCAGGCCAGGGTTCGGTGGGGCGCACCGAGGAATCGCGTTTAAGCCGGTCGAACATGTCGAGGTATTTCTTCTCGATGACCGGCCAGGCGTAGTGGCGCTTGAAGAACTCGCGACCCTGGCGGCCAAGAATGGCGCCGATGGGGCCGCTGGCTTCCAGGCAATACATCGCTTCCGCAAATTCCTCGAACGATTCGTAGCAGAGGCCGCCGTTGGCGCGCAGCGTCTGCCCGCGCAGAACGTCGCACGCGCCGTTGACCAGCACCGGCTTGCCAAGCGCCCACGCCTCGAGCGCCACCATCGAGAGGCTTTCGAACTGCGACGGCATGACCAGCAGGTCGGCTGCGGCCAACGCGTCGAACTTGTCTTCCTCTGACACGAAACCGACGGCGCGGATGCGGGGATGCGACGGGATCGGGATGACCGCCTTACCGAGCAGGATCAGATCGAGTCCACGCGGGTAGTTGGCCGCGTAGTTGATGAAGTGATCGAACAGCGCCGGGCAACCCTTGTTGTTGTCAATGCGGCCGATGTAAATCGCAAACGGGCGCTTCACGTTGAACTTCTTGCGGAAGCGCCACGGCTGCGTGCGCTCGGGGATCGCAGAGCCCACGCCCACCACAACACCCGGAACTGCCTGATTGCCGCTGACGCCGTGAATGAGGTCGCGCTCTTCGAACGAGTTGTACATCAGCGCGCGCACACCGCGGAACACCGGGCCGAACATGTGGAGCCCCACCGCCGGATCGCGTTCTGCGGTCGGCACGAGAATCGCCTTGCCGGGCACCGCGCGCGCGCCATGCCACGCGTGGTAATACCGCGCGCTGAAGAACAGGAAGAAATCAAACGCGTCGCGCACCTGCTCGATGTGACGGATCAGCGCGGGGCTTTTTGGTCCCTCGCTGTCGAGCCAGGCCAGCTCATCTGCAACGGAATGCTGGCGGTCGAACACGAGCGCTGAACGCCGGCCGAAGTCATCCGTATTGCGCGGACGCGTGACGGGGAACCGTCGCACACGGATGCCATTGACCGTTTCCTCGCCGGAGGGCCACTCGTTCTTCCATGTCAGGTAGTCCTTGGCACATGTGGTCAGGACCTCGACCGAGGCATGGCGCGAGAGCCGCTCGGCGACGTACCGCGCGTGCAACTCGGCCCCGCCGTTGATTTCGGTGCCGTACCGCTGGACAACGATCGCGATCTTCACTGCGTGTCGCTACCCGTATCCGTACCCAAATCAGCAGACGCATCGTCACCCGCATCGTCTCCGGCGTCGGCACCAGTGCCGTTGGCCCCGGCGCCTGAGCCGGCCTGCTGATCGCCCATGTTCTGGCCCGGACGCCGGCGACGCCGACGCCGGCGCCGGCGGCGTTCGCCTTCGCCGTCCGGTCGATCGCCGCGATCACCAGCCGGCGCCGCGCTGGAGGCGGGCATCGGCACGGTCGCGGCTTCACCACCGGAATCTCCGGCAGGGCTGGTCAAGGGCATTGATGCAGCGGGTGCAGAGGCGACCGGCGGGGAAGCCGCGGGCGCGTTCATGACCTGGGGTTGCGGGCGCGTTTCCTGCGGGCGCTGATCCTGTGCCCGTAGATCCTGTTGACGCTGCGACTGCGGCCGCTGAGGCGGGCGCGCCTGTTTGTATTGCACGACGGTCTCAAGCGCCCGGCCGCGGCGTTCGTCGAAGTCGATGCGGCTCGACACCGATTCCACCCGCATCTTCATGTTGTGCACTTCGATGCCGAGGCGCGTGACCTCAAGCGCCAGGTTGTGCACCAGTTCGTAGTACAGCGGGTCCATGTCCTCGCGCTGCCGGAAGCGCTGGTGGAACTCCTCGTTCACACGGGCCTGCACGTGCAGCGCTGCGGCAATCGGGTTCGGGTTGAGAAAGAGCTTCAGGATGGGGTTGAGCAGACGGCGGATCGTCCGCAACAGGCCGCGATGCGTTTCGTAGATCGTGTCGTCTTCAAATGTGTACTTGGGGGGAGCCGGGCTGATGGTCCGGGTGCGCCGGAACTGCGCCACCAGATCGGAGCGCACCCCTTTCGGATCCAGGAACTGCTCGAGCTTGACCTTGGCCAGCTCCTGCACTTCGGCTTCGGTGTAGTCGGTGCCGCGTTTCTCTCGGATGCGCGCGCGAATCTGGCGCATGATCGCGTCCACATCCACGGCGTCGGACTTGACTTGAAAATCACTCATGGAAAATACACCCTGATCCTTCGGGCCGACGTCAACGCCATGGCCCGTAAATGATGACGGCCACTGCGCAGGCCCACAAGGCGACGCAAAGCAGAATCGGCCGATCTGAAATAAGCGTTTCGGACGGGTTCGCCCCGCCGTCGTGCTTGTGAATGAGGTAGAGATATCGGAACACGCCGTACAGCGGGAACGGCAAGGTGAAGAGCAGCCGGTCCGTGCCGAACTTTGCGACGGTATCCGGACTGATGGTGTAAAACGCGTACGACAGCAATGTCGCGCTCGTGACAATGGTGATGAGCTGGTCGAGGAGTTCGGTGGAGTAGTGGGCCAGGATCGGGCGATGACCGGTGCCGCCATCGGCCAGCGTGGCCATCTCGCCGCGCCGCTTGCCCAGCGCCAGGAACAACGCGCCAAGCAGCGTGATGACCAGCAACCAGTGGCTGATGGCAACTCCGATCACCACCGCGCCGCCAACCGCGCGCAGCACGAAGCCGCCAGCGATGGTCAGCACGTCGAGAATCACCAGATGTTTGAGCGCCGTGGAATAGATGGTGAGGAGAGTCACGTAGGCCGTGGCGACCAGGCCAAACGACGGCGACAGCCACCAGGCCACGCCCAAGCCGGCCGCGACCAGGGCAAACGCTGCCGTGAGTGCAGACGAGGGCGAGATGGCGCCGGCGGCGATGGGACGTTTCGACTTGGTGGGATGGAGCCGGTCGGCCGCAACGTCGCGCACGTCATTGACCAGATACACCACTCCCGACAGCACGCAGAACACCAGGAATCCGAGGACCGAGGCCCTGACGGCCGCCGGATCAAACAACCGACCGCCGAAGATCAGGCCGGCGAACAGGATGAGATTCTTGGTCCACTGCGCCGGCCGCAGCGACAGCAGCAGGTCCGCCACCCACGGCCGTCTGCGTGCCGGGCCGTCGGCGAGGGCGTCTGTTGACGCACCGCGATTTGGACGAAGGGTACTTCGCGCCATACAGGCCTGCCCGCCGTAGCCTTGGCGAAGGCGGGCGCGACGACGGGACGCGCCCCTCAGGGCGCGCCCGTCAATCGACTCTGAAATTCAGGCGACGGCTGAAGAACCGTTATTTGTAACTCTTGAGCGCGTCCTGCTCGACTTCGAACGTCTCGAAGACCGTGAGCAGTTTCGTGATCATCAAGAGGTCGGTGATGCGCTTGGTCAGGTTGACCAGCTTCAGCTGGCCGCCCTGGCGGCTGACCGTCGTGTACGTGCGGACGATTTCACCGAGACCTGCGCTGTCAATGTACGGAACCTCTGCCAGGTTCAGCAGGATGCGCTTCTTGTCCTGCATGATGAGCGAGTTGATCTTGTCCTTCAGGACTTCGTCACCCTCGTTCAAGGTGATTTTGCCTTTCAGGTCCAGAATGATGACCTCGCCCACAAGTCGTTCGTCGATCTGCATACCCACTCCTGTTGCTGCCGCGACCATGCGGCGCATCTCGGACGCGTCCCCGGCAGAAGCCGCGCGCCAAAGCGCGCACCGCTCCTGAGTGTCCGGACCCAGGGACCACAATCTTCCCGGTAAGTTTAGGGTGTGATCGATCGATTTGACAAGGGATAACGCCCCGGACCCGTTTTGGGCGGGTGCGGGGCGTCAACCAGACGTGCTCTGCGTGCCAGAACCTACTCGACGTCGCGGCGCAGCTTCTTGCGCGACCGCTTCCGCGCCAGCGCCGACTTGACCCGCTTCTTGTCGCCCGGCTTCAAGTAGAAGGAGTGTTTCTTGATGTCCTTGATGATGTCTTCCTGCTGCACCTTGCGCTTGAAACGGCGCAACGCGCTCTCAATGGACTCGCCTTCCTGGATTCGAACTTCTGCCATGGATGCACACCCCCTTCCCTGGTGAATTGTGCCCCGAAGGACAACAAGACAGCCTATCACGCAACGAGGGCGCTAGAATCCCTGCATGAACGTCCTTGTGGTGGGTGGAGGCGGCCGGGAGCATGCCCTGGCCTGGCGGCTGACGCAGGACCCGGAGGTCACCGGGGTCCTTTGCGCCCCTGGGAACCCCGGAATTGCCGCCGTAGCTCAGTGTTTCCCCCTGGAGGCCACCGACGTGGAGGGCCTGCTCGCGCTCGCCATCAGGGAGCAGGTCTCGCTGACGGTGGTTGGCCCGGAAGCCGCACTGGACAAGGGCATTGCGGACCGGTTTCGGGCCGCCGGGCTCGCCATTGTGGGTCCTCCCAAACACGCCGCCGGGCTGGAAACCTCCAAGGTGTTTTCAAAGCACTTCATGACACGTGCCGGCATTCCCACCGCGCGGTTCATCGCGTGCGACACGGCCGACGCCGCGCTCGCCGCAGTCGCAGGGGACCGATTTGGCTTCCCCGTGGTCGTCAAGGCCGACGGCCTTGCCGGCGGCAAGGGAGTGGTGGTGGCCGTTGATAGGGCGGAGGCCGAAGCAGCTGTCCGGACGGCCATGGTCGATCGGGCGTTTGGTCAGGCGGGCAGCACTCTGGTGATCGAGGAGTGCCTGACCGGCCCCGAGGTCTCGTTTTTTGCCCTCTGCGATGGCCGCCGAGCCGTCGCCCTCGGCACCGCGCAGGATCATAAACGCGTTTTTGATGGCGATCGCGGGCCCAATACCGGCGGCATGGGGGCGTTTGCGCCCAGCCCACTCATGACCCCGGCGCTCGAGTCCACGGTCATGCGCACCATCGTGCAACCCGTGATTGATGGGTTTCAGGCCGAAGGCGGCTATCGGGGCTTCTTATACGTGAGCCTGATGCTGACGCCCGACGGGCCCAAGGTCATCGAATTCAACGTCCGGTTTGGCGACCCCGAGGCTCAGGTGGTGCTCCCGCTGATTGAGGGGAGTTTCGCCGCCACGCTCCTCGCCGCTGCCGAGGGCCGGCTCGGGTCGCAAGCCCCGCGATTGTCCGAAGGGGCGGCCGTGGGTGTCGTGCTGGCGTCGGCCGGTTATCCCGGTCCCATTTCCACCGGCGTCACCATTGACGGACTGGCCGCTCAGCCCGCCGAAGGCGTCACCGTGTTTCATGCCGGCACCGCCACCGTGGGTGAAAGCGTCGTGACCGCCGGTGGCCGTGTGCTCACGGTCGTGGCCCGCGGAGCCACCCACGCCGAAGCACGGAAACGCGCCTACACCGCCGCCGCCGCGATACACTTTGACGGCATGCAGTACCGCACCGATATCGGGGCAGCGTTCAAGTAGCCGATTGCCCGATTCGATTGCCGATGTCAGATTGTCGTTAACCAAACCCGATTACCGATTTCAGATTGCAGATTACCGATTCACCATGGATGTTTTGATCTTGATGGGTTCCGATTCCGACGCCGACGTGATGTCCGCGGCGGGTGCTGCGTTGACCGAGTTTGGACTGGTGTGGGAGATGACCGTCGCCTCCGCGCACCGGTCGCCCGCGCGCGTCCTGCGCCTGATCGACGATGCGCACACACGCGGCGTGAAGGTCTTTATCGTTGGGGCAGGGGCGGCCGCGCACCTGGCCGGCGTGGTGGCGGCGCACACGCCTCGTCCGGTGATCGGCGTGCCGATCGATTCATCCGCGCTCAAAGGCATGGACGCGCTCTTGTCCACCGTGCAGATGCCGCCGGGAGTGCCAGTGGCCACCGTGGCGATCGGCAAGCCCGGCGCGACCAACGCCGGTGTCCTCGCGGCGCAGATGATCGCGCTGGGCGACCCCGCGCTTGCCGAGCGCGTGGTGGCTTACAAGGTCGGACTCGAAGCCAAGGTCGAGGCCGCCGCCGCGCGGCTCGCGCAGCGCAAGTAGGATCTCTGAGGTCAGACCTCAGAGGTCGTTTTCCGTGTCGCCTCCACCAATAACTGACCGCACGCCGCGCGAATGTCGCGCCCGCGACTCTTGCGCACCGACACCGTGACCCCGCGATCGGCGAGGATGGCCGCAAACGCGTTCACCCGCTCGTCGGACGGCCGCCGATAGGGGATGCCCGCGGCCTCATTGAGCGGCAGCAGGTTCACCTTCGCCTGAATGCCTTCGAGCAGTTTCACCAGCCGCCGCGCGTCGTCAGGCGTGTCGTTGACCTGGTCGAGCAGCACGTATTCAAACGTGATGCGTCCGCGCCGCCGCAGCGGAAACGCGCGGCAGGCATCCATCAACTCCTGGAGCTTGTACTTGCGGTTGATGGGCGCGAGCACGTCGCGCTGCTCGTCGGTGGTGGCGTGCAGGGAAATCGCCAGGTTGGGCATGATCGGTTCTTCGGCCATGCGCTGCAGGCCGGGCAGCACGCCAACGGTGGAAAGTGTGATGCGCCGCGGCGGTACGGCCAAGCCCTGCTCGTCGGTCAGGATCCTCAGCGCCTTCATCGTGGCATCGTAGTTGTGCAGCGGTTCGCCCATGCCCATGAGGACGATGTTGAACGCCGCGGCGGCAAGGCCCGTTTCTCTCGCGAGCACCCGTACCTGGCCGGCAATTTCTCCGGCCGTCAGGTTGCGCAGCAATCCCATTTTGCCCGTGAGGCAGAAGCCGCACGCCATCGCGCACCCGACCTGGGTCGAGATGCAGAAGGTCTGCGCCGGCGTATCCGGAATGTAGACCGCCTCGATTTGCCGGCCGTCGCCAAGTTGCAGCAGGAACTTGGTGGTGCCGTCGGATGAGACCTGCTTTGCCGCCAGGGCCGGCTCGGCAATTGCGCCGCGGGCGGCGAGCGCCGCGCGCAATTCCTGGGGCAGATTGGTCATCGCAGAGAAGTCGGACACCCCCCGCTGATGAATCCACTGAAAGATCTGCCGGCCGCGAAATCCGGGCAGGCCAAGGCTGATGGCGGCCCGTTCCAGTTCCGGGCGTTCGAGCGCAGAAAAATCCAACGATGGTAATGCGAGAGAGCCTTGTTCCACGGTAAAGGCCATGGTATCATTCTGGACTTGATCCTAGCGTGTAAACTCCCGTTACTGAACAACTTACAGGGTTCGGGCCGTGTACGATGGTGAAGAGCGAAACGTTCCCGTCCGGCCTGCGGCTTGTCACTGAAACCCTGCCGCACGTGCGGTCGGTGGCCATCGGCGTGTGGCTGACCCGCGGCTCGCGCCATGAGTCGGATGCCGAGAGTGGCATCGCGCACTTCGTGGAGCACATGTTGTTCAAGGGGACCGAACGGCGATCGGCGCGCGACCTGGCGCAAGCGATCGACTCGGTCGGCGGCCAGGTGGATGCGTTCACGTCGAAGGAATACGCCGGCTACTACATCAAGGTGCTCGACGAGCACGTGCCGATTGCGCTGGACCTGCTCAGCGACATGCTCCTGAATCCGGCACTGGCGCCAGACGACGTGGTGCGCGAGCAGGGCGTGATCCTCGAAGAGATCAAGATGGTCGAGGACGCGCCCGATGACCTTGTGCACGAAATGTTCGTGCAGAAGTTCTGGACACGCCATCCCCTCGGTCGCCCCATTCTCGGCACACCCGAGACGGTCTCGAGTTTCTCCTCGGCGCAGTTACGCAATTACTTCCGCCGCACCTACGTGGCGCCAAACCTGGTGGTGGCAGCCGCGGGCCATCTCGATCACGATCGCCTTCGCGATGACATCGCACGGGTCTTCGGGTCGTTGTCGTCAGTGGCGTCTGACGACGCGGTGACGGTCCCGTCGATGACGCCGGGCGTGGAGCAACGCGTCAAGGACATTGAACAAAGTCACGTGTGCCTGGGCACCACGGCATATGGCGAGGGCCATGCGGACCGGCACGCGGTGTTTGTGCTCAATACGATCCTGGGCGGCTCGATGAGCTCCCGGCTGTTCCAGCACATCCGCGAAGAGCGGGGACTGGCGTATTCGGTGTTCAGCAATCTGTCGTCCTACACCGACGCGGGCATGATCAGCGTATATGCCGGATGCGCCGCGGACAAGGTGGACGAGGTCGTGTCGCTCGCGCTCGACGAATTGCGCGGCCTGCGATCCGAGGCCGTGCCGGCCGAGGAACTGCGGCGCGCCAAGGATCACCTCAAGGGCAGTGTCATGTTGAGTCTGGAGAACACCTCCAGCCGGATGTCGCACCTGGCCCGGCAGGAGATGGTCTTCGGCCGTCACATTTCATTCGATGAAATGCTGGCGAACATCGAGGCAGTCAGTGCGGACGATGTGCTGCGGGTGGCGCAGGATCTGTTTCGTGATGACGGCATGGTGGCCAGTGTGGTGGGACCCGATCGCGGCGATCGATTGTCGGCCGACCGCCTGCGCCTGACGCAAGGAGCACCGAACGCATGATTGCCCGGTACACCCACCCGGAAATGGGCGCCATCTGGAGTGAGCAACGCCGCTACGACGCGTGGCTCGAGGTGGAACTGGCCGCGACCGACGCGCTGGCCGACGCGGGTGTGGTGCCCGTCGAGGATGCGCGCACGCTTCGCGAGCGGGCATCATTCGATATCGCGCGCATCGACGAAATCGAGCTGGTCACCCAGCACGATGTGATTGCCTTCACGACGGCCGTGGCCGAAAAAGTGGGGCCGTCCGCCAGGTGGTTGCACTTCGGGCTCACGTCGTCGGATGTGCTCGACACGGCTTTGGCCCTGCAGATGCGCCAGGCGTGTGATCTGTTGCTCACGCGGGTCGATGCGCTGGCGGCAGCCATCCGCACCCGTGCGATGGAACACCAGCGCACCCCGATGATTGGGCGCACGCACGGTGTGCACGCGGAGTTGATGACGTTCGGCGTCAAGCTGGCGCTGTGGTACGCCGAAGTGCAACGTGGTCGCGAACGCTTGGTGCGGGCGCGCGACGCGGTGGCAGTGGGCAAGTTGTCAGGCGCGGTTGGCTCTTTTGCACACCTCGATCCGGCCATCGAAGCGGCTGTGTGTGCGCGCCTGGGCCTCTCAGCTGACCCGGTGTCATCGCAGGTCGTGTCGCGCGATCGCCATGCCGAGTTGATGTCGGCGCTGGCCATTCTGGCTGCGTCCCTTGAGAAATTCGCGCTGGAGATTAGGGGCCTGCAGAAGACCGAGATTGGCGAAGTGGAAGAACCGTTTGCCAAAGGGCAGAAGGGTTCGTCGGCGATGCCGCACAAGCGCAATCCCATCGGTTGTGAACAGGTGACTGGCCTTGCCCGGCTGATTCGCGCCAATGCGATGGCGGCCCTCGAGAATGTTGCGCTATGGCACGAGCGCGACATTTCGCACTCGTCGGTCGAACGCGTGATCCTGCCCGACAGTTTCATCGCCCTCGATCACATGCTGCGGCGTTTTACGCGCATCGTCGCCGGCATGGTCGTGTATCCGGCGCGTATGCTCGAGAATCTCGGTCGGTCGCGCGGCGTGGTGTATTCAGGCAGCGTGCTGCTGGAACTCGCGCGGCGCGGCGTCTCGCGCGAAGACGCCTACCTCTGGGTGCAGCGCAACGCGATGAAGAGTTTTCAAGAGGGCGTGGACTTCCAGGAGTTGCTTCTGGCCGACGCGGATATCACCCGGGTGCTGTCTGCAGAGATCGTGAAAGAGGCGTTTGATCTGGACGCGCAACTTCGGAACGTGGGCGCCATCTTCGCCAGAGTGTTCGGCCCAGCCGGCGATCAACCCACCAGGGAGGCTCCGTGACCGACAAGTTCCGTGAGGAGTGCGGCATCTTCGGCATCTTCGGGCACGCGGAGGCGGCCAACCTCACCTACCTTGGCCTCTACGCCTTGCAGCACCGGGGCCAGGAAAGTGTGGGAATCAGCACGTCGGACGGGAAGCGGCTGAGACAGCACAAGGCGATGGGATACGTCGCCGATGCGTTCAACGAAGACACCCTCAAACACCTCGTGGGCACGAGCGCGATTGGCCACGTGCGGTACTCGACCGCCGGTGAAAGCGGACTCCGGAACGCGCAGCCCATCCAGATCGATTGCGCGCATGGCGAGATTGCCGTGGGGCACAACGGCAACCTGGTCAACGCCGAGGAACTGCGGACCGCGCTGGTGCAGCAGGGTTCAATTTTCCAGACCTCGAGCGACACTGAAGTGCTGCTCCACTTGTATGCCCGGTCCAAAGCGGCGACGCCCGACGAGGCGCTTGTGGAAGCCATCCAGCAGGCGCAAGGCGCCTTTTCACTCGTGCTGTTGACGAAGGATCGCCTGATCGCAGCGCGCGATCCCCATGGGTTCCGGCCGTTGACGATCGGTCGTCTGGGCGACGCGTACATTGTGTGTTCCGAAACCTGCGCGCTCGACCTCATCGATGCCACATGGGTACGTGATGTCGAGCCGGGTGAAGTACTGATCATCAGCGCGGCCGGCGTGAAGTCGATCAAGCCGTTTGCCAGGGCGCAGCGCGCACATTGCGTGTTTGAGCATGTGTACTTCGCGCGGCCGGATTCGTATGTGTTTGGCCAGAGTGTCAATGAGGTGAGGACGGCGTTCGGTCGCCAACTCGCGAAAGAACAACCGGCCGACGCCGACGTGGTTGTGCCCGTTCCCGACTCCGGCGTGTGTGCGGCCACGGGGTACGCGTTTGCCGCGGCTCTGCCGTTGCAGATGGGGCTGATCCGGAACCACTATGTGGGCCGCACGTTCATCGAACCGCAGCAGTCCATCCGGCACTTCGGTGTGCGAGTGAAACTCAATCCCGTCAAGAGCATCCTGGCCGGCAAGCGCGTGGTGCTCGTGGATGACTCGATTGTGCGAGGCACCACCAGCCGGAAGATTGTGAAGATGGTCCGCGCCGCCGGCGCCACCGAAGTGCACGTGCGCATCAGCTGCCCGCCAACGGTCTCGCCGTGTTTCTACGGCGTGGACACACCCCAGCGAGCCGAGCTGATCGCGGCCACGCATTCGCTTGAGGAAGTGCGCAAGTACATCGAAGCCGACAGCCTCGGCTATCTGTCGCTCGACGGCCTTCTGGCCGCCGTCGGGCCCGACCGGTCGTCCTACTGCACGTCGTGCTACACGGGCGAGTACCCGGTAGCATTTCCCCGCAACGAAGCCGCCTATCTCCAATTGGCGCTGAAGCTGGTTAAATGACCCTGCGATCATCCTTGTCCCTCGCAATTCTGGTCGTCGGTCTCCTGGGAGTGGTTGTGCCTGCCCAGCAGGCCCCTGCACAGCCGATGTCCCTCAAGGCCGCGATCGATCAGTTGGTGTCGTTCGATTTCCCGACGCGAACCGAGGCGGCCCGCGTGGTCAGACGAGCGCCGGCGGCCGAGGCCGTGCCCGCCCTCGCCGCTGCGGCGCGACTGCACACCGATGGCTACGTTCGATACCGTGCGCTGGTACTGTTGGCGGGATTCGGCCAGACGTCTGCCACAAGCACGATGCGCATGTTGATTGGCGACTCGAACGATCGCATCCGCGCCGTCACCTACGGCTGGTTCCAGCATCATCCCGATCCGGAGATGCTACAGGCGCTGATTGGGGCGTTGGACCGTGAGCAGTCCGAGTTCGTGCGCCCAGGCCTGACCCGGGCGCTGGCGGCGTCGCACGCCGACCCGGCGGTGCGCAAGGCCCTTGAGCCGCTGATTCTGCGGGGCGAAGACTATTTCCGCGGATCGGTCATCGAAGGACTGGGAGACTACCGCGCCACCTGGGCGCGAGCGGCAATTGAGAGCGTCGCACTTCTCGACGGACCGCTGCAGGATGATGCGATTCTTTCGCTCGGCAAGATCGGCGACAAGGCCTCGCTGCCGGTGTTGGCCACCTTGCAGAAGAGAGTCGGCCGGGAACTGCAGCCCTCTGTCGCGGCCTCGTCGTGCCTCATCTCGGGCGAGTGCGCGGCGCATGTGGATTATCTCGCCAAGACCCTCCTGTTTGCCGCCAGCGACCCCCAGCGCCAGACGCTGCTCCGCGCCGCCGCGTTTGCGCTGAGCGCACTCGCCGCACGTGGGGATCGCCAGGCCCTGACCGTCCTGCTCGATGTGGGTGAGCCCTCCAAAGACCCCGTGCGGGCCGCAGTGGCATTGGCCGTGGGACATGTCGCACTGCGCAACGCCGGCTTGTTGCTCACTGTGCTCGAAACGCGAAAGACGCTGGGGCTGGCGACGGACCTCATGCTCGACGCCTTCGACATGTTGTCGGAGGACTTCGAGGAAGAACGGTTCTTTGTCGAGATTCGCCGTGTGTATTGGTCGGCGGCTGAAGGTTCAGTGACCCGGCGCGTCGCGCAGGCCCTGATCGACAAACTGGAGTTTTAGCTTGGTGGACTATCGGCAGTCCGGCGTGGATATCGATGCGGGGAATGAAGTGGTGCGCCGCATCAAACAGATGGCCCGCAAGACCTACACGCCCGGTGTGCTCTCGGGCGTCGGGTCGTTCGGCGGGTTGTTCGCGCTCGACGGGTCAGTGCCCGAACCGGTGCTGGTGGCATCGGCCGACGGCGTCGGCACCAAGTTGAAAGTGGCGTTCCTGACAGGTGTCCACAACTCGATTGGCGTGGACCTCGTGAACCACTGCGTCAACGACATTCTCGTACAAGGCGCTCGGCCGTTGTTTTTTCTCGACTACCTGGCGACCGGCAGACTGTCGCCGGATGTGGCAGAACAGATCGTCGCCGGCGTGGCGCAGGCGTGCGTCGCGAATGGCTGCGCATTGCTTGGCGGCGAAACGGCGGAGATGCCGGGATTTTATTCCGACGGCGAATACGACGTCGCGGGATTCATCGTCGGCGTCGTCTCGCGGCCGAAAGTGATCGACGGCCGCAATATTCAGGCTGGTGATGTACTGATCGGTCTGCCGTCCTCGGGCCTGCACACAAACGGGTATTCACTCGCGCGGCGCATCGTGTTTGATGCGTTGGGCCTGACCGTCGATGCCCCGGTTGCCGAACTCGGGATGACTGTGGGGCAGGCGTTGCTGCAGCCGCACCGCACCTATCTGCCGGTCATTGGCCCGGTGCTCGACCAGGGCTGGATCAAGGGGATGGCGCATATTACAGGCGGTGGTCTCACCGAAAACCTGCCGCGCGTGATGCCGCAAGGGCGCGCGCCCCGGCTCGACCGCGACAGCTGGACCGTACCCCCGCTGTTCACCTGGCTCCAGCGCGGAGGCCGCGTGTCCGACGACGAGATGTTCCGCGCGTTCAACATGGGCGTGGGCATGGTGCTGGTCTGTGCGCCCGCACACGAGACCTCGCTCCTGGCCGCGTTGGCCGCCTCAGGCGAGGCGGCCTGGCGCCTCGGCGAAGTCGTCTAGCGGCTCGATCCGCGTGAGCAACTGGTGCCCCGCATCGTCTCCGGGGCGGCTGGTGTTCACGTAGTCGGCCCAGGCGCGCGACGAAAGGAATGGCGTGTTGACCAGTGGGAGTTCGTGCGCGGGGTGGAGACGCTCCGATAGGCTGGCCCAGGGCCAGTCCTGAGCCCGCCGCACCAGTCGGGCCTGCAGCGCATTCCGCTCCACGTACCGGCACACGCGCACAAGGTCGCCCACTGCGGGTATCTCCATTGAGGTGAAGCGACCCTGGTACACCGGCCCCTCGCCAGTGGAATTGCGATGTCGGTGGTACCGGACGGCGTGGGTAGCGGTGACCCAGTGGAGGCATCTGGAGAGGGCCGTTGTGTCAGTTGGGCCCATCACCAGATGCCAGTGGTTCGGCATCAGGGAATAGGCGATCAGCCGCACCGGGTGATGATCCAGGGCCTGGCTGAGAATCGAGAGAAAAGCGCGATAATCGGCCGGTTGAGCGAAGAGCACCAGGCGTCTTGCGCTGCGGTTAATGACGTGAAAGTAGCTGGTGCGTTGGCTCGATCTGTTGCGTCGTGGCATGAAATGGCCTCCCTCTGTTAGCAAAGGAGATGCCGGTCTGGAGACCTGTCCCCGAAATGGCGAATTCTGTGGAAAACACACCCGTCCCCCTAGGTGTACTCATCTCCGGCCGTGGGTCCAATCTACGAGCGATTGGCGAGGCGGTGGCCGAAGGCCGGCTGCGAGCGGTCATCCGTCTTGTGGTGTCGAATCGCGCGGACGCGGCTGGCCTGGAGTGGGCCAGGGAGCAGGGCATCGAGACCCTGGTGCTGCCGCACCAGGATTATCGGTCCCGCGAGGCGTACGACGAGGCGCTGGTGCAGGCACTGAAGGGGCGTGGCGTGCGGCTGGTCTGCCTCGCGGGCTTCATGCGGATGCTGGGGCCGGCCTTCTGCGAGGCCTTCCCACAGGCGGTCTTGAACGTGCACCCGTCGCTTCTGCCGTCATTTCCCGGCGCGGCCGCTCAGGCCCAGGCGCTGACGCACGGCGTGAAAGTGTCCGGTGTGACGGTGCACTTCGTCACACCCGAACTCGATGCCGGGCCCATCATCATGCAAGCCGCCGTGCCGGTGCGCGACGATGACACGTATGAAACACTGTCGACGCGTATCCTCGTCGAGGAACATCGCGTGTACCCGGAGGCGATTCAGCGCATCATCGCCGGGGGATGGCGCGTGGATGGACGCCGTGTTGTAACAAATCCAGTGAGTGAAACGTGACCAATGCGATGACCCTCGATGAACAACTGGCCTACCTGACCAAGGGGTGCGTGGACGTGGTGCGCGCCGGCGAGCTCAAAGCGAAGCTCGAGCGCGGCCATCCGCTGACGGTCAAGGTTGGGTTTGATCCCACCGCGCCCGATCTGCATCTGGGCCACACGGTGCTGCTGCGCAAGATGAAGCACTTCCAGGATCTCGGGCATCGCGTCATCTTCGTGATCGGCGATTTCACCGGACTCATTGGCGATCCCACGGGGCGATCGAAGACGCGCCCCCCACTGACGAAAGACGAGATTGCCGCCAACGCCGAGACGTACAAGGCACAGGTCTTCCAGGTGCTCGATGAGAGCAGGACCGTGGTGGACTTCAACTCGCGCTGGCTTGGCGCGTTGGGCGCCGACGGGATGGTGAAACTGGCCGCACGGTACAACGTGGCGCAGATGCTGGAGCGGCGGGATTTCCGCCAGCGGTTCGACGCGGGAAAGCCCATCGCCGTGCACGAGTTCCTGTATCCGCTTGCGCAGGCGTACGACTCGGTGTTTCTGAAGGCGGATGTCGAACTGGGTGGTACGGATCAGCTGTTCAATTTGAATGTGGGTCGCGACATCATGCCCGGTTACGGGCTCGAGGCGCAGGTGGTGATGACCACGCCGCTGCTCGAGGGGCTCGACGGCGTGGAAAAGATGTCGAAGAGCCTGGGCAACTACATCGGCGTGACGGACGCCGCCGACGAGATGTTCGGCAAGGTGCTGTCGGTCAGCGACGCATTGATGTGGCGGTACTACCTGCTGCTGACAGACGACTCGGAAGCGAGTGTGGACGCGACGCGCCGACAGGTGAGTGACGGTGCGTTGCACCCGAAGGCCGCGAAGATGGCACTGGCAAAGCGCATCGTGAGTGACTTCCACGGTGCAGCGGCTGCGGCCGCGGCGCAGGAGGCGTTTGAAGCGCGGTTCACGCGTGGCGAGCTCGATGCGGCGTCGTTGCCGCAAGTGGATGTGGCGGTGCCCGTCGGTGGATCGATCGCGTTGTCGCGTGTGATGGTGGATGCCGGCCTCGCTTCCTCAAACAGCGATGCGACGCGCAAGATCCAGCAGGGCGGCGTGAAACTGGACCGCGAAAAAGTGACCGCCGTGACGATGCGCATTGACGTGGGCCGGCCTGAATTGCTGCTGGAAGTGGGCCGCAAAGCGGTACGCTTGGTGATTCGTTCGTAGCTCGGCCTGAATCTAAAGGCCGAGAACAACCCCCTGTTGACAGAGGCTATGGCCGTACGCGACACTCGTTAGTCCCGGGCATGACCGGCGGCCTTGAAGAAGGTGCCGCGCCCACCAGTCCGGGGGTCGCTCGAATGAGCGTTTCGGGAAGTGCGAATGGGCGGAGCGTCGCTGTTGGAGTGGGCAACGAAGCCCACAGAAAAGTTCAGGAACTTCGAACTTTTCGATTGACAGAGGGCGGTCAGGGTCATAAAGTAGGAAGGTTCCCCTAAACGCAAACCAACGCGCAAGGGGGTCGCAAGTAAGACTCGGTTCTTTGAAAACTAGATAGAACGTGCAAGCACACAACCCGTCAAGTATCAGCGGGTGGCACTGAGGGAAGCCGGTTGACCGAGCGCAAGCGAGGTCGAGCGGCGAATCGAAGTGAACCACCTTACTTGACATAAGCAAGATCCGAGAGAGCCAATTTAAACAGGCTGACTTGGGTTAGACAGTTGCACCGACCCGAACCGCAAGGGAAGGGAAGGACAGCGAATTTAACTTGAGAGTTTGATCCTGGCTCAGAATCAACGCTGGCGGCGTGCCTAACACATGCAAGTCGAACGCGAAAGTGGAGCAATCCATGAGTAGAGTGGCAAACGGGTGAGTAA
>JBKJQX010000044.1:0-13038 GCA_046594875.1 Vicinamibacterales bacterium
AAGAAGACGAATCGGGGATAGAGCGGCCGTCCGAGCGCGACAGCCGCTCCGACGGTGACGACCCCGGGCAGCACGAAGAGGCCCACCACAAACAGGCTTTGCCTGAGGTAACTCCACAGTCCTGCGGCGAACAGCACGGCTGCCGCGAGCGCACCCAGACCAGCCCCGAGCCCAATCTGCAACCCCCGAATTAATTCGCGCGCAGCCCAGGTAGGCGTGGCCGCGACGCCCTGGGCGGGGCGATCGACAAAGAACTGTTTCACGTCCAGCATGACCGGCGAGTACAGCAGAAGCGTGAACACCCCGGCCGAGACGATCGCAGTCGTGACCACGCGCCACCTGCGCCACATCGAGGCCTGGCGGCCGGCAAGGCCCGCCGCACCGGCACAGAGGATCGCGTGGCTCACCACGAGGAACACCATCGTAAGGTGCGCGTAGACGCCGAGGGCCGCGGCGACGCCGTACCACACCGCATCGGAAGTTTTGCCGTGTCGCAGGACACGCAGCAGGAGCCAACTGCTCAGCAGCGTCAGGAACGCCAGGGCCGAGTAGCCGCGCGCATTCTGCGAGAACCAGACATGGTGATACGCGGTTGTGAGCAGGAGGCACCCGAGCAGGGCTTCGCGGCGGTTCGCAAATTGGCGTGCAAACAGGTAGAGCACCGGCACCGTCGCGGCGCCGAACAGCAGGGCCGGCAGCCTCAGGCTCCACGGGTGTTCTCCAAACGCCTCCATGGAAATGTGCGCGAGTACAGAGAACAGTGTGTGCTGGTTATTGCCTGGGAAGACCGTGACGATCTGGAAGAGCGGGTCGCGCACGCCCTCGATCATCGTCAGGATCTCGTCGTACCACAGGCCGCCGTTCAGCCCGATTGCCCGCAGGAACACCGCCAGCGCGGTCAACAGCGCGAGCCACCCCCACGGCACCGGCTCATTATCGGTGGCCCCGCTGGTGGACCAGAGCGCGATGCCGTCTTCGGTGGTCACGTCCTTCATCTTCAACTTCGCTGCAAAGTGTAGTGGCCTGGCCGTTGGGGAACAAGAGGCTCGCGGTTATCATAGGCGCCGTGGCCTCTCCGGCATTCCTTGCGTCGCGGCCTTGGCGCATCTTCCTGATTGCCTGGCTCGTGTACTCCGTGCACTTTGCGACGAACGTCGTGAGAGAACACTATCCGGCGTTCAGCATCGCCGAGCACGGCACGTTTCGCGTGGACGAGTATCAGGGATTCCATCCCGATATTTTTGTGCATCGCGATGGGCACTCGGTCATCGGCAACCAGGTGTTCGTATCGGCCCTGGCGGCGGTGCCCCTGTTCCTGCTCGATCCCGTCCTTGACGCCATTGAGAACTACAGCAAGGCGAAACTGGTCGAGCAGGGCGTGCCGGATGCGGAGTACCGGACGACGCGGCGCAATAGTGTGAACTTCTTCCGCCTCGTCAAGACGCGCGGACTGGACCTGAGGTTCGGCGCGGCCACGTTCATCACGACCGCCCTGTTCATGGCGCCGCTCACGGCGCTGTTCCTCGTGTTCTTCTACCGGGTGCTCAGGCAGCGCGGGGTTGATCCCTCACAGGCCACGTGGCTCACATTCCTGCTCGGGTTCGGCACGCCGCTGTTCTACCGGGCCACGGTGCTTGGACACAACATGTTCGTCATGTACGCGATGTTCGCCTCATTTGTCCTGCTGTGGCTTCCCGCGAGTGAGCCGGGACCGGTCTCGCAGCGACGACGGGCGCTGGCGGGCTTCTTCGCAGGCGTGACCCTGGCCACCGACTATATCGGCGTCATCATCATGCCGCTGCTGTACGCCTACTTGTTCATTCCCAGGCTCACGTCCGCGTCGTGGTGGCAGTCGTTCCGTGAGTCGCTGGTCATGGTCGTGGGGAGCCTGCCACCGATCGCGTTCCTGCTGTTCAGCCAGTGGGCGATGTACGGCCACCCCTTCTGGCCGGGACAGCACTGGATGCCGAACCAGAACGAATACGTCGCCGTCGGCATGAGGGGATTTACCCTGCCGGCCCCAGACCTGTTCTTCAAGAGCCTGTTCGATCCATCCTTCGGCATGTATTCCTGGGGACCGATTCTGCTGCTCTCGGCGGTGCCCGTCTGGCGCTACGCGCCAGCGTCGCTGGTGCTGCCGACGCGAGAGCGATGGTTCGTCTGGGCCTCCTGGGTCGCCCTGCTGCTGTTCGCCTCCGCCAATCAGTACTCGCGGCTGCAGTTCAACAGCGGATTCCGCTATCTGCTACCCCTGGTGCCGTTGTTGATGCTTGCGCTCGCGGACCACTGGATCCGGATCGGCTGGCGCCTCAAGGCCGCCATCACCGCCGTCGCCGTGATGCATGCGTGGGTCATCGCCGCCTATCGCGAGCCGGTGATGAAATCGTGGCAACTGCTCTTTTCCGAAGGGCCGCAGCTCCCCTGGTACCGGGTGCTGACCCTGACATCCAGGCCTGACAGCCCGTGGCTGGGCACCTGGTGGCTGCCGACGCTGCTGCTGGTCCTGACCCTGGCCGTGGCCGCAGGCATCTGGCGGTACGGCAACCGACTGGAGATGACGCATGGCGCCCAGTAGTCAACCGGCACGCGCACCACTGGTGTCGCTGATCGTTCCGGTCTTCAACGAAATTGAGACGATCGACGCGTTTCATGAACGGGCCACCCAGGCGCTCGGCGCGCTCGAGGGCATGGCCTACGAGATTGTGTTTATCGATGACGGCAGTGTGGACGGGTCGTACCAGCGGCTCGCGCAGTTCGCGAAACAGAATTCGCGGATCCGCGTGTTGAAACTCTCACGGAACTTCGGGCATCAGATCGCTATCAGTGCCGGCATCGACTACGCCAAAGGCGACTGCGCCGTGATCATCGATGCCGATCTCCAGGACCCGCCTGAAGTGGTGGCTGACATGATTGCCAAGTGGCGGGAGGGCTTCGACGTCGTGTATGGCGTGCGGTCCGACCGCGCCGGTGAAACCCCAATCAAACTGGCGACGGCCACGATGTTCTACCGGCTGTTGGGCCGGCTCACCAACATCCACATCCCCGCCAATGTGGGCGACTTCCGGCTGATGAGCCGGCGTGTGGTTTTCCAGTTGAAGCAGCTGCGGGAAAAGGATCGCTTCGTGCGCGGACTCGTCAGTTGGGTGGGATTCCCGCAAACCAGCATCACGTACAAACGCGACCGCCGGTTTGCGGGCGAGACAAAATACCCGTTCCGCAAGATGCTCACGTTCGCGTTCGACGGCATCACGTCATTCTCCACCATGCCGCTGAAGCTCGCGACCTGGACCGGCTACGCGGCCGCGGTGCTCGCGGTGCTCTACCTTCTGAGCGTATTTGTGCAAAAGTTGATGGGCTACACCGTGGATGGCTGGGCCACGATCATGGTGGCGATGCTCTTCATGGGCAGCGTGCAGCTGATCTGCCTGGGCATTCTCGGCGAATACCTCGGCCGGGTGTTCAACGAGGTCAAGCCGCGGCCGATGTATATCGTTGAGGAGGACCTGACGTCCGGGCCCGACGCTTCGGACGCGTGACCATGCGGGACGCGATATTCGTCACCGGCGGAAGCGGATTCGTCGGCAGGACGTTGCTGCCGGCGCTGCGACCGTTGGGCCGGCCCGTGATCGCGCTCGCACGCCGGGAACTACCGCGGTCGTCGGGCAACGGCATCACCGTCATTCAAGGCGACCTGCTCGACCCGGCGACCTACGCAGACGCGCTTCGCTCGTGCGAGGTGGTCATCCACCTGGCCGCCGCCACCGGGCGCGCCTCGGCCGACGACCATCTGCGCGTGAACGCGCAGGGCACCTCCGTGCTGCTCGAGGCATGCCGCAAGGCCGGTGTCCCCAACGTGCTCTTCGTCAGCTCGATCGCCACGACGTTCCCCGACAAGACCGGCTATCACTACGCCCTGGCCAAGTGCCTCGCCGAGGAGGCCGTGGCGGGCTCGGGCCTGCGCTTTGCCATCCTGCGACCGACGGTCATCCTGGGCCCGGGCGCGGCCGTGCTGGCCGGCCTCGAGAAACTCGCGCTCCTCCCGTTCATCGTGATGCCCGGCGCCGGCCGCGTCCGGGTGCAGCCCATCCATGTCACCGACGTCGCCAGGCTCGTCACAGAAATCGTCCGGCAGGATCTGTTCACGGATGCCACCGTCGAAATTGGTGGCCCTGACACATTCACGATGGAAGGCCTGCTGCAGCACATCCGCGTCGCGCGCACCGGAAGGTCCGGACGTGTGGTCCACGTGCCGCTCGCGGCGCTGCGGATCCCGTTGCGGATGGCTGAAGCCATTGGACTTGGCAGTCTCTTGCCCATCAGCGCCGGGCAACTCTCGTCTTTTCGATTTGACGGCGTGGCCGCAAACCACGCGCTTCAGGAACGGCTGGGTCCCAGCCTGATCGGCATCGCACAGATGGTGCCGAGCGTGTCAGATACCGACCGTGCCGCGGAATGCCGCGTCTTCACGCAACATCTGCTGGGCCGTGATCCGGACGAGTACGTCACGGCGACGTACCGTGCCGCGCTTGCCGGAATGCCGGTGCTGTCTGCACGCGGCCGTTTCGACGAAGCGCTGCTTTCATTCGCGCGGATCCATCCCCTGTGCACGAAAATTGCGGACGCGTACGCCAGTCTTTTTCTGCGGGCCGGAGCGTTGCGGAAGCGGCTGGTGCTCCTGCTGGCGATTCTCGAAACACGTCCGCCCTTCAGCCAGGCGATCGATCAAGCGGTTGGTGGTTCCCTGCCGATGCTCTTCATCCGCCTTGGCGTGCGGACCGCAGCGGCGCTCGTGAGCCTGCTGGTGGGAACCCTGATCTTCACCCCAACGCGCATCGTCCTGGCCCTGGCGGGAAAGGGCGCGCCATGATTCCCACCGTGACGGTGGTGGGGTCCGGGGCGAGCGGCATTCACTTCGCCCTGACGGTGTTGCGCAAGGGCGGCACGGTGCGGATGCTGGACGTGGGGAGGCAGGGACGCGCCGCAGTGCTGCCCGACGCCAGCCTCGACCAACTCAAGCACCGGCTTGAAGACCCGGCGGCCTATTTCCTGGGTCCGGGGAACGAAGCCGCGCTCCTGCCTGGCGTGGATGACGAGTACTACGGCATTCCCCCCAGCAAAGACTATGTGTTTGATCCGCCGGCCGGATTCAGTCACACGGGCACAGGCTTCGCGCCGCTGTTTTCGTTCGCCCGAGGTGGTCTGGCCGAAGCGTGGACGGGCGGGTGTTATCCTCTGACCGCTGCCGAGATCCAGGACTTTCCGTTTCCCTACAACGATCTGGCTCCGCATTATGACGAGGTGGCACGACGCATCGGCATTACGGGCGAAGAGGACGATCTCGCGCGGTTTCTGCCGGTGCACGATCACCTGTTGCCCCCGCTCCAACTCGATCGGCATTCCCAGGTGCTGATGGAGTCGTACGGGCGAGTCCGCAGCAGGCTCAACCGCGTCGGCGCCTACATGGGGCGAACGCGCGTGGCCACGCTCAGCCGGTCGCTGGGCGTCCGGCAGGCCTGCGACTATCTGGGCCGGTGCCTCTGGGGGTGCCCGCGAGGCGCGCTCTACACACCCTCTCAGACACTTCTGGAATGCCAGGCCTACCCGGGGTTCGACTACGTCCCGGGTGTCGAGGTCAGTCACCTGGACATCGGCTCGGGCCAACGTGCCCGCGCGGTGGTGGCACGATCGCTTGAGACCGGAGTGGAGCAGGAGTTTGCCGTGGACCGGGTCGCCCTGGCTGCCGGAGCGCTGCTCTCGACGCGGATCTTCCTCATGTCGATTCTGCGACACACCGGCGAACGGGTCCGTCTTGGCGGCTTGATGGACAATCGACAGGTGCTCGTGCCCTTCGTGAACCTGGGAATGCTGGGGAGGCAATTTTCACCAGAGTCGTACCAATACCACCTGCTCGGCATCGGTCTTGAGTCGGACGTCCCGCGCGACTACGTGCATGGACAGATCACGACACTCAAGACGGCGCTGGTGCATCCGCTGATTCAGCGGTTGCCGCTTGATCTGTCGGCCTCCACATACCTCTTCCGCGCGATTCACGCGGCGCTTGGCCTGGTGAACGTCAACTTCAGGGATACCAGGCGTGACGAGAGCTACGTCGAACTGACTGGAGACGAGCTGCCTCGCCTGAGTCTGCACTACAGTCCAGGCGCCGATGAACCCGCCCGAATCACGCAGGCTCTGAGCCGCATCAAGCGCATGCTGTTCAGCCTGAACTGCGTCGTCCCCCCGGGCATGGCGCATGTCAGGCCCATGGGGTCGAGCGTGCACTATGCCGGCACGTTGCCCATGAGCCGCACGGCCACACCATTCACAACCACGCCACAGTGCCAGAGTCGCGATCTGGAGAACGTCTTTGTTGTGGATGGCGCAACGTTCCCATTCCTGCCCGCCAAGAACCTCACCTTCACCCTGATGGCGAACGCCGTTCGCGTGGCCGAGGCGGCGTTCTGATGGCGGGCCTCCGCTTCTGTTTTCTGACGACGTTTTATCCACCGTTCAATTTCGGGGGCGATGGTATTGATGTGCAGCGGACGGCCCTGGCGCTTGTGGATCGAGGCCATCAGGTGACCGTCGTGCACGACGTGAACGCGTACGAATGGCTGGCAAAAACACGACTGCCCGATCAGCCCGTGATTCAGGATGGGGTCGAGGTCGTCGGATTGCGCAGCCGCCTGGGTGTCGTGTCGCCATTCCTGACACACCAGCTCGGCTACCCCGTCATGCACGGCCGCGCCATTGACGCACTGCTCCGGGCCCGCGCGCCCGACGTGATCGTCTACGGTAACGTGTCTCTGGTGGGAGGCCCCGGTGTCCTGAAACTCGGCGGTCCCGCGCTGCGCGTGTATGTGGCCCACGAGCACTGGCTCGTCTGCCCGACCCACGTCCTGTGGCGGTTCAACCGTGAACCCTGCGAGGTGCGCGCCTGCACCCGCTGTGTGATGAGTTACCGACGTCCGCCACAGCTCTGGCGCCATACCGGCGCACTCAAACGCCGGCTGGCCGACGTCGACCTGTTCATCGCGCGCAGCGAATTCAGCCGCAACAAACACCGCGAGTTCGGGCTCGCCCAGCCCATGGAAGTGCTGCCGTATTTCCTCCCGGCGTCTTTTCCTGAGCAACCGGCGCCGCGCATGTCCGAGCGGCCGCAGCAGCGGCCCTATTTCCTGTCGGTGAGCCGCCTGGCGCGCATCAAGGGACTCGATTCGGTGATCCCCGCGTTCCGCCGCTTCCCGGATGCCGACTGGCTGATCATCGGTGACGGCAACGAGATGCCTCGGCTGCGGGCGCTCGCGGCCGATCTGCCGAATGTGAAGTTCCTGGGCCGCATCGACAACCATGATCTGCGGCGCTACTACGAACACGCCATCGCGGCCATTGTGCCGTCGTCAGGTTATGAGACGTTCGGCATTGTGTTGATTGAGGCGTTCCACTACCACACCCCCGTCATCGCCCGCCGCATCGGGCCGTTTCCGGAAATCATCGAACGGGCCAACGGTGGGTTGCTGTTTTCGGACACTGACGAACTTGTGACGGCCATCAGCCGCCTGCACGGGGACCCGGCGTTGCGCGATGCGTTCGCGACCGGCGCGGCTGGCGCCGCCAGAAGATACTGGTCCGAGAACGCGGTCATTGAGAGTTTTCTGGACCTGATCAAGAACGCCATGGCCGCGAAGCAGTCGGCCCAGTGATATTCTCGATAAGCGACGCATGCTGATGGTTCATCTCCCTCCGGACGGCCAGCCCGCGCTCGTGGCGTGGGTGCTGTTGTACATCGGGCCCGAGGCGTTCCTGCCTCTCACGTCCGCAATTGCCGCCATCGTGGGCGTCGTTTTGATGTTCTGGAACCGTGTGGTCGGCTTCGCCAGGAAGATTTTTCTGATGGTGACCGGGCGCTCTGATAAACCTGCCCAATGAGTTGGATCGGCGCGACCGCTGCAGCGGCGCTGCTCGGTGTCGCCGCCGTCACCTACCTGCTCTGGTATTTCCGCTGGGAACAGCGTCACACCGCCGGAATGGCCTATTACGGACGCCCCCTCGCCGACCGCCGGGCGCTGAAGCGGCAGATCCGGTTGTTGTCGCTTCCCGCGAAGCCAATCCTCCGTGCACTGGTCGCCATCAGCCGATCGGGCCAGACGATGCCGGTGTTCGACTATGAAGGTGTGAGCGGCCCACCCAGGGTCAGCACGCCGGAAGTGTTCGCCCGGGCCCGCCAGTATCGCCCTCAGGCTGAGGATGTGTTTGTGGCCACCCAGATGCGCTGCGGCACCACGTGGATGCAGCAGGTGGTGTTTCAGATTGTCACGAAGGGCCAGGGCGAGTTCTCGGAGCCCGGCCCGACGCATCTGTATGCCGTGAGCCCGTGGATCGAAGCGGTGAACAGCGTCTCGATAGCCGATGCGCCGGTCGTGGGCACACGACCCACGCGGATTATCAAGACCCATCTGCCGGCAAGTCACTGTCCCTATGGGGGCGACGCGAAATACATCTACGTCGCCAGGCACCCGGTGGCCTGCTTTGCCAGCATCGTGGACTTCAATCAGTCGATGCTGGGTCCCCTCATGCCGCCGGTCGACACGATGGCGGCGTGGTTCACGAGCGATCGCATGTACTGGCTGCCGTGGCCCCGGCACGTGGACGGGTGGTGGCGGTGGTCGCAGGACCACACCAATGTCCTGTTCCTGCACTTCGAAGAAATGAAGCGCGACCTGGGTGGCGTGATCGACCGGGTGGCGGCCTTTCTCGGCGTCGAGTTGTCGGCCGACGAGCGGAGTCTTGTGGCGGGGCGGTGCAGCTTTGCCTACATGAAAGCGCACGAAGAGGTGTTCGAGATGGCGCCGCCCACCATGTTCTCGGTGGCCGGTGGACAGTTCCTGCGCAGCGGCAAGGAAACACGCGACGGCGATGTCACACCCGCCATCAGACAGCAGATCCTCGACTACTGCCGCGAGGAACTCAAGGGCGGCGCGTATCCCGCGGGCCGCTTTTATCCCGACCTGGCCGACCGGTGATGTGGTGGAGACCCCGGCCTGGCCGCTAGCCGATCCTTCAGGTTCAGGAACCGGCGCTCAAAGAGCGCAAAACTTAGCGCCGCGAGTGTGAACGACCCGGCCAGAATCACGAGCAGGAACGTCGCCTGCCGAACCCAGAATCCTTCGAGCCACCCGGGCCAAATCGGTTGCAGGGCCAGGACCAGCGGCCAATGGATCACGTAGATGCCGTAACTGATCTTGCCAATCGCGGTCAGGGGCCGGCATCGCAGCAGGCGCCGCCAGAGCGAGGTCTCGCCAGCCACGAGCGCGAAGGCCACCGTCGCGCCAAACAGGATCGCCAGCGGAAGATAGCCGAACAGGAAGATGTGGGGATTGGTCGGGCGAAAGAAGCTGCCACCCCACAAGGCCACACCCAGGGTCATCACGGCACTGGCCACCAACACCGCTGTTAACCGGGCGCCGAACGCGCGCCGCGCGTCTGGCGATGCCACCCGCGACCATCCGGCACCGCGTTGCAGGCAGGCGAGGTACCCGCCGATCGCGAGCGTGTCGATGCGCGTGACCGTCGCGAAGTTGCCGGCCTCGCTGACCCCGGCCCACCAGAACACCACTCGCATCATGACGGCGAACGCGATCGTCCCGAGACACAACTGGGCCACGCGGCCGCGCCTGGCGAACAGAAGCACAAGGGCGGGCCAGCAGAGATAGAACTGCTCTTCCACGCCGAGCGACCAGAAGTGCGCGAGCGGACGCGTCCAGTCCACGCCAAACAGCGGCAGCCAGTTCTGGACATAGGCCCAATGCGCCACTTCGGCTGTGGTCGAGACCGGCGCCAGGCGCTCGATGCCGAAGACGTGAAAACCGATCGCGAGCCCGGCCAGTGCGGCGTAGTACAGGGGAAAGATGCGCAGGATGCGCCGGATGTAGAACGAGCGGAAGTACCCCGGCCGCCCCGCAGTATCCACGAGAATTCCCGTGATCAGGAATCCCGACAACACAAAAAACAGATCCACGCCAACCCAGCCGGCTTCGGCCAGCCGCATGAAGACCTGCTGCCCTTCCGTGGCCGCACGCGCGATGGTCCTGCAGTGAAAGGCGATCACGAGCAGGATGGCGATCGCCCGCAGGCCGTCAAGCTCCGGGATGTAGCCTGTTTGGGTCCTGGTGTCGGCGGCGGTCGTCATCGACAGGTCAGCTGCCGGCCTGGGGCGGGTGTGTGATTCGGCGGTACACGAGGAAGCGCCCGATCGTCGTCTCGAGCGCATAATCGCGCTCGATCATGTGTTTCCATTCCGGGAAGTCGTCGAGCAACTCCTCGGAGGTCTGCTTGTCCGGGGCCCACCACCAATTATCGTGCTGAACCACCGCCACATACGGAGGCTGCCGACGCTCGATGTCGCCGACGAATTCCGCACGCCAGCGCTGCTGCATCGGCGTCAGAGACTCGCCGGGCACGCGCATGACCAGCGGATGGGTCATCTGGAAGCGGCTCGCCGCGGATCGATCGGCCAGGTAATAGACAAGAGACTCATATCCCCAGACCTGCACCGGCTGATTGGGCTGCGTCCGCTCGCGCAGGTACGCGGCAAGCTCGTACGACTCGGTGTAGTCAAAGACCGTGTTGTTCCTGAACTCGTTGGCCCGGGGTGGATTCAGGAAATGCCCGGTGACAAAATCCTGGAGGGGCGCTTCACGCATGTAAAACACCGCCGCCACCGCCAGCATCAGCGTGGCGAGGACGCGCTGGATGCGCTGGGCCCGGACGGCGTCCATGGGCACGAGTGTGTGGAAACGTCCGAGCATCCAGGCGCTCACGGTGGAGAACAGATCGCCCACCAGAATGGCCCCCAGGGCCATGCCCGGAAGGTAGTGATATCCGGCAAACGTACCCTGCACGAAGACGCTGTACACCGAACCGGCGAACGCGAGCCACACCATGAACCGTTCTCGGCGGGCCGTGCCCTGGAAAAGAAACGGCGCATACACGATGGGCAGGACGACCGCGTTCCGGCCGAGGCTTCCGAGTTTCTGCAGCCAGTAGGCCAGCAGAGGCTCCTGGCCCCTGAGACGCGCCGTGTAGATGGGCTGGTAGCTCACGAGCGCTTCGTACATCTGCGTCAGGCCGCCGAGTGTCCAGTAGATGGCGATAAACGCCACTGACGGCGCGGCCAGCCACGCGCCTGCCACCAGCACCAGGGCCACAGCCCGGCGGGTGCGAAGTTGGGTGACGAGCGGCAGGTAGAAAAGCGCGAGCGCGAGAATGGTCGGCTTGATCGTGATGGCAAGGCCCATCCCGAGGCCGATGATGGCCGCCGTCACCCACGGCGAGCGCTTGTCGGCGGTCAGCGTCATCCAGAAGCCGGCGAGCACAAACGGCAGGCTGAAGCCTTCGCGCTGCGCCGTGTTCCAGGGGCCATAGTCCTGGTAGATCAGACAGTAGAGAATGGCGGCCACCGTGGCCCCCACGCGGCCGCTGAGCCGGTCGGCAATGCGGAAGACGAACCAGGCCGTGCCGAGTTGAAACAGCACATCAAAGAGCCGGAACATCGCGATCGACTTGCCGAACACGAAGATTTCGGCCGCCTGCAGAAACATCAGGCCGGGAAAGTCGGCTTCCCACGAATGCATGTAGGGCCACTCCCCCCGCAGCAGCCCGGCCCCCATGTACGCAAACACGCCCTGATCGACGCCAACCCGATACGCCAGTGTTGGCGCCAGCACCAGCGCACAGACAGCGAGCACCAGTGCGGGGCTTGGGCCTTCGCTCCTACCCACCGTCGCGCTCCTCGTGACGCGCGACGTCCTTCACCGTGAATTGCGGCAGCTTGTTCTGCGTGAGGAAGATCCTGCCGACGTACTCGCCGACAGCGCCCAACCCCATCAATTGAATGCCGCCAAGGAAGAACAACGTGACGATCAATGACGGGTACCCTTCCGGGGACCGTGAGAGCACCAGGGCCTGGATGACGAAGAACAGCGCCATCAGGAACGAGAATAAGGAAATGACGCCGCCGATGAGCGTGGTGACCCGCAGAGGAATCACCGAGAAGCCGGTCGCCAGCTTGAGCCACACCGCAATCGATCGAAAGAGGCCGTAGTTGCTCTGGCCGGCGAACCGCGTGTGATGCGTCGCCTGCACCTGCGTAATTTGCGAGGTGATGCCAAAGATGATGCCGTCCACGTAGGTGAAGGGCCCGTCATACTTCACGATCTCATCGACGATCTCCCGCCGGATGGCCTTGAAGGGCGACAGGTAGACGTCTTTGGGCTTGCCCAGCACCACCGTCGCCACCCGGCCGTTCAGCCAGCTCCCCAAGTTCTTCCACAGCGCCTGGTGCTTGTGCTCGAACGTCGCATACGCCACATCGAACTCCGCGCCGAGCGCCCGGGCGAGCGCCGGCACATCCGCCGGGTCATGCTGCAGGTCGTCGTCCATGATGACGACCGTCGCGCCTGTGGCGTGGTGCAGTCCGGCCATGATCGCGTTGTCCTGCCCCACGTTCTTGCGCAGGTTCAGCCCAACGACGAACTGGTGCGTCTTGACGAGGGCGGCGATCTCGCGCCAGCTCGCATCGGGGCTGGCATCGTTGACGAGAATCAGCTCATACGTACGGAAATGGCCGTCCAGAGCCTGCTGCACCCGTCGCGCAAGCTCCGGCAGACACTCGGCGCTGCGGTAGACGGGGACAACGATGGAGAGTTCCATGGCACAGGCCTGCGGGCGACGCGGCGATTCTAACAGACGGGCCTACTTGCGCCCGGCCATCAGGCGATCCAGCGCCGCTCTGGCGTCGGCGAGGGCCTGCTGGCGCTCGGGCAGGGCCGCCAGGTTCGTCCGTTCCCAGCGATCTTCGGCAAAGTCATACAGTTCCTCGCGTCCATCACCGTTGCGGATATAGCGCAACCCCTGATGGACCAGAGCCCTCATCTCACCTTTGCTCGACGGGAACCAGTCGGGCTGACCCGCTGATGGTGTGACGCTGGTCAGCAGCGGACTCGACATCGTCGCGCCGGTGTCGCGCCATAACCCGGC
>JBKJQX010000123.1:0-2953 GCA_046594875.1 Vicinamibacterales bacterium
GGAAGGCAGTTGCGCCGATCTCGGATGCGATCGACCGCACCCTGTTAGCCTGGATGGCTGCACTGAATGGCGACTGGTTCAAGGTGCGCTGTGCCTTCGCTGGCCTGCCCGAACATGCAGCCTTCGCAGTTGCCCGTGACGTGACCGAGATGCTTGCCAAGAGCGCGCGGATTAGCGGCGACTGGAACCCCTGGGCACAGGCGCAGCACGTCATTCCGCAGTCTGGCCGTGGGGAGTGTAGCGCGACACCACTGATGGCCGGTTTCCGTCAGCACCAGATGGCCGGTCGGGGTGACCGCAGGGCGGGCGTAGCCCGGCCGTAGGTCAGCCTGACCGGCGACGAGGTTTCCACCCTCGTCAGCGGGCCGCGGCGTGTGCGGGCAAGATGGTTTCCTCGACAAAGACGAGGACCGAAGTGCCCGGACCACACGTCACCAGCCAGCAAAAGAGGCTTTTCATGGAATTCCGTTGCCACCATCCTCAGCCTGTCGCGGCCGCCAAGGCCGGGTTCAGCGAACGGACCGGCCGCCGCGTCGAGACTGCACACCACTTGCCACCGCTGCACGCCACCCAACCGCGATCGCGACGTCAAACCGCCGATCCCTTTCTTGGGCTTTGGGATAGCGAGATCCGCCCGATGCTTGAGGCCACGCCGGGCCTGCGGCCTGTGACGCTGCTCGAAGAGATGCAGCGCCGATATCCCGATCACGATTGGGACCGCTTGCGCCGCAGCCTGGAGCGCCGGGTCCGCGCGTGGTCCGCCGAGCATGGTGCGAACCGGGAGGTGATCTTTCGTCAGGACCATATCCCCGGCCAGCAGGCGCTCTCGGACTTCACCGACATGGGCGATCTAGGTGTGAGTGTCGCCGGGCAACCGCTTGACCACCGGTTCTATCACTTCGTTCTGGCCTATTCCGCCTGGGAACACGCTGAACTCGTGCTGGGGGGCGAGAGCTTCACAGCCTTGGCGGTCGGCCTCCAGAACGCGCTCTGGATGCTGGGTGGCGTGCCCGTCGAACACCGCTCGGACAGCCTGTCCGCCGCCTTCCGTAATCTCGATGACGATGCGCGTCTCGACCAGACGCGTCGCTACGAGGCCTTCTGCGCCCATTACGGCATGACACCGACCCGCAACAACACCGGCGTGGCGCACGAGAATGGCGCGATCGAGAGCCAGCATGGGCACCTCAAGCGGCGGATCGCACAGGCCCTGCTGCTCCGTGGAAGCGCCGACTTCGCCAGCCTCGACGCTTACCGCGCGTGGATCGCCGACTTCATCGGCCGTCGCAACGCCCGGCGCGGCAAGATGGTCCAACTGGAATGCGCCGCTCTGCGCGCGCTGCCGTCCAGACGAACCACCGATTACGACGAGGCCACTGTCTTCGTGACCTCCAGCAGCGGCTTTGTTCTCCGCAAGGTCTTCTACACGGTGCCATCGCGGCTGATCGGCTTCCGGATGCGGGTGCGGCTCTATGACGATCGATTGGACTGCATCGTCGGCGACAGCCCGGTCCTGACCTTGCGCCGTGGTCGCAGCGGCGCTGACGGGCGGCATGGCCACGTCATCGACTACCGGCACATCATCCATAGCCTGCGCCGCAAGCCGATGGCGCTGCTCAACCTGGTCTACCGCGACGCGCTGTTCCCCCGTCCAGCCTATCGCCTGGCATGGGAGCGGTTATCAGCTGCCGGCGAGGCGGCCACTGCCTGCAAGACGATGGTGGCGCTTCTCCTCCTCGCCCATGAGAGCGGCCATGAGGTGGAACTCGCCGCCGCCTTGAGTGAACAGATGCGGCAAGATGCTGGAACCAGAACCGCTGGCGGCTTCGCGGTCGATCTCGTGGCGCTGAGGGCGCGGTTCGCGACCGTGCGGGGCGCAATGCCCGACATCGTCGTCAACCTCCCGTCCGTCGCCAGCTACGACACGCTCCTCCCCTCGATGGGGCAAGCGGCATGAACGACAAGATCAGCGACACCATCACCGTCAGCACCTCCCGCTTGCCATTGCTGCTCAACGCGCTGCGATTGCCGACCATTGCCGCGATGTGGCCAAGCTTCACCGAACGTGCCGACCGGGAAGGCTGGCCCGCGGCGCGTCTGCTGGCCACGCTCGCCGAGCTGGAACTCGCCGAACGGGCTCAGCGACGCATCCAGCGACACATGGCCGAGGCGCGTCTGCCCTCCGGCAAAACCTTGGACTCCCTGGACTTCGCCGCCCTGCCCATGCTCAGCCGTGCCCATGTCACTGCCCTTGTCAGCGGCGACGGCTGGATCAACTCAGGCGGCACCGTCCTGCTGTTCGGCCCAAGCGGGTCCGGCAAATCCCATCTCGCCGCGGCCTTCGGACATGCCTTGGTGGAAAACGGCTACCGGGTGCTGTTCACCCGGACAACCGATCTGGTGCAGCGTCTGCAGCAGGCGCGTCAGTCCTTGTCGCTCGAAAGCGCCATCGAAAAGCTCGACAAGTATCACCTGCTGATCCTCGATGATCTCTGCTACGTCCGCAAAGATCAGGCTGAGACCTCCGTCTTGTTCGAGCTCATAGCCGCGCGGTATGAGCGGCGGAGCCTGATGGTCACCGCCAATCACCCCTTTGGAGAGTGGACGAGCGTCTTCCCGGATGCCGCGATGACGCTTGCAGCTGTGGATCGCCTCGTCCACCACTCGGTGATCTTCGAAATGAACGTTGAAAGTTACCGACGCCGAGCAGCCGCGGAACGTGGCGCAGGCAAGTCTCGACCCTCCAGCGACACCAAGCGCGACACCGCTAAATAGCGACATATCTTCTTGTCGCTGACCTTCGGAAAAGCCATCATGACGCCGCGCTGTGACCGGCCATCTGACCGTCGCTAACCGGCCATCCTTCGTGTCGCGCTACAGGTGGCAGGGGCAAGAGGGTGATGTTGCCAGGAACCTGCAGTTTCCCGCTGGTCTGGTGCCAACCAGCACCGTC
>JBKJQX010000225.1:0-58859 GCA_046594875.1 Vicinamibacterales bacterium
GGCACCCTCGGCACCGATAAGGGCGACGACGCGCGTGTGTGGGTGGACGACCTGCGCGCGATCGCGATCACGCCACATGTCGCGCAGAAGAAGTACAGCGCGATCGATGCCCGCACGTGGTCGAGATCCTCACCGATCGGCGCCATTCGGACGGCGGCACGACGATAAACAACTGATCACTCTCCTTCACGCCTCGTGTCACATCCGATTTTTCAGCAGCCTGCTAGAACTCGATCTCGGCATCCTCAACTGGACGACCGAGCGTCAGCAACTGCTCGCGCCACAGCGACGCATCGCCCACCACCACGACGATGGAATCGTCGGGACGGATGTGACGCCGGGCGGCGGTCGACACGGCCTCGGGCGTCACCGCCTCTACCTCCGGCACGAACCGATCGAATGTGTCGGCTGGCAGTTCAAACGCCGCGAGCCGTGCGGCCGCGTGCGCCAGTTGCTCGGACGTTTCGAACTGGCGCACAAAACCGCGCGTAATCGATGACTTGGCGCGCTCGAGTTCGTCCGTCTCGGCCGGACGGCTGCCGCCCACGGCCTCGAACTCCTTGAGAATCTCGGACACCACCAGGGGAGTGGCGTCGCCCTGCACGTTTGTTTCACATGAGAAGGTGCCCGATCGCACGCGGAAATCAAAGGCAGTGCGCGCACCATACGTGAGCCCGCGTGCCTCGCGAAGGTTCAAGTTGATGCGGCTGGAAAACTGGCCGCCAAGTAGCGCATTCAGCGTTACCAACGCGTGGTATTCGTCCACGTGGCGCGCCGGCCCCAGGTGGCCCACGATTACTTCCGTCTGGGGTGCGCCCGGCCGGTCCACCACAATGACGCGCGCGGGCCCCGACGCCAGGGCCGGCGGCACAAGAGCGAGCAGTGACGCGGCGTCGGTCGCCTGCCAGTTGCCCAGTTGCCGCTCGGCCGCCTCAAGCGCCTCCGCAACGCCCACCGCGCCCGCAATGATGAGCGTGGCACCCAGTGGGCGCATGGCCGCCGCGTGGAACGCCCGAACGTCGTCGATCGACACGCGTGCCAACGCGGCCGATGTGCCAAGCGTGCCGTGCCCGTAAGGGTGCGCGCCGAACGCGGCCGACAGGAACGCGCGATCGGCCATCGCGGACGCCGAACTCCTGACCTGGCGCAACCGGTTGAGCCGCATCTCGCGCACCCGTTCCAGGTCGCTCTCATGCAGGCGTGGACGCGTCATCACCTCGCCCAGCAGCGCCAACGCGCGCTCCATGAACCGCGTCAGCGTCGTCAGCGTGAATGTCGTGGTATCCGGGCCAACATCAATGGACAGCTCACTGCCCAGACTCGCAAACGCTTCGGCCAGGCCGATCGCATCAAATCGGTCCGTACCCTCATCAAGCAAGTCGGCCATCACGCCGGCAAGTCCTGGCGCAGACGCCGGGTCACACGCTGACCCGACCGGCACCACCAGCACGATCGTCACGACCGGAATCGTGTCGTGGCGAATGGTCCAGACTCGGGCGCTGTTCGACAGCGTCGCTCGCACCACAGGCGGGAAGGTCACGTGCGCGGGTGCGCCGGCAGCGGGCATCACAAAACGCCGATCGTTGGTCACGTGGTCACCACCGCCGGCTCGGAGGCCTCCAGCGCCCATTGCCGCTGGCCCTGCGGCACCACCGACAGCGCCACGGCCTGCCCGGCCGACAAGAACGTCCGCACGGCCCGTTGGACATCGGCGGTGGTCACACGCAGATACCGATCAAGGTCCTGCACAAAGTAAGAGGGCGACCCGGTGTAGACGTTGTAGGCGTTCAGTTGGTCCGCCTTGCCTCCGAATCCGCCGAGCGTCTGCAACCGGTAGAGGAACGAGGCTTCGGCCTGCACCCGTGCGCGCTCGAGTTCGGCGTTGGACGGCCCGGCCGTGGCCAACCGCTCCAGCTCCTCCATCACCGCGACGCGCAACTCTTCGAGCATCACGCCCGGCGCCGCAGTCGCCACCACCTGGAACAGGCTACCCAGTTCACGTGATCCCTGGCCGGCGCCAAGCCCGGCGGCTCGCCGCCGGTCGTGAAGCAGCGTGCGATACAGCCGCGACGTCCGGCCGTTGGCCACCAGATCGGCGGTCACGTCGAGCACGGCATCGTCTTCGGCGAACAACGCCGGACTGGGAAACATCAGATACAGCCGCGGCAACTCCACGCGGTCTTCCAGCAGCAGGCGCCGAGGCGTGGTCGGTACTACGGGCGTTTTGGGCGCCAACAGGGCGGGCCCGGCGGGGATGTCGCCAAACAGCCGCTCCACAAGGGTCATCACGGCATCGGTGCGCACATTCCCGGCGATGGCAAGCGACGCATTGGCCGGATGGTAGTACTGCTGGAAAAACGCGCGCGCATCATCAACCGTCGCCGCGCGCAGGTCGGACGGATATCCGATCGTGGGCCAGTGATAAGGATGGTCAGACGGATAGATCGCCTCGGACAACGCAAAATGCGCGAGGCCGTACGGCCGATTTTCGTAACTCTGGCGGCGCTCGTTGAGCACCACTTCGCGCTCGGTCTCAAAGCGCTCCGCCGACAACGCGGGCACCAGCCACCCCATGCGATCGGCCTCCATCCAGAGGGCCAGTTCTGTCGCGCCGGCCGGGACGACCGACCAGTAGTTGGTACGGTCGGCGGAAGTGGAACCGTTCAGGGATCCGCCAGCTTCCTGCACGGGCTCAAAAAACCCCCGCGGTTGATGCTCGGCGCCCTTGAACATCAGGTGTTCGAACAGATGCGCCAGGCCGCTGCGACCCGGCGCCTCATTCGCGGAACCGACGTGATACCAGACGTTGACCGCCACAAGCGGCAGATGGTGATCCTCATGGACCACCACCTGAAGGCCGTTCCCGAGCGTGTGCTTGATGAACGGAATCAATTGATCGGCGTCAGCGGAATGGCTTTCCGCGCATAAGAGGCAATCGACACCTGTTGTGCCACTCGGGCCGCCGCGCCCGTCAGGGCGACAGCCGCCGGCGAATCCGGCGCGGACAGGACAATGGGCTTGCCCGCATCGCCGCCTGCGCGGACCGGCTCGGACAGTGGCACGCCGCCCAGGAACGGCACACCCAGTTCAAGGGCCAGAGCCTCGCCGCCGCCCTTGCCGAAGATATCGGCCTCGGTCCCGCAGCCGCCACAGACGAAATAACTCATGTTCTCGATGATGCCGATCACCGGAATATTGAGCTTCTGATACATCTTCACCGCGCGCCTGGTGTCGGCAATCGACACCGTCTGAGGCGTGGTCACGACCACGGCCCCGGCCACCGGCACCGTCTGGCTCAGGCTCAGCGCCACGTCACCCGTGCCGGGCGGCATGTCCACGATCAAATAATCAACGTCGGCCCATTTGACGTCGCGAAAGAACTGCGTAATCGCGCCATGCAACATCGGACCGCGCCAAATCACCGGCGCATCGTCGGCCGTGAGGAATCCCATCGAGACAGCCTGCACCCCGTACCGCTCAGCCGGAAGAATCTTGTCTTCGTCCTGCTCAAGCCGCAGGCCTTTTTCAAACCCCAGCATGATGGGCACGTTCGGCCCGTACATGTCGGCATCAAGCAACGCCACGCGGCTGCCCGCGCTCGCGAGCGCCACGGCAAGATTCACGGCCACGGTTGTTTTGCCGACGCCGCCCTTGCCCGCGCCAACGGCGATGATGTTTTTCACGCCCTCAACTGGCGCGCGTCCAGCTTCCGGGCGTCCGACCGCACGCACCTGAGCGGTCATCTCCACGGCCACACTTGTCACGCCGGGCAGGGCGCTCACGACAGACTTCGCTTGATCGCGCAGGAGATCCTTCACGGGGCAAGCAGGGGTGGTGAGTTCAACAGTGAACGCGACATGCCCACCGGTGATGTTGACGTGCTTGACGAAGCCCAGACTCACAATATCGCGGTGCAGATCGGGGTCCTGCACCACGCGCAGGGCATCGAGGACAACAGATTCAGACAGTGCCATTTCTGGAATTGTACGAGAAGCTGGCGGCAATGTCGCCAAGGTACGGTAGCCGATACGACTCCCCCTTCAGGGCTTTCATCATCAGAAACACCCAGAGCGCCACCACGCTCAGGCGAAACAGGACGCTCACTGCGCGCCAGTCGCCAACAACCGGCAACGTCGGCAGGAGCAGCGAGACAATCGCCGCCACGGAAAACGCCAGCACCGATTGCCACGCGTGGAAGCGCACGTACCCGTCTTTTTTTTCCATGGAGAGGACGATGATGCCGCTGATGAGGCCGAGCGCGTAGGACAGGGCCGCCCAGCGATTCGGATCGCGATTCATCACTCGCTCATGGCAACAGGAGGAACCACCACGCGAGGCGGCCTGCCAAACACCCGGCGAGCGTCGTCATTGAGCAGCACCCAGAACGCATACACCCCGAGCGCGGTCCCGAAGGGCACCACCACGAGATTGGCCACGGCCATCATGAGCGCGATCAGCCGACCACGGGCCTGCCGGCGTTTGAGGGCCCGGCCGGTCCAGGCCGATAACATGCCACCGACGATCAGGAAGGCGCCGACCGCGGCCAGCACCGCCACAGCCGCCCGTTCACCGAGGCCAAACGCCTCGCCCGCGAGCGAGCCCCACGTGCCGGCCGCCAGAATGGAGAGAGACACGCCGGTCATGACCCCGAACGCACCCCAGACCAGGTGCAACGTGCCAAGGACATCGATGTGCAGGCGCATACGATGGCCACCAAAGCCCGCAGGGGACTCGCCGGCTCGCTGACCTCAGCGTGCGCCCAGCGTCACCATCAATTCGCGCCGCTCGTCGTCATTAAACCCTTCGAGGTCGAGCGTCGCATCACACTCGTCGCACAGCAGTTCGAACAGTGCCGGTCGTCCCTCTTCCATCGGAGGTTGGACTTGCCCGTCCGCGACGCGTACAAGGTGCATCTGGAGGGTCTTGGCGAGAAAGTTTTCGGCGTTGCCGCAATTCGGACACGTCAGAGACATCGTGAAGAGTGTATCTCACTCTTCTGGGCCGGGATACACGAGTTCTCCACTTACGGCAGCTTCCGGGAACGCCTGCCGGACGGCGGCCAGATACAGGGCCAGTTGCGCCGGGTGTTCGGGCCTTGGCACTCCAGTCTTGAACTCCAGCACCAGGAGCGACCCATCCGGCCGGGCCACCAGACAGTCAATGCTCCCCCGCACAATGGCCGAGGGCCTCTCGGGTGACACGAACGAAAACGGCACCTCATAGTGAGCCCGGCCGCCCGCGAGCCAGGCCCGGACGTCCCATCGGTCGGCCAGCCGCACATACGCCTGGGCAACGGTCCCAAAGAACCCAGTTCGGTCGGCCACGTCCACCAGTTCTTCCGGGCGCGCCAGACGCGCTGCGTGCAGGGCCACGGCCTCGGCCGCGGATGCGCCGGCCAACCCATGCTGGAACAGCCGGTGCACAAGCGTGCCGGCCAACCGGTCACTCCTCTCTCCTTCCCGAGCGCGGTCCTGACTCCTCTCACCCTCCCCGACGACGACCGTCGGGACGTCCGAGATCGCAGTGGCGTTGAGAATGACCGGCGCCTCGCTCGTCAGCGGCTCGCGGTCAACCTCGGCCGATGCCACTGGTGCCCGACGGGGCACCGGGCGCGCACCCGAAGGCGCCGGCGGTTTGCACACGCGCACGGCAAACTCGCGCCCTGCGGCATCCCAGATGACCTCATCGTCATCGGTGAGTGAGGCCCGCGTGAACATCTGCCGCAGCGTCAGTGGCAGCAGGCTTGCCAGGCTGCGCTTGGGCGCCCGCAGCACGCCGTTTTCATCCACTTCACCCGCCAGGTACAGGACGTCGCGCGCGCGGGTCACGGCGACGTATAGCAGGCGGCGCAATTCCTCCACCTCGCGACGGTCCTCGAGCCTGGTGCCGTCGGTGGAGCGGAAAGCCACCTCAGGTTCACCATCCACGCTGCGGTCGATGACCGTCACGCCCGCAGAGCCGCCGCGGCCCGGCGCATGCAGATTCACGACAAACACCGCCGGGAATTCGAGCCCCTTGGCCGCGTGAATCGTCATCAGGCTCACGCAGCCCCGCGCCTCGATGACGGCATTGGATTCGTCGCCCGCGCGCAGGGTTTCAAAGTACTCGGCCAGCCGCCCGATAGTGGTGTACCCCCGATTCTCAATCCGGCGTACGAGCGCGCGCACCTTCTTCACGTTCTCGCGGGCCTGATGGGCGCGAAGGCCTGTCATCTCCACGCCGTACATGGACTCGCGCATCACGCGGTCCACGAGCTCGCCGGCAGGCACCCGATCGGTCAACGCCAGCCATCGGCGTGCGCCGGCGCGGACACAATCGAGCAACTGCCGATCAACGTCCGCGAGCCCTGCCGCAGGCTCAGCGTCACCGATGATCGCCGCCGATAGATTCGGGGCCAGGGACGCCAGCGCGGCGTCCGACAGACGGACAAAACGCGAGCGCAGCAGTTCCGCCGCGCGGAGATTCGACTCGGGTTGCGCGAGGAACCTCAGCAGCGCCTGCAGGTCCTGCACTTCGGGCGCGTCGAAGAAGCCCAGGCCCTTGTACACGTACGTGCGGATCCCGAGTTTCTCCAGGGCTTCTTCATAGACCTGGTGTCCGGCCCGCGCGCGAAACAGGATCGCCACGTCATCTGGCCGCGCGGCCCTGGGCGGGCCCTGGCGATCGCGCACGGTGGCTTCAGCCAGGAACCGCGCAATCTCGGCGGCCAACGCATCGGCCGACGCTTGAAGCGACGCACCGGCCACCACGCCAAGCACGGGCCGTCCATCGCGCCGGGCGCCCTGGGCGATCGCGTCCACCGGAAAGTGGTCGCGCTCCTCATAGGCGAAGCGTTCCTCAAGGTCCGGGTCGCCTTCCAGGCCCGATGCCAGCACGTTCACGAACGCCAGCAGCTCGGGCACCGCCCGAAAGTTTTTGGTGATCGCCTGTTTGACCTGGCGGCCGGGACGCAACGCCGAGATCCGGCGCGCGGCTTCGTCAAGCAGCGCGACCTCGGCATGCCGGAAGCGATAGATCGACTGTTTGCGATCGCCCACGATGAAGATCGAGTTTTGCCCGTCGGCCACACCCTCGCCTTCGCCCCAGGCCGCGATCAGCAGGTCCACCAGGCGCCACTGCCGGCGGCTCGTGTCCTGGAACTCGTCCACCAGCAGATGGTGATAACGCGCCTGCAGTTTCAAACGGCTGCGCGCGAACTCCTCCTGACGCTCAAGGAGTGCCACGGCGCGGTCGAGCATGCCGGAAAAATCGAGCACCGCATGCTCATCGAGCAATCGCTGATACTGATGCACGGCAATGGTCAGCACGGTGAGCAGCCCACGCGCCAGCAGCCCATCGACGTCGCGTTCGAGCGCCTCGATCGACGCCTCGATGCCGGAAGCCATCGAGAGAAACGCCGCTTCGTGCCGCTTGCGGGCGGCGGCATTCGCATGGTCGCGCGCGTTTCCCGGCAACTTCTTCCTGGCCTCGAGCTTCTTGGTCAGGAAGTACCGTTCGAGTCGCCGTCGCAACTGAGGGACGTCGGTGACGGGAATGTCCTCTCCGCTCGCCAGCCGGGCTGCCTCTGCGGCCACCCACTGGAACTCGGCCAGGGATGGCGGGCCGTCCGCCACAAAGGCCTCGTGCCCGTTGAACACGGCGCGTACACGTGCGACGAACGCCCGTGAGACCTCGTCCGGTCCCTGCACGCGCACTTTCTGCCGCACAAACGTGGCCACTGCGGGCAGCGCCACCTGGCGCCGGTCGAGCAGCGTCGCCAGGACACCCTGCAACACCGTGGCCTTGATGCGGGTGAACAGCAGGCGCACATTTTCGTCACGCACTACGACGCCGCGCACGATGCGCATCGTCACATCGAGCGCTTCGGTGGTGAACCGCGCCATCTCGGTTTCGTCGGCAATTTCGAAGCCTGGATCGACGCCCGCTTCGAGCGGGAACTCGCGCAGCAAGCCGAAGCAGAACGCGTCGATCGTGGCGACCTGAATCTCGGCCAGCAGCGCGTGAGAAGCCTCGGCGCGCAGTTGCTCGAGTATGCGCTCGCGCATCTCGGCCGCCGCCTTCCTCGTGAACGTGATCGCGAGAATATGCCGCGGCGACACGCCCAGACGAATGAGCCGGACATAGCGATCCACAAGCACGCGGGTCTTACCCGTGCCGGCCGAGGCCTCAAGCACCACGTGCTGCGCCGGGTCGGACGCGAAATCGCGCGCCGCCTGGTCGGGCAGCAGCGTTGGTGCCGGCTCGTCGTCGTCGGGCAGATCAAACAGACTCGTCTGCATCGTCCTCCAGTTTGTATTCCTTGCGACAGACGCCGGCGTACTTGCACCAGCCGCATTCACTCGTGGAGATGGGTCGTGCGGGAAACTGCCCCGCTTCGATCTGGCCGATGACACCGGCGAACTCCCCGGCCCGGGCCTGGACGGCGATCGACGCGTCGGTGCGAGTGCCCAGGCGCCCTTCGAGCCGTTGCTCATCACCAAACGCGAGGTACATGGCGGCCGCCACGGGGTGTGGTGTGTGATCGCGCGCTTCAAACTTCTGCTGCGCCGCCCACGCGTAGGCCGCGATCTGGATCGACGTCTTCAGATCCGGCATGCGCCCGAGCTTGTAGTCAACCACGCGCAGGCTGCCGTCACTGAACACGTCCACGCGATCGGCCTTGCCATTGATGGCGATGGTCACTTCGTCGAGTCCACCGAGCACAGGAAACCTGAAGGGGCCCTGCAACACTTCTTCAAGATGGCGGGCGACCACATCGCCTCCATCTTCGGCTTCCAGTTCAAAGACGCGCTCGGCGACGCCGCGAGCGACAAGGGACCCGAGCAACCGCGTTTCCTCCAACACGCGGTCGGCATCAGGAAGTGCGCCGCAGGTTTCACGCGCCATGGCCGTGAACATCGCGACCGCCTCGGGCAATCGGTCGGCCGTGATGGTGCCATGGCCGGCGCCGTTCCAGGCCCGATAGAACCGCTCGAACAAGTCGTGCATCAGGGTGCCGCGCTCCATGGGCGTGAGGCCGACGGCTTCCTCTGACTCCTGTTGAAGGTGGAGCACGGATTCGGAGAAGTACTGGAACGGACACGTGACGTAGCGGTCGACCTTGCTGACGCGATATGCCTGTGGCGGCTGTGGCAGGCCAACGCCACGATACCGTTCGTCGTCGAGCGGCGGACGACGACGTCGGGCGTCCAGCCACGCGGCCGCATCGTCGGGCAGTTGGGCCTCATCTTGCCTCGCGCCTGAGAGACCTTCGTCGCTGAAGATCTGAACCGGCGGCAGTACTTCACTGAACACGGCAGGCAGGCCGCGCGCCACCTCCACCATCGGCGACAGGCCGACCATGGCATCACCTTCCAAATGGAACGCGTGCAGGTGCAGGGTTCGTGACGGCAAGCCGGTGAGGTCGCGAAACCCTGCCAACTGGGCCGCCGCGTGGTCGGCGTCCTGCGGCCAACCCAGCACCTTCAGGAGGCCGCTCGTATAAAAGATGCTGCGCCGCTGTCGCTCGGGCCAGTCGGTCTCCACCAGGCCCACCAGATGCACGTGATCAAATTCGCCAAACCGCGCGGCCACCGCATCCACGAGGTGTACGCCGGCCTGATTGCGCGCAGACGAAAACGTCTGGCGCTCCACCTGGTGTCGAATGGCGGCCACCAGTTCGTCGGCCTCCCGATGGCGATCATCGTGACGCTCGTACGCATCCGCCAGCGCATCCAGGGAACCGAGCACCGCCGCGCGGGCGCGCAGATAGGCCTGGCGCCACTCATCACCTTCGGCGGGCCCCAGTTGGCGTGCGCGCAGAAATGCCGACACAGACCGGACCTGGTTCGATGCGGTCACCTCCTGCTGGAACGGCGCAAGCTCACCGGCCGCGTCGGCCGCCGCCTGCGCCGCTCGTGGCGCACCGCTCGCCCGCGCGCGATCGTGACGATGGGCCGCGGCAAGGAAACGCGTGACGGCGTGGGGATAACGGTCGGCCCCGCCGGTCACACGAAGCCCGACGAGCACGGTGTCGAGCGCCGCGACATCTTCAAGGGAGACGCGCTCTCCGTCAACTTCGAAGCGCAGCAAGGGCGAACGCAACAACGCCAGGCTCGACTCACGGGTGCCACCGGTGCGAGCCACCACCAGAATCAGGTCGAGCAGCGCGGCGTATGGCTCGCCGGCCAGCGGCAACGCGTCCAGCGCCTGGATCGGCACACCCGCGTCCTCGCACAACTGGCGGGCCAGGTACAGATACGGCAGGGGCCGCTGAAAGACGATGGCTGTCGGCGCGAGCCGGCCGGGGACGGCGTCCTGGCGGGCGCGCGCGCGGATGTGCCGAATCACATCGCGCACCTCCTCTTCGCGATCGCGGCCCACATGACACCACTCGCCCTCTGTGGCGTCCGGTGGACGGACGACCACGGGCGACCATGCCGCCGGCGGTTCGCGACGTTCTTCGATCTCCGGCAGTTCGCGCTCAAGCCGCTCGCGAAAACCGGCGTCGTGCGTGTCATCGGTCATGACCACGTCAACGCGCAAGCCGGGCCAGCGACCCAGCAGATCGAAGTCTGCCGGCCAGAGGCCGCGCGGATCGGTCGGATGGTCGGCCACGGCGACCACCACGTGATCGACGGCCCACTGGGGTCGTTCGGCCAGCAGTTGCGCGCGCAGCATGTGTTCGTCGAGTGCACCGGCCGCCACGACAGCGCGTTCGTACGCAAGGAACGAGAGGCCGAGGAAGGCCGTCTGGTGGATGAGGCTTTCGCTGCCGCGGTCGCTGCCGCGCTCAACCTTCAATTCGTCGAACAGTGCGCGCCGAAACCGGGTGACCGACCGCTGTCGCCGACGGAGTTCGTCGTAGAAGTCCAGCATCACCGCCACGAGCGCCGGACGCAGGGCGAACGGCGCGCCGCCCATGCGCGGACGACGTGCGGTGCGACCGGCGCCCGCCGCCATGAGCACCTCGCGTTCAACGCGTGCGAGCAAGCGCGGGGCGCTCGGCAACGTGAGGTGTAGCCGGCTCATCCATTCGTCGCGCGTCAGGAGGTCGGGCCAGATCACCGTGGCGAGGCCCGTGCGCGATGCGTGCCGCTCGAGAGTTTGTCGCAGCAGGGCGACCGACGCGCGCGTGGGCACAATGACCACACGTCGGCGTGCATCCAGTGGAGCGCCTTCAAGGGCCAGCGCCGCCACCGCTCTGCGGAAGCCGGCGAGATCCGACGTCCGAATGAGGCGACGTGTACTCACCGCACCCTTCGGGGCTCGATCGCGGTGGCGAGACTCGCTCCCCCCCGCTTCCGCAGGAGTTCGGCGCCGGCGATGGCCGACGACGCGTTGCGCGAAATCTCGAGATTCGCGGCCACTGAAAGGCGCCGCCCGAGCTCAAGGCCCTGTCTCGCGAACTGGACAGCGCTCTGAAAAATACCGTGGACGTCGTCGAGTTCGGCGGGTGGACGCAGCTCTATCAGCTCGTGAGCCAGTTCGGTGAACTCGCTCATGGCAGCAGCCAATTGATCGGGATCGGCCCGCTTGCCGGCCTTGATCGCCGAGAGCGTGGGCCCGTGGCGGCTCCACAGGCGTTGAGCCGCGCGTCATACGCTCGAAGCTGGTCTTTGACCAGCGCCCACCGATCAAGCGCATCCTTCTGATCGATCGCCACACCCGACTCGCTCCACAGCCGCCGAATCGCCGCGGCGACATCGCGCCGGCGCCGATGGCCAAGAGTGGCATCCTCCCGCTCAACGTCAACGATCAGGCGCCGGATCACCGCAGGGCGCCCCTGTCGCACGGCGGCATCGGCGCGGGTCAGCGCGTCGCGGATCAGGGTCCGGTACGCGGCGTCCACCCGTGTTTCGTCGGCGAGCAGCCGTGCGACTTCTGCCCGAAGGCTCTCGTCGGTATCAGGCAACGACTCCACCACGCGACTGGCCGACCGCAACAACGCCAGCTTCTCCACGCCAACGTCGGTGGCGGACGCCGCGACCATCGCCAGTCTCACCGTCTCTTCCGGCGTGGGCGCGGGCAGAAGGGGGACGGGCGGCGGGGGCTCGACTGATGCAATCAGTTCGATCGAGAAATGCGAGACGCCGGCAGCGGCCTGTAGGTCGAGCACCACCTCATCCATGATTGACGCGAGTTGGCGCACATCCGCCGCGCGATACCCGAAATGGTCCTCGGACCATGAGAGCAGCCGGTTCCGCGCGACCACCGCGATGCCCAACCGCCGTTCCCTGTCGTCGCTCGCCTCCAGGGCGGCGACCGCCTTGGAGATATCGGCCACGAACGCCTGATATTCTTTTTCGCCGCGATTCAGGGCGTACTCGGCCGTCCGGACGGCAAGGGCGTACGCAGACGTCCGCTCCATGTCGACCGACGCCACTGGGACGGTCATCAAATCGTGCGTCTCGACCAGACCCTTTTGCCCCTGCGCCACGACGAAGACGATGTCAGTGTCCACCTGCGCGAACTCGCCGTAGCTCGACAACACGCGCCCGTCGCGAAGGAAGATCCGGAAGGTGTCAACCGCAGGCCGAGCAGAAAGAGCGGGCTGGGCGTGCGTGGTTGTCAACGTGCCGGTCATGACCACGAGAACGACGACAATACCGGCCTGGATCCGCGTGCGCACGCTGGTATTGTGGCCCAGCTTGCCGCCGCTGTGGAAAACCTGTGCACACATCGTGGAAGGCCTGTGGACGTTCACGGCGCGAAAAGAAAAACCTCGGCGTTTGCTGAGGGAAAAGACAGGAGCGACACACACAGGTGCAGATTCGTACGGCGCTTCGCTTGCGCACATCTCTCCCGTCCGCGACAATCGTCGCGCGGCCGTGACACAAGTAACCTCCTCCTCCACTCTCGTACGTTATAAGGAAACGATCAACGGCCGGGCCTATGTGATTGAGGCCTCCTCAGTCGGAAGGGACCGGTGGAGGGCCCAGATCGCGAGGCTGCCGGGCGGCCGGGCGGCCCTGATGCCCTTTTATGGTGCAACGCCGGACGAAGCGGCCGGCCAGCTCAGCGCCTGGCTGACAAGGGCTTCTCGGACCCAATAGTGTCGCGGTAGAGTAACGGCCATGAATCGTTACGCCCTCGGCGCTGCGTCCGCGATCGCGTTGTTCGTGTTGGGTTCGAGGGCCGGCGCCGCGTTGGTCGCCTTGGAGCCCGCCCAGACCACGGCGACGACCGGGCAAGCTCAGGCCGGACAGATGCCAGCCGCCGCGCCTGCCGTCGTGCTGCCAAAGGTCTACCTCTTTGCGACGGGGGGAACTATTTCGAACAAGGTGGGCGGGCGCCTCACCGTCCAGGAACTGATTGCGTCCATTCCCGGACTCGATCGCCGGGTGCGGGCCGAAGGCGAGCAGTTCGCCAACACGTCGAGTTCCGCCCTCACACTTGAGCAGTGGGTGGACCTGGCCAAGCGCATCAACGCGCGTTACAAAAGCGACCCTGAACTGGCGGGCGTGGTGGTCACGAGCGGTACCGACACGCTCGAAGAGCTCGCGTATTTCCTCCATCTGACCGTGCGCGACGAGCGTCCCGTGGTGGTGGTGGGTTCAATGCGCAACCCGAGCACGCTTGGATACGAAGGCGCCGCCAACCTTGAAGATGCGTTCCTCGCCGCCGCACATCCGCAGTCGCGCGGGATGGGCACCGTTGTTGTGCTCAACGACGAGATCAACTCCGCACGTGAAGTGACCAAAACAGACGCGCTCAGTCTGGATACCTTCCAGTCGGGCCGCTACGGAGTGCTGGGTGTCGTGGATGCATCCGGAGTGGCGTATTACCGGAAGACCGCGCGCCGACACTCAGCCCAGAGTGAGTTCGACGTCACGAACCTCACCACGTTGCCCCGCGTCGATATTGCGTGGGTCTATCAGGGCGCCACGGGTGACGTCATCAACGCTCTGGTCGACGCTGGCGCAAAGGGTGTGATCATCGCCGGAGCCGGTGCCGGCGCCACGAGCGGCACGCAGGGTCAGGGTATCGCGTACGCCGTTGGTAAGCAGGTGTTTGTGGTCACGACCACACGAGCGGGCGCCGGACGGATCGGCGTGGGCCGCCCCCGCGCCGGCACCGCGCCGGTCTACAGCATCAGCGGTGACGACCTCACGCCGCTCAAAGCACGCATCCTCCTCATGCTCGCAGTCGCGACGACCAACGACGGCCGCGTGATTCAGCGGATGTTCTCAGAGTACTGAGCAGTCCGATTCACGAAAGACCGCCCCATATCGTCGCGGCCGTGGGCGACCTGATCACGGCGGCGCCAGTGACCGCCGTGATGACTGGAGTCATGATGGGCGCCTCCTGGCTGAACAGACCCTCGTCGTTCACAAAAGTCACGTAGACCCCAGTCGCACACAGTTCACCAAGCTTGTATGGTGGCAGAATGGCCGTATGCTGCGACTCACCACTCTCGCTGTCCTGCTCTCGCTGACCGTCCAGTCATCGAAAGCCCCGGACTGGTCCACGATCGACGCCGAAACGCTCCGGCACTTTCAGGCACTGGTCCGCTTCGACACCTCGGATCCGCCCGGGAAGGAACGCGAGGCGGTCGACTACATGAAGAGGGTGCTCGAAGCCGAGGGCATTCCGACGCAGGAATTCTCGAACGAAGCGCATCGTCCCAATCTGGTCGCCAGACTCAAAGGCACCGGCGCACAACGACCGCTCCTGTTGATGGCGCACACAGACACCGTCAACGTGTACCCCGAGCGTTGGACATTTCCTCCCTTCAGCGCCGCCATCGATGGCGGATACGTGTATGGCCGCGGCACGGTGGACGACAAGGACAACGTCGCCACGTCGCTGATGATCATGCTGATGCTCAAGCGGCTCAACGTGCCTCTGGCTCGCGACGTCATTTTCCTGGCCGAGGCAGGCGAAGAAGGATCGACGCAGGTCGGCATCCAGTTCATGGCCGACCAGCACTTCAGCAGCATCGATGCCGAATACTGCCTCGCCGAGGGCGGCCGTGTCACACGGACGGGCGGTGTGGCCCAATACGCGCAGGTGCAGACGCTTGAAAAACGTCCCTTCGGCATCGAACTGGTCGCGCGCGGTCCCGCGGGCCACGGGTCGGTGCCGCTCGAGTCGAGCGCCGTCACACATCTGGCGCAGGCGGTCGCGGCGGTCACGAAGTGGCAGCCGGAGATTCGTCTCAACGAAACGACGAGCGCGTTCTTCAGACGCCTCGCGGATATTTCAGAGCCCGTGGCCGCCGAAAGGTATCGCGCCGTGACTGACCCGGCCAAGGTGGCAGAGGCGGACGCCTACTTCCGCCGCTTCGAACCGTCGATGGCCGCCATCCTGCGCTCCACCGTCGCCCCCAACATCGTCTCCGGAGGGAACCGCATCAACGTGATTCCGTCGGAAGCGATGGCCACACTCGACACGCGCATTCTTCCCGATGAAGACATCACGGCCTTCGTCGAACAGGTGCGCAAGGTCGTCAACGACCCGGCGGTCGAGGTGCGGCTCGCCAAACGGAACGAACGGCCTGGCGGTGTCGAGGCCCGCATTGACTCCGATGTCTTCAAGGCCATCGAACGGGCCGTCAAGACGCACTATAACGCTCCCACATTGCCGAGCATGAGCACGGGCGCCACCGACATGGCGTTCCTGCGAGCCAGGGGCATTCAGTGTTACGGCATCGGACCTGGCCTCGACACCGAAGACGGCCCGAAGGGTTTCGGGGCACACTCCGATCAGGAACGCATCCTGATCAGCGAGCTTCATCGATTCATGCGGATGTACTGGGACGTCGTGGTGGCGGTTGCCGGGGGGCGCTAGCCGGTTGCTGAAACACAGGTATTCACACGAGACATGAAGGGGATCGACTGTTGATCGACGCACGACGCGGCATCCGAGCTATGCCGTGAGTCAACGCAAGCGCAAGTTGGTCGAGCACGTCTTTGGGTGGATGAAAACGGTCGGCGGGCTGCGAACGCTCCGGCACCGCGGCGGCCCCCCTGTGGATTGGATGCTGACCTTCGCGGCCGCCGCCTACAATTTGATCCGCCTCCGCACTCGGAAGAGGGCCGGCATGACGTCGAGACAGGGCCTGTCCGAGACCCAATCGAGGCTTGGCGCCATCAGATCACCCTCGCGTGGTCGATATCATCAATGCTCGGCGGGAGTTCGACGCGCGTCCGAGCGGCACCACGGCGATAAAACAACTAATCTCCTTCACGCCTCGTGTGATTTCGGGGTTTTCAGCAGCCTGCTAGTACTAGCGCGCGTCACCGCCTGTGCCGCTCACCGTCAAGCCAGCAGCCGAAGTGCTGTTCGAACATCCCAAGCGGGATTGGGCCGGCGTCGAGCAGGTAGTCGTGGAACCTGCGGATGTCAAACGCCGCACCCTGCGCTCTCATCACACGCGCGCGCGCGTCCCTGATCGCCAGCGCACCCAGCTTGTACGCCAGCGCCTGACCCGGCATGTCCGTGGAATACCGCAGGGTCTCTGTGTCGATTTGCGCGTCGGACTCAAACGTGTTGTCTTTCATGAACTGCATCGCCCGCTCGCGGGACCAGCCCAGCGCGTTCATGCCCGTGTCCACCACCAGGCGCGATGACGTGAACAGGTCCATGCCAAGGCGGCCGGCCTTCGCGTACACATCGGGATACGCGCCCATCTCCCAGGCCACATCCGAGGCATATTCGCCCCAGCCTTCCGTGTAGGCCGTATAGCGCGCGGTCTTTCGCACACCGGTCAGCGCGGCGTTTTCCGCAAGCCGGGTCATCTGGTAGTGATGTCCCGGCAGCAGTTCATGAAACACAATCGCGGTCACCATCGTCAGCGACCGCGTCTCCGGATTGAGGCCGTTGTAGTGGTAATAACCCATCGGCTCGCGCGCGTCCGGCAGGCTGTAGAAACCGTACGTCATCGAAGGCTCCAACTCGGGAGCCAGCCGCCGCACGCCGTACGGCGCCTTGGGCATCATCGAAAAGAACTGGAGCATTTTTGGTTCGATGATCCGGATGGCGGCCATCATGCGTTCACCGAGTTCTTCGCTCCGCGTGGGATAGAAGCGCCTATCAGTGCGCAGGAACGTCTTGAAGTCTTCGAGCGACCCCGCGAAGCCCGCCTCGGCGCGCAGGCCATCGAGCGCGGCGTTGATGCGCGTGACCTCGGCCAGGCCGCGGTCGTGAATCTGTTGCGGCGTGAGGTCAAGCCCGGTGTGCATGCGAATCAGATAGCGGTAGTAGGCCGGCCCATTGGGGTACTGCGACAGCCCAACCAGTTTCACGGTCCGCCGGCGGTACGGCCCATCGATGTAGGCCGCCAACCGCTCCACCGCCGGGTTCACCTGCGCGGCCACCACGTCGTCCACTCGCTTCTGGAACGCGGCTTGGTCCTCGACAGGCACGACAGACAAGCGCGCCGCAGTCAGAGAAAACGGACTCGCCGGCGGCGGCACCGCGAACGAGCGGATGAACGCAATCACCAGCCGCAGCTCTTCGGTCGGTAGCGCCACGCCGTGTTCGGTCTGCTGTTCCAGGCGCACTTCGTACGCCTTCATGGTCGAGGGCACCTGGTTCAGTGCCGCGATGTAAGCGTCACGCTGGGCCGCCGTGGCCAGAGGCGCGGCCGCGAACGGGGTCGCCAATGTGCGCAAGGGCGACAGGTAGGGCGTGACGACGCTTTGCAGCCAGAAGAACTCGGGTGAATTGTCCGCGTCGATGCGTGCCTGCGATTCGGCGATCCCATAGAGCAGCCACTGCTCGTGCGTCAGTTGTAAGGTGTCAATCGCTCTCAGCCGCCTCAGGAATCCCGCGGCCTGATCGGCCAGGGACCGAGCCTGTTCGAGCGTCAGGATCGGGCCGCGGTCAAAGACGAGAGCTCCCGCATCACGCGGCTCTGGATGGGTGATCGCCCTGCGCTCCTCCGGGTACGAAGCCGCGAGCGCTTCAAGCTTCTGGAACTCCGTCTTCTGGAACTCCGTCTTCTGGAGCTCCGCCTTCTGGACATCCTGCGCCGCGGGCGCCCAGGACAACACCAGCACCAGCCCGGCCGCACACCACATCAGTCGATTAGGACGCATGCGCCGTAGCATACGCGCGACCGCCGCCAGCGGCCAGGTCTCGTCGCCTGGCTTGCCCGCCGGAGCTCGTTCATCAGTAAGGAGAGGCCCACCCGCCCGCCGTTGGCGTGCCAGCCGAAGCCGCGAGCGATTGGCGAAGGTTGGTGGACCTGACCGGGATCGAACCGGTGACCTCCTGAATGCCATCCAGGCGCGCTCCCAGCTGCGCCACAGGCCCACACTTGAGTCCTTTATTATAGGGGGTCTGGGGTAATGAGGCAATTGCCCCATTGGCCCATTGACATGTGTCTCATTGACTAATCCCTCTTCTCATGCCTAGACTGAACCCGATTCACTTCACGAAAGTTTGTTGGGGGTGTTTTCCGCACCCCTCGGAGGAACAGTCATGCCGAATGGCACGATTGCACGTTTGTTGATCGATAAGGGTTTTGGTTTCATTCGGGACGAAGCGGGCGTGGAGCACTTCTTCCACCGGTCCGCCATCCGTGGCGCGGTGTTCGAGTTGCTGCGCGAAGGTCAGCGGGTGGAATTCACCATCGAGGATTCACCCAAGGGGCCGCGCGCGGGCGAAGTCCGTCTGCTCGACGAATAGCACCTGAGGCTCCGGGCCTGTGCCCCGGGGCCGTCTCGTCCCTTGGCCGTTGTCCGGACACCCGGGGGAAGCTCCCGGGGCCCGGTGGCCCTCCCGGTCTTCAAAACCGGCCGCTCCCCGCCTCCGGCGGGAAGGGTGGGTTCGACTCCCACGAGCTTCCGCCAACTCCGCGGCCTTAAAAGCCGGGCCGCGCTACGGTCTCCTGCGCCAACCCAAATAGTGCTACCCGATCAGCGCCTCGAGCGTCAGGGCCTCAAGCGTGTGCACGGTATGCGCGGGCCTGGTCGCGGCCAACACCTCATACGAAAAAATCCCGGTCGCGACGGCCACGGCTCTCGCGCCGTACGCGTGAGCGCAGTCCACATCGAGCGGAGTATCTCCAATGACCACGATGTCGGCTGCCTCGAATCGTGGATGCCCCGCGGCCGACGCGGCCTCCACCGCCACCGGCACGAGCGCCCGACGCTCCGCGTGGTGGTCGCCAAACGCACCGAACGCAAATCGCCGCCACAAACCGAAGTGCCCCAGCTTGATGGCCGCGCCACGCGCGAAATTTCCGGTCAGCAACCCTACCGCCACATCGTCGCGCGCTTCAAGCGCGTCGAGCAGCGGTAAGACGCCTGGCAGGATGCCGCCTGGATGCGCCTGCGGGTCCACGAGCGCTGCCTGCAAATCCTCGCAATAGGCATCCCGTAACCGGAGGACCGCGGCGTCTTCCGCCAGTTGCCCCGCGCGCGCCAGCGCCTCGGTGACGATGGCGCGGTCGGTGCGCCCGGCCACGGGCACGGCATCGAGTGCGCCTGCGAGACCAAACAGCCGTTCGAACGATCGATTCATGCCACGCACGCCGGCGCGCCCGGATGAAATGAGCGTGCCGTCGATATCAAACAGGACGAGCTTCACCAGAACCTCCCCCAACGCCGGCTGGCGGGCACTCGAATGTCGCCGGATGCGGCCACGAGCTGGCCCAGGCGGCCGCCGGCGGCCCCGGCAAACGCCTCATCCTCGGTGAGCGCGAGCCACGCGATGTTCCGCCGCTCGCCGATCGTCGCCACCAGGCGGCCAAAGGCCGCCGCATCCGGGGGCGTCAGCGTCGCAGTCGGATGCTCGAGCAGTAACATGCGCGGACTGGTCGCAAGCGCACGCGCCAGGTGCACTCGAACCCGCGTGCCCTCCGACAGCGTGTTGACGTGCGCTGACAAAGTGCTGGCGTCAAGCTCCACTTCTTCCGCGAGCGCGGCTACCGTCGCGCGCACCTCGCTCGACACCGGGTCGATCGATAGTGTCAGCGGCAATGCGAGGTTAGATTCCAGCGTGAGACTGTCGAGCAACACGGCACGGGCCGTGACCATGCCGAACACATCAAGCGATGTGAGCCATTCGGTGTCGGTCCTGATTTCGCGCGTATCACAGCCAGCGATGCGTACCGTCCCTTCATCAGGCAGCGACGCGCCGGTCACCAGAAGCACAAGCATCTCGGCGGCCTGGGCGTCGAGCCCCCGCAACGTGACGCGTTCGCCGGGCGCCACCGACAGCGCATTGATACGCAGCGGCCGCAGCCCTCCGTACTGTTTTCGAAGGCCGGAAATTTCAACGAGAGGGACAACGTCCGCCGGCTGCGCCATCAGGAAGGAATGGGCCAGCCCGTGCGTTCGGCCAGCCGTGCAAAATCCGCCGCCGGCAGGTGGAACTGCCCGAGCCCCTGGGAACGGCCGCTCCCCACACCGTGGTAATCGGACCCCCCCGTCACCAACAGATTGAAGGTATCGGCGATCTTCCGGTATCGCGCGGTTTCGGCCGCGTCGTGCTCGGGGTGATACACCTCGATCGCCGGAAGTCCCGCCTCGATGAGAGCCGGGATGAGATGGTCTTTCTGCGTCTTGCCGGGATGCGCAATCGACGTCACGCCGCCGGCGCGCGCGACGAGGGCCACCACCTCCGCCGGTGGGACGCCGAGGCGTTCGATGAAGGCCGGACGGCCCTCGCCCAGGTACCGATCAAACGCCTCATTGATGTCGGCCACGTGGCCGGCCTTGACCAGAGCCGCCGCGGCCATGGGGCGCCCCACCGCCCGGCCCGCGCTTCGTGCCGCCTCGGCCATCGCACGCTCGAGATCGACCGGCACGCCGAGTCGCTCGAGCCGGTCACCGATCTCGCGCAACCGACGCTCGCGGTCTTCACGCTGAGTGGCGAGGAAGGTCACGAGTTCCGGGTAGGTCCGGTCGAAACAATAGCCCAGCATGTGCACGTCGCGCCCGTGATCGACGGCTGTAATTTCGATTCCCTGAAGGCACACCACGCCGGCGGCTGCCGCTGCCGCACTCACCTCATCCCATGCGGCGGTGGTGTCGTGGTCCACCACGGCCATGGTCGTGATGCCCATGGCCACCACTTCGTCCACGAGTTGCGACGGCGTAGACCACCCGTCGGAGGCCGTCGTGTGCATGTGCAGGTCGATCATCACCGCCGCTTCCTGGAGGAGCGTCCCTTTGGCGCGACTTTGTCGGCGGCCTTCTGCCGTTCCACCAGGCTGCGGTACTCGCGAATCAGCAGATCGAGATGTTCACGCTCCTCGTCGGCAAACTCCAGGAAGATGCGCTTGCCTTCAGACTCTTCGAAGCGATCGCCGTACCGCTTGAAAAACTGGTGCGAGCCGCGTTCGCACTTGATCCCTACCAGCAACGCCTGCCGGTCGTCGGCGCCCTGGCGCAGTTCGGCCGTGCCCGCGGCAAACAGGCCATGCGCCGCCCCCTTGAAGAACAGGAACGTCGGATGCGCTTCGAGCGTGGGGTCCTCGGCGAGCAACTCGCGGTAACGCGCCTCGAGTTTGCCCAGGTGTTCCTTCTCTTCGTTTGCCAGGCGGCGAAAGACGCGGCGGCCGCGCGCGTCGCCGGTCAACGCGGCCGCCCGCGTATAAAACTCCAAGCCACTCCGCTCGGTGGCGATGGCGATACGCAGGGCGTCGCGGGCAAACAGGGCCTCGGTCGGCGCGGTCACGCGCTCAGGCTGCCGTCCACTCTGGCAGTTCACGCAGGTCCCATAGATCTGCAGCACGCTCTGGCGCGCGGCGAAGTTGCGCGCTTCGGCCACTTCCTCCACCAGCGCTTCGATATCGGAGCTGAGGAACTCGTACGACTGATTGCAGGTCTTGCAGATGAGATGAAAATGCCGGGGATGGCGATACGAATGTTCGAACCGGTAGCGCCCTTCGCCAAAGTCCACTTTGCGCGCGATGCCGGCGTCCACCATCCACTGCAGCGTGCGGTAGATCGTGGCGCGGCTGATGCGCGCGTCTTCGGCGCGAATGAGATCGACGAGTTCGTCGGCCGCCAGGTGGCCTTCCTGCCGCAGAAACACCTGCACGATGAAGTCGCGCTTGCCCGATCGACGGCCACCGGCAGGCCGCCGCTGCTCGATGAACTCGGAGGCCGACTGCATACGCGCGGACACGGCCGCTCAGGCGCTGAAGGACGAACCGCAGCCGCAGGTGGACTTGGCGTTCGGATTCTTGATGGTGAATCCGCCGCCCATGTTGTTGTCGACGAAATCCACTTCGGCGCCGCTGAGGTACCGCAGGCTGATCGGATCGACGAGCAACTTCACGCCGTTGACCTCGAACACCTGGTCGGCGTCCGCGTTCCCATCGCCCTCATCAATCATCAGGCCGTACTGGAACCCTGAACATCCGCCGCCCTGCACGAACACCCGCAGGCCGGCCCCGAGCCGGCCTTCCTCGACGAGCAACTCCGAAATCTTGGTGGCTGCCGTTTCCGTGACGTTGATCATCTTTCGATTATAGCGGGAAGGGCACGCGATTCACTTGAGCAGTTTCAGCCTTCGCCCAGACTCTTCCTCCACCACCTGGTGCAGGCTGTTGCCATTCGCGTCCATGGTCACAATCGCCGGGAATTCGTGGGTCTGGAGGTGCCACATCGCCTCTGGCGTGCCCAGTTCCAGCCACGACACATCGTCTACACCGGTAATGCAGCGGGCGTAGAACTGCGCGGCGCCGCCGATCGCGTTGAGGTACACGGCGCCGTGTTCCTTGAGCCCGGCCAGTGTTTTGGCGCCCATGCCGCCCTTGCCCATCACGGCGCGCACGCCGTAGCGGCCGATGATGTCGGCCTGATACGGCTCTTCGCGCATGCTCGTGGTGGGTCCGGCCGCTGTCACGGTCCAGGTGTCGCCGTCCTTCTTCACCACAGGCCCGCAGTGATAGAGCACGCCTCCACGCAAATCCACCGGGGGCGCCTCTTTCATCAAGCGCGAGTGCACCGCATCACGACCGGTGTAGACACGACCCGAGACCAGCACCACGTCTCCCACTTTCAGGCTGCGAATCGTGGCCTCGTCAATGGGCGCCTTCAACACCACTTCGCGGCCCGTCCGTGGAAATCCGCCGGCCGTTCCTGCAGGCAGCATCGGCGCACCTGAGACGGATGGATCGCGGTAGAGCCATCGGGTGATGTCGCCTGTGGATGCATCAACGTGGACGCCGAGGCGGCGGAACGCCCAGCAGTCATAGGCCACTGACACGAAGAAACTCGCGGGCAGGCGATTGAGTGCACCGATCTTGCATCCGATGAGCGATACCGCTCCGCCAAAGCCCATTGTGCCCACGCCGATGCTGTTGACCGTGGCCATGACCTGCGCCTCAATGTCGGCCAGCCGCGCATCCGGATTCACGTCGTCGAGCGTCCTGAAGAGTTGCTCTTTCGCATGCTGGTACCCGGCGGTGCGATCGCCGCCCACGCACACGCCGACCGCACCCGGGCTGCAGCCTTTGCCCTGGGCCTTCCAGATGGCGTGCAGGATGCACTTGCGCACGCCTTCAAGCGATCGGTCGGCGCGACCCAGATGATCGAGCTCGGCCGGAAGCGCGTATTGCGCGTTGACATTTTCGCAGCCGCCACCCTTGAGGAGCAGCCGCACTTCGATGTCATCCCGTTCCCACTGGTCGAAGTGGATCACGGGCGTGCCGGGTCCGAGATTGTTGCCGCTGTTCTCACCCGTGATCGAGTCCACGGAGTTCGACCGCAGCTTGCCGCGCCTGGTCGCCTCGGCGACCGCGTCACGAATCTGCGCGCGCACCCACATCTGATTGACGCCCACCGGGGTGTGCACCTCGAAGGTGGCCCATCCGGTGTCCTGGCAGATGGGGCCCTCGCACGCAGCCGCCTGATCGATATTTTCGGCAATCACCGCCAGCGCCTGGGCGCCACGTGTGCCTTCAGGCTCCTGGCCCATCGCATGGCGCATGGCCTGACGCACATCGGGCGGCAGGTCCGTGGCGGTCCGCGTGATCAACTCCACCATGCTCTCAAAGAACGTCGACGCCATTCCCTGAGTATAAACCTGCCGCTGGAGCGGTATAGGATTGACGCATGCTGGCCGTGGTTCGCGGTGGACTGACGATGGTGGTTGTGGCCGGCGCGCTGTGTGCGTGGGCCTCCGCCACGTCTGCCCAGCAGCAGCGAGCACCCCACGGGCGCCTCTTTCCACCAGAGAAACTGGGTGAACTTGAGGGCCCCGATCGCGATGAGTGGCAGGAGCCCGATCGCATCATGGATGAACTGGGCATCGCGGACGGCGCCCGAGTGGCGGATGTGGGCGCCGGCGGTGGCTGGTTCACCGTGCGGCTGGCCCGCAGGGTGGGCCCCAATGGACGTGTGTTCGCCGAAGACATCCAGCGGCAGATGATTGACTCCATCACCCGGCGCGTGGAGCGCGAGGGCTTGCGCAATGTCGAGACGGTGCAGGGCACGGCGGTTGACCCAAGGCTGCCCAACAACCTTGATGCAGTGCTGATCGTGGACACGTATCCCCAGATTGAAACCCCCGTCTCGGTGTTGAAGCACCTCGCAAAAGCACTGGCGCCAAACGGGCGGCTGGGCATTGTGGACTTTCGGAAGGATGTGTACGGCCCGGGACCGGCCATGGATGAGCGGCTCGAACCTGAGGCCATCATTCGCGATGCGAAGCTCGCCGGCCTCCGGTTGCACGTACACCATACGTTCCTGCGCTACCAGTACCTGCTGGTGTTCACACGCTGACGTGCCGATGCGTTCGCTGCCTGCATTTTTCACGGACGCACAGGACACCATCGCGCGAGCCCTCGATCTGATGGTGCCGGCGCCAGGAACGGCGGCGCCGTTTACCTCCCAGGTCACCGACGCCATGCGGTACACACTGCTCGCACCCTCCAAACGCGTGCGCGCCGTGGTGGTGCTGCTGGCCGCGGACCTGTGCGGTCACCCTTCGCGCGCCCTTCCGGCGGCCTGCGCAATCGAGGCCATTCACGCGTCGTCTCTCATCCTGGATGATCTGCCGTGTATGGATGACGCGCCGCTGCGTCGTGGCCGTCCCACGGTGCATACCGTGTACGGCGAGGCCGTCGCGGTGCTTGCCGCCTTCGGCCTGTTGAACGAGGCCTATCGACATTTGGCTCGCAGTTATGACGCGCCGCTGGCGGCGCGCCTGACGGCACTCTGTGCCGATGCGGTCGGGCTGGATGGACTCGTGGCCGGACAAGCCGAGGACGTGTTGGCCACAGACGCCACACTGAACTTCGAGACTCTCGAACGCATTCACCGACGCAAGACCGGCGTGCTGTTCAGCGCGGCCGCCACCGCGGGCGCTCTGACCGCAGGAGGTTCAGCCGCAGATGTCGCGGCGCTGACCGCCTACGCCAAGAACCTCGGTCTCGCGTTTCAAGTGGTGGACGACCTGCTCGACGTCATCGGCACGCCCGAGGAAACGGGCAAGGCCGTGCGGCACGATGCGCGAAAGACCACGTTCGTCTCCTTTAGTGGCGTCGACGGCGCGCGTGAACTGGCGCATGAGCTTTGCCGCACCGCCACCCTGGCCCTGGCGCCGTTTGGTCAGCGCGCGGCACGCCTCGGTGAGCTGGCCGACTTCGTCGCGGCGCGGAGGCTGTAGTGGACGCCGGCGAGAAACCTCCAGCCCGCGTGGACGACCTCCGCGAACAGTTGCGTACGCTGGGGTACCTCGACGCACGCGTCGATCGGTTTGTGCTGGGCCGGGCCGCCACGCGCGGCCGCGGATGGTCGCTGGCGCTCGGAGCCAGCCTGCGCATCGGCGCCCTGGCCGGCGTACTCCTGGGTCCGGCGGCGGCCGTGGGACTGTCTGCACGGCTGCCGGGGCTTGTCACCAACGTCACCGACGCGGTGGTGCTGGCCGGTTATCTCGCGGTGCTGTTCGGCGCGGGGTCTGCGGTACTCGCGTTTGCCGCGATCCTGGCCGGCGTGGCACTCGCCCGCGGCGCCGCGTCAGATGCGAACTTGGCACCACGCGCCCGCCGCGCGGCCACACTGGCCGGCTTGGCCGTGGCGGCCGCCTGCCTGGTGTATCTCACGCTGTGGTGGCGGACCACCACCGCGCCGATGGGCCCGCTGGCCAGCGTGCCCGCGCAGGTCCTGGTGATGGCGATCGCCGCCGCGATCAGTGTGCTTGTGGGCCATGCCGTCACTGTGACGGTGCTGGCCACGCTCGTCCGCTTCGGCCTCGCGCAGTCTCTGGAACATGGATCGCCGCTGTCATCGTGGCGGGTGCTCCTGCCGGTCGGCGCCGTCGCGCTGATCGGCGCGCTCGCTCTCCTCGCGGTGTCTGCGCAAACCGCGCCAGAGGCCGCAGTTCCCCCGCTCGCCGTGGTGCCCACTGGGGCGCGGGTGGTAGTCATTGCGATTGACGGTGTGGACATTCCCACACTCACTCGCCTCTCATCAGGCGGGGCCCTTCCCACACTCGCGGCCCTCACCGCGCAGGCACGGGCCACGCTCCTCAACGACACCAACCGCGACCCGGCACGGGTGTGGACGACGATCGCGACGGCGCAGACGCCTGAGCAGCACGGCATCCACGCCCTGCAGGCTCGCCAACTGGCGGGCGTGGATGGCCGACTGCGACCCGAATCACCCGGGCTCTCGCTACTGACCGCAGCGACCGATCTGCTGCGACTCACGAGCCCAACCATCGCGTCGGGCGATGAGCGTGTACTCCCGGCGTTCTGGGAAGTGGCGGCGACCGCCGGGCTGCGCACGGCTGTCGTGCATTGGTGGGCAACATGGCCGGCCGGTGCTGGTCAGGGGATCGTGCTCTCGGATCGCGCCATCCTGCGCCTGGAACAAGGCGGCGCGGCCGCCGGCGAAATCGCGCCCGAGGCCCTCCAGGCCACGCTCGTCGCCGGCCACGAGGCCCGGCGTGCACGGGTGGCGGCCGCAACCGTGCACCCATGGCCGGAGGAACAGCCCGATCAGATCACTGGCGTTCTGAAACGCTCAGCCGAACTGGACGCCACAGTGCTCGACCTGGGCGCCGACACGGCCCTGGGACCCCTCGATTTGCTGACCGTCTATCTGCCGGGCCTGGACATCGCGCAGCACGCCCTCCTGCAGGGCGTGGACAGCTCACCGATGGCCACGTCGGCAACCGCCGACCGTGTGCGCGGCCTCGAGGCCTACTACACGTTTCTTGATGCCGCCCTCGCTCGGTGGCTCGCGCTCGTTCCCGACATCAACCGTCAAGTGGTTCTCATCCTTCAGCCTGGACGAGTGCGGCATGCCGCGGCAGGCCTTCTGGCGATGAGCGGGTCGTTCGCATCACAGGCATCGCTCGCAGAGCTGGCGCCGACCGCGGTGGCGCCGACAGTGCTGACCTTACTCGGCGTGCCGAGTGCGTCGGACCTGGCAGGCGCGGCCGCGAGGGAACTCTTCTCCGAAGACTTCATTGGCCGTTACCCGGCCCGCGTGGTCTCGACCTATGGCAAGCGCCGCGCACCCGCGCAGGTACGCACGGGACAACCGCTCAACCAGGAAATGATCGAGCGGATGCGGAGTCTGGGGTATGTGAGATAGGTCCAGAGTCCAGAGTCCAGAGTCCAGAGTCCAGAGTCCAGAGTCCAGAGTCCAGAGTCCGTCTAGGCTTTGTCCGATGACAGGAAGCGCCAGGCTTGGGGCAGCAGAAGCGCGGCCATGACCGCCTTCACCACGTCGGCCAACACGAACGGCACAACGCCCTGGACGAGTGCCGCCTGGAATGAACCTGTGTACGCCAGCAGAACCGTGAGGCCGCCCAGGTAGATCACAGCGAGTCCGGCCAGCATTGCGACCACACACGACAGGAACGCACGATCCCAGCCGCGCTCGGCCAGCCGGCCGACAACAAACGCCGCCAGCGGATACGCGAGCAGGTAGCCCCCTGTGGGACCAAGCAGCCGGGCGGCGCCAGGCGGCAGGATGACGGATGGTGCAAACACCTGAAGGCCTGCAAGGCCGGCCGCCAGGTACGCCACCTGGGATGCGGCCCCAAGGCGCGACCCCAGCGCGGCACCCACTAACATCACCACGAGCGGCGTGAACGTGAACGGCACCGCCGTAAACGGCACGACCACCGTAAACTGGGCAGCAAGCGCGGTCAGCGCCACGGCAAAGACCACAGCGGCCGCGCGTGCGACGGGCACAAACGAAGCCGACGCCGAGGCGCCGAGCGACACATCGAGAAGGGACCCGCGGACAGTGTGGACAGACATGGCAATGGAGATTCTAACGAATGCGCACCGCACTGACAATCGCGGGCAGTGACTCGGGCGGCGGCGCCGGCATCCAGGCCGACCTCAAGACGTTTGCCGCATTCGGCGTCTATGGCCTGTCGGCCATCACCGCAATCACGGCCCAGAACACGCGTGGCGTGACCGCGGTGCACGCGCTCGACCCGGCGCTCGTCGTCGCGCAAATCGAGGCCGTCTGGTCGGACCTCGCGCCAGCCGCAACCAAGATCGGCATGCTGGCGAACACGGCGATTATCGAAGCGGTGGCCGACGCGCTCACGCGGCTCGACCTGCCGCTCGTGGTGATCGACCCGGTCATGGTCGCCAAGGGCGGCGACCACCTGCTCGAGCCGTCGGCCGTGGACGCCCTGCGCACCCGGCTGATTCCCCTGGCCACAGTGCTCACGCCCAACGTTCCCGAGGCGGAAGTGTTGACGGGCCTGACCATCACCAGCATCGCGGACCAGCGTGAAGCCGCGGCGCGTCTGGTGACGCTGGGCGCCCGGGTGGTGGTCGTCAAAGGCGGCCATCTGACGGGCCGTGCGGTGGACGTCTGGCACGACGGTTCGAGCGTGATTGAGCTGGACGCCGAACGCATCGACACGCCGCATACCCACGGCACCGGGTGCACATTTTCATCGGCCGTGGCCGCATGCCTGGCGCTTGGTGACGACCTCGAACAGGCGGCGCGGCGGGCAAAGGCGTACGTGACCGGCGCCATCCGGCACGCGCCCGGCCTGGGCCACGGGCACGGACCGCTCCACCACTTCTGGAATCTGGGACAATAGCGGCATGTTCACACCCGACACCTACCGCGCCCGCCGCAACCGCCTGAAAAAAGACGTCGGCTCCGGTCTCCTGCTCTTCCTCGGCAATGACGAAGTCGGGATGAACTACACGGCCAACATCTACCCCTTCCGCCAGGACAGCACGTTCCTCTACTTCTGGGCGGTAGACCAGCCCGGTGTCGCCGCGCTCATCGACATCGACCAGGACACCGAGACCCTGTTTGGCGACGACCAGACGATGGCCGATGTCGTGTGGTCCGGACCGCTGCCGACGCTCGCGGATCGCTGCGCTCCGGCAGGCATCGCCGCGCACGCATCGTCGAGCGCGCTGGCTGATCGACTGACTGGCGCCATTCGCCAGGGGCGCAAGGTGCACTTTCTTGCGCCGTATCGCGCCGAGCACACCGGGAAGCTGTCCGCGCTTTTGGGCGTGCGCGGCACGGTGGCGCGGGCCTATCGGTCGGAAATGTTCCACCAGGCGGTCATTGCGCAGCGCAGCTACAAGACCACCGAAGAAGTGGCCGATCTTGATGCGGCGGTCAACGTCTCACAGGAAATGTACGCGGCCGCCATGCGCGCGGCACGCCCGGGCAAGTACGAGTACGAGGTCGTCGCCGAGATTGCACGCGTCGCGCTCGCCCACGGCGGCCGGTTCTCGTTCCCGCCGATTTGTTCCGTCCACGGCGAGACGCTGCACAATCCGTTCTATGGGAACCAGATGCAGGCCGGCGACGTGATGATTCTCGATTCGGGCGCCGAGACCTCGCACTACAACGCCAGCGACATCACACGCACCATCCCGGTAGGCGGCACATTCACGGCGCAACAGAAACTCGTGTATGAAATGGTGCTCCGCGCGCAACTGGCGGCCATTGATGCCGTCAAGCCGGGCGTGCGCTATCTGGACGTGCACCTGCTGGCCGCCCGGTCGTTTGCCACAGACCTCACCGCCGCCGGCCTCATGAAGGGTGACGTGGACGAGGCCGTCGCTGCCGGCGCCCATGCTCTGTTCTTCCCCCACGGTCTCGGTCACATGCTGGGCATGGATGTGCACGACATGGAGAACCTTGAGGAGCGTCTGGTCGGCTACCGGCCCGGCCTCGAGCGCAGCACACAGTTCGGGCTTGGGTATCTCAGGCTGGCCCGCGAAGTTGAGCCGGGATTTGTCCTCACCGTGGAGCCCGGCCTCTACTTCATTCCAGCCCTCATCGATCAGTGGAGGGCCGACGGCACACACGCCGCGTTCATCAACTTCGCTGAGGTCGAGAAGTTCCGCGACGCCCGGGGTTATCGCATCGAAGATGACGTGCTGGTGACCGAGGGCGGCCATCGTGTGCTGGGCGATCCCATTCCAAAGACCGTGTCGGACGTCGAAGCGGCCTGCCGGGGCTAGCCGGAGAACTATACTGGTTCGATGCTGGCGGTGACCCGCGCCCCGTTGTCTGTTGACGCCCTCGCTGCAGAGGTGGAGGCGTCTGTCCGCACACGAGGTGAGGGCTGCGGTGCGCTGGCATCGTTTCTGGGCGTGGTGCGCGCCACCCATCAGGGCCGCGCGGTCAGGTATCTCGAGTACGAGGCCTTCGACGCGCTCGCCCTCAAAGTCTTCGCGCAGATTCAGACTGAGGCCGCGGACCGTTGGCCTGGCGCCGCACTCGGCATCACGCATCGCGTGGGCCGCCTCTCCATCGGCGAGGCCAGCGTCGTCATCGTCGCGGCCACGGCCCACCGTGCAGAATCCTTCCAGGTGTGCCGGTACGCCATCGAGCGGATCAAGCAGATCGCGCCGGTGTGGAAGCATGAATTTTTTGAAGACGGCGAGGCCTGGGTCGAAGGCGCGGTTGTGAACCCGGATGATGAGGCGGCGCGAGCGCGCGCCCTGGAGATTGCATGCACGTAACCGTGCGCCTGTTCGCGCGGCTGCGCGAGTTGGCCGGGGTCGAGAGCCTGACGGTGGAGGTGCCCACTCCGGCCACCGCCGCCACGGTCTGGCGCGCCCTGTGCGTCACCGCGCCGGCGCTTGCCCCGTTCGAGCGCGCGGTGTCGTGCGCCATCAATACCAACTTTTCGCGCATGTCCCAGCCGGTTGCCGACGGTGACGATGTCGCATTTCTCCCGCCGGTGTCCGGCGGCTAATGGAAACGTATGACTCCGCAAGTCAGTGAAAAACTCAAGTCGATGGAGGCGCGGTACGAAGAGCTGATGCGCATGGTCAGCGACCCGGCCATCCAGGCCGACCAGACCACGTACCGCACACACACCAAGGCGCTGGTGGAGCTTCAGCCGGTGGTGGAGGGTTATCAACTCTGGCGGGGACTCGATCGCCAACTGGCGGAGAATCGCGAACTGGCCGGAGGAGACGACGCCGAGATGACGGCGTTGGCCAAGGAGGAAATTCCCGGCCTCGAGGCGCGCATCGACACGCTCGAAGGCAAACTCAAACTGCTGCTGGTGCCGCGCGATCCCAATGACGATCGCAACGTGGTGCTCGAACTGCGCGCGGGCACGGGCGGCGACGAGGCCGCGCTGTTTGCTGCGGACCTGTATCGCATGTATTCGCGCTACGCCGAACGGCAGGGCTGGAAGATCGATGTCCACTCGATGAGTGAAAACGGCATCGGCGGCCTGAAGGAAGTGGTGGCGTCGGTGGAAGGACGCGGCGTCTACGGCATGCTCAAACATGAGAGCGGCGTCCATCGGGTGCAACGCGTGCCCACGACCGAGGCCAGCGGGCGGATTCATACATCAACAGCCACGGTGGCCGTGTTGCCTGAAGCCGAGGAAGTGGACGTTCAGATCGAGGCAAAAGACCTCCGCATCGATACGTTCTGCTCGAGCGGCCCCGGCGGTCAGAGCGTCAACACCACCTACTCCGCCGTCCGAATCACGCACCTGCCCACCGGCGTGGTGGTCTCGCAGCAGGATGAAAAATCGCAGATCAAGAACCGGCAGAAGGCCATGAAGGTGCTGCGCTCGCGGCTGTACGAAATGGAGTTGCGCAAGCAGCAGGATGCCATCGCGAAGGAACGACGCGGCCAGGTCGGCACAGGCGAGCGATCGGAAAAGATACGGACCTACAACTTCAAGGAAAATCGCATCACCGACCACCGCATCAATTTCACGATGCATCAGTTGCAGTACGCGCTTGATGGCGACCTGTCGGAACTGATCGAACAGATGAACGCCCACGTGCAGGCAGAAAAACTCAAGCAGGCGACCGAGGAACCAGGATCGATGCCATGATCGCGGTGGCTTCGGTCGTGGACGCGGCAGTGGCGCGCCTGTGTGCGGCCGGCTTCCCGCGCGACGAGGCCAGGCGCGATGCCGGAGTGCTCGCGCGAGGAATCCTGCGGTGGACACTTGCGGATTGGCTGACGCGGTCCGCCACGGAAGCTCCAGCAGATTTCGCGGCGACGCTCGACGCGCTGGTCGCGCGCCGGGCGCACCATGAGCCGGTCGCGTACCTGCTGGGGGAAAAGGAATTCTATGGGCGCGCCTACCGCCTCACCAGCCACACGTTGATTCCGCGACCAGAGACCGAGGGGCTCGTGGATGCCGCCCTCGCGTGGCTGCATGGGCGTGCGGAAGGCGCCTCGCGGCCGGCCCACGTGGTTGACGTCGGTACCGGTAGCGGCTGCATCGCCGTCACACTCGCGCTTGAGGCTGCGTCCCTGGGCGCGGTCATCAGCGCCACCGATATTTCCGCTGACGCGTTGGACACCGCGCGCGAGAATGCCCACAGACTCGGCGCAGGCACCGTGCACTTTCATCAGGGCCACCTGCTGGCCGATGTCGCGCTGCCTGTTGACTTGATCGTGTCCAACCCGCCCTATGTGCCGTCGCGCGACAGACAGTCGATGCAGCCGGACGTGGCAGACTACGAACCCCCGACGGCCCTCTTCGGCGGCGACGATGGGCTCGATGTGATCCGGCAGTTGATTCCAGAAGCGCGGCGGGGCCTGGCCGCAGAAGGAGCCCTGATCATGGAAGTAGGCATCGGTCAGGCCGACGCCATCGCCGGTCTGCTGGAAGCCGCGGGCTTCGCCGGCGTTACACGCCATGCGGACCTGCAGGGAATCCCACGAGTGATCGTGGCGCACCTATAATCCCGGCATGTCCTGCCTGTTCTGCCGCATCATCGCCGGAAGAATCCCCGGATCGCGCGTCTACGAAGACGAGACCCTGATCGCCTTCGACGACATTCATCCGCAAGCGCCGATGCACGTGCTCATCGTGCCCCGCTTGCACGTGCCGACGCTCAACGCGCTCGACCCGTCGCACGATGCGCTGGTCGGGTCCATGATTCGGCGGGCCGCCGCCATCGCGAAGGAGCGCGGGTTCGATGAAGGCGGTTACCGGACGGTGTTCAACTGCAACGCCCAGGCCGGGCAGACGGTGTTTCACATCCACCTTCACGTGCTGGGTGGGCGCACGCTTACCTGGCCGCCGGGATAGAAGCATGGGCCAATGGCGCAATGCAACCCCAGGACCCCAGGACCCCAGACAGCTCTCAGAGCACGTGCGCCAGTTCTGCGAGCGACCGAATAACCGGAATCGTCGGGTCGGCGAGCGTGACTCGCTGGCCGCGGTCGAGCAGGACCGCGCGCATGCCGGCCTGACGCGCACCGTGGACGTCGTGGGCCAGGCTATCGCCCACCATCACCGCGCGCGACGCTGAAACCTCCATCCGGTCCAGCGCTTCCTGGAAAATGCGCGGGTCGGGTTTCATGTGGCCGAATTCCGCCGAGGACACGGTCACTGACATCAGCCCTTCGATGGCGAAGTGCGACTGGAACGATGTCAGGCAGCGATGGGAATTCGAAATCAGCCCCAGCTTCAGCCCGCGCAGGTGCAAGGCCGTCAGCGCCGCCGGTACGTCGTCGTACATCTCGAAGTGGTGGTGCTGGGCCCAGTCGTCGTAAATCTCACGTGCGGCGGTCGCCACACCCGGGCCACTGCCCCCCATCAGTTCGATGATCCGCGCGGTGTACCGCGTGAAGAGCGCGTCATGGTAGAGCTGGTCGGCTGAGTCGAGCATGGCGGCGGCGCCCGCCACGGCGGTCTCGAACGAGGCGGGATCCACCTCGACGCCGTGGCGCACACACGTGCCGGCATACCCTGCGCCGAGGAACCTGGGACCGGGCCGGATCAGCGTAAAGTCCACGTCGAAAAAGACGGCATCGGTCTGTGCCACTGAACTGATTATAGAATAAGGGTTTACACCACCCAATGCGCGACTGGAAAGACACGCTCAACCTCCCCCGGACCGACTTCCCGATGAAGGCGAACCTGCCGACCGCCGAGCCGGCCACGCTGGCACGCTGGGCCGGGATGAATCTCTACGCGTCCATTCGCACCCGCCGCGCGGGCGCGCCGAAGTTTGTGCTGCACGACGGCCCGCCGTACGCCAATGGCCAGATTCACATCGGCCACGCGCTCAACAAGATCCTGAAGGACTTCATTGTGAAGTCGCAGACGATGGCCGGCCGGGATGCGCCGTACGTGCCTGGGTGGGACTGCCACGGCCTGCCGATCGAACTCAACGTCGAGAAGGAACGGGGTCCCGCGTCGAAGAGCGGTTCTGTCGGCGATTTCCGGCGCGCGTGTCGCGAATACGCGGCGACATTTGTCGCGTCGCAGCGCGCGGACTTCGAGCGGCTGGGTATTTTCGGCGACTGGGATTCGCCGTATCTCACGATGAACTTCGGTTACCAGGCCGCCATCGTGCGGGCGCTGGGGAAGTTCGTCGCACGTGGCCTTGTCTACAAGGGCAAGAAACCCGTGCATTGGTGCCTTCGCGATCGCACGGCACTGGCCGAGGCGGAGGTCGAGTACGAGACGCACCGATCGCCGTCGATCTACGTGGAGTTTCCGCTGTCGAGCGCAGACACGACGCTCGCCGCGCGTGTGCCGGCGCTTGCGGGCCGGTCTGTCTCGGTGCTGATCTGGACCACCACGCCGTGGACGATTCCGGCGAACCTGGCGGTGGCGTTTCACCCCTCGCTGGAGTACGGTGCGTTTGAATACGAGGGGCGGGCGGTCATCGTGGCGCGCGGTCTCGCAGAGCGCGTCAGCGCGGCCACCAGCCGGCTGCTGGGTGCGCCCATCGCAACATTTCCAGGCACGGCGCTTGAGGGTGTGGCCTTTCGACATCCCTTGTACGACCGCGACTCCCAGGGTGTGCTCGGGGACTACGTCACGCTCGAACAGGGCACGGGCGCGGTGCACACCGCCCCCGGACACGGCGTGGACGACTTCAACACCGGCGCGCGCTACGGCCTGCCGATCACGACGCCGGTGGGCACACACGGCCGCTTCGACGATGGCACGCCGGTTGTCGGTGGGCTGAAGGTTTTTGAAGCGAATCCCGTGGTGGAAGCCGCGCTGCAGGAACGCGGACGGCTCTGGTTCAGGACTGACTTCGAACACTCGTATCCGCACTGTTGGCGCTGCCACCAGCCCGTGATCTTTCTGGCCACGCCGCAGTGGTTCATCAGGATGGACGACCTGCGTGAGGACGCCACCGCCGCCTCGGACCATACCAAGTGGATTCCCGCGTGGGGCCGCGAACGGATGACCGGGATGTTTGCGTCGCGCCCTGACTGGTGCATCTCGCGGCAGCGCGCGTGGGGCGTGCCGATCCCGGCCATGGCGTGTGTGGGGTGCGGCCGGTCTCACCTGACACCGGCGCTCGTGGAACGAGCGGCCGGCGTGTTTGAGCGCGACAACGCCGATGCGTGGTACGACCAGCCCATCGAGACGTTCCTGCCTGACGGATTCGCCTGTGACGGGTGCGGTGGCCACACGTTCGAGCGCGAGCACGACATCCTGGATGTCTGGTTCGACTCGGGCTCCAGTCACGAAGCCGTGCTGGCCCAGCGACCCGATTTGACCTGGCCGGCGGACATGTACCTGGAAGGCACCGACCAATACCGCGGCTGGTTCCAGTCGTCGTTGCTCGTCGGCGTCGGCACGCGCGGCCGCGCCCCCTACGAATCCGTGCTGACGCACGGCTTTGTCGTCGATGACCACGGCCGCAAGATGTCGAAGTCACTCGGCAATGTCATCGCACCGCAGCAGATCATGAAGGACACGGGCGCCGATGTCCTGCGCCTCTGGGTGGCGCTGGTCAACGTGCGTGACGAGATTCGCCTGGGCAAGGAAGTCATGGCCCGCACCGTGGAGGCCTACCGCAAGATCCGCAACACGTTCCGGTATCTGCTGTCGAACCTGTACGACTTCGATCCGGCGACTGACCGCGTGGACCTCGACCAACTGGACGACGTGGACCGGCACATCCTCTCGCGGTACGCGCAGCTCGAGACACTGGCCCGTGCGGCGTACGACGAGTACGACTTCCAGGCGCTGTCACATGCCGTCACCGAGTTCGTCACGGTGGATCTGAGCGCGCTGTACCTGGATGTCTCGAAGGATCGGCTGTACACCTTCCGCGCCAGTTCACGGGAGCGCCGGTCTGCCCAGACGGCGGTCTTCGCGATCGCCGATGGCCTGACTCGCCTGCTGGCGCCCCTGATGCCGATGACGGCCGATGAGATCTGGGCGCGGCTGCCTGGCACGCGCGAAGCGTCGGTGCACCTGGCCGACTTCCCCAGCAGCCCACCGACCTGGATCAACGACGCGCTGGATTTGCGTTGGGAAACACTCGCCAGGGCGCGGCGCGAAGTGAATGAGAAACTGGAACTCGCGCGCGGCCTGAAGGTCATTGGCGCGCCGCTGACCGCGCACGTCACGCTGACCGTTGGCGACACGGATTTGTACCAGATGCTCAAAGCCGAAGAAGCAGACCTGCCAATGTTGTTCATCGTGTCGGCCGTCACGTTGAAGCCCGCGCCGGCCGATCAGGCCGCCACTCTCGAGGTCGAGGTCGCGCACGCGTCGGGCGACAAGTGTCCGCGCTGCTGGCGGTATGTGCCCGCGTTGATCCCTGTCGGTGATGGCGACGCCTTGTGCCCCAGATGCGAGGAGGCCGTTCGTGTTGCCTGAGTCCGCTGAAACGCCATCAGGCGCCACGATACCGGTATCAGCAGCCGCCGCGCCCGCGTCCGGGCGCGTCCGCCACTTCTGGTGGGTGACTCTCGGCCTCATCGTCGCCGATCAGGCCACCAAGGCCCTGGTCAACAGCGCTCTGGGGCTTTACGACAGCACCACCGTGATTCCCGGGTTCATCGACCTGGTGCACGTACGCAATGAAGGCGTGGCCTTCGGCCTGCTCAACAGTACGAACCTGCCCTACAAGGCGGCGATTACGACCACGTTGGCGCTTGCGGCCCTGGGCGGTATCGCCCTGTACGCGCGCCAGTTGCAACCGCGTGAATGGGTGGCGCGGCTGGGTCTGGCGTGTATCCTTGGCGGCGCGGTGGGTAACCTGATCGACCGTGTGCGACAAGGTTATGTGCTCGACTTCGTGGACGTGTACTGGGACACGTGGCATTTCTGGGCCTTCAACGTGGCCGATGCGTCAATCACGATTGGCGCGATTCTCGTGTTTGTTGACCTGCTTCTGGTGAAACATCATGCATCCGATCCTGTTTAGTGTTGGCGACTGGCCCGTCTACTCCTACGGCGTGCTGCTGGCTGCGGCGTACCTCGTCGGACTGCAACTGGGCGTGGTGCGTGCGCGACGCGCCGGCGTGGACCCGGCCAAAGTCATGGACCTGGGCATCTACCTCATCATCGCCGCGCTGGTCGGCGCCAAGCTCATGCTCATCGCGGTGGACTGGGAGTACTTCCGGTCGCAGCCCCGTGAACTGCTGTCGCTGGTCCGTGCCGGCGGTGTCTTCTACGGCGGACTGATTCTGGCGGTCATCGTGGGCCTGTTGTTGATCAGGCGATACAAGCTGCCGGTCTGGACCACCGCCGACCTCATGGCGCCGGGCATTGCCCTGGGGCATGTGATCGGCCGATTCGGCTGCCTCCTGGCCGGCTGCTGCTACGGCCGCCCCACCGATGTGCCGTGGGCGATCACCTTCACGAATCCCCTGGCCGCAACCAACGTCGGCACACCGCTCCAGATCCCGCTCCATCCCACGCAGTTGTACGATGCCGGCGCCGAACTCCTCATCCTGGCCGTGCTGCTGCTGACCGAGCGGAAAGGACGACCATTTGCGGGCCGTACCTTCTGGGCCTACCTGATGCTCTACGGCATTTCACGGTTCGTCATCGAGTTCTACCGTGGCGACGCGGGCCGCGGCACGGTGATGGCCGGGCTGTCCACGTCGCAGTTCGTGTCACTGCTGCTGGTGCCGCTCAGCCTGATCATGCTGGCCTGGCTGCGGCGTCGTGGACTGGCCGCGAAGGCCTGATCCTCACAGCATGTCCGCACGCACCCGACTGGAGGTCGGCGCGGCTGACGCCGGCGCGCGGCTCGATCAATTTCTGGTCGCCCGCCTGGAGGGTGTATCGCGCTCGCAGATTCAGCGGCTGATTCGCGACGGCCACGTCTCGGTGTCGGCCGGAGATGCCAAGGCCAGCCTCGCCGTGACCGCAGACCTCGTGGTCGAAGTGGATGTGCCACCACCCTTGCCGGCCACGCCTGGCGCGGAAGATCTGCCGCTCACCATCCTCCACAACGACGCCGACATCGTCGTCATCAACAAACCCGCCGGGATGGTGGTGCATCCGGCCGCCGGCCATGCCACCGGCACGCTCGTGAATGCCCTGCTCCATCACGTGACCGGCCTGTCAGGCATCGGCGGTACCGAGCGGCCCGGGATCGTGCACCGGCTCGACCGCGGCACGTCGGGCGTCATGGTGGTGGCGAAACACGATCGGGCCCATCGCGCGTTGTCGGCGCAGTTTCACGATCGGCTGGTGCGCAAGGAGTATCTGGCGCTGGTCTGGCGCGCGCCGGCGGTGGGCCTGCGCATCGACGACCCCCTGGGACGCGATCCGAATCATCGGCAGCGCATGTCGAGCCGCGCCAAACGAGGACGCACCGCGCTGACGGATGTAATCGACGTGGAAGCGCTTCGCGGCGTGTCGCTCGTGCGCGTGTCGATCGGCACCGGGCGCACGCACCAGATTCGCGTGCACCTGAGTGAACATGGTTTTCCGCTGGTGGGTGATGCCCTCTATGGTGGCGTCCACAAGCGCCTGCCGACGCACCTCGCGGCAGTGGCGCGACTGACCCGGCCCTTCCTGCATGCCGCGCGTCTGTCGTTCGCGCATCCGTCAGACGGACGCATGATGACCTTCGAAGCGCCACTGCCGCTCGATCTTCATAGCGTGATTACCGCCCTGCGCCACACGGCGGCCCGGGCGTGACGGAAGGGTCCTGACTGTGGCAACCGACGACGCTGTCGAGGTGATGTTTCGGGGACGTGTGATTCGCGTGGAGCGTGAGCGGGTCACGCTCGACAACGGCCGCACGGTGGCGATCGAGGCCGTGCGGCATCGTGGGTCGGTGGTGATCATTGCCCGGCCGTCGCCAGGTCACGTCGTGCTGATTCGCCAATACCGCCCGGTGATTGGGCAGTGGATCTGGGAACTGCCGGCCGGCAGCCTCGACGAGGGCGAATCACCCGACACGGCCGTCGTGCGTGAGTGCGAAGAAGAGATCGGCTTCACGCCGGGGAAGGTCACGCTGCTCGCATCGTGGTACCCGACGCCGGGCTTCTGCGACGAGATCATGCACTTCTATCTGTGCGACGACCTGTCGGTTCCAGCCGGGCCGATCACCCGCGACGAGGACGAGCAGATTGAACCGGCGACGGTGAGCCTCGACGACCTCCGGGCGATGATCGCCGACGGCCGCGTGAGGGACATGAAAACCGTCGTCGGCCTGTCGCTGGCGGACGCTACCAGCCTCCCCCATTCCGTGGAACGGTGACCGTCACCCACGTCTCGCGTCGTCTGGCCCGCGGCGTCGGTGGCAGTGACTTCGAGTCGGGAGGGGTTATCGGGCCTTCGAGTCGCGTCAGCCTGCTAGACTAGCAGGCTGCTGAAAAATCAGGTGTCACACGAGGCGTGAAGGGAATCGATCAGTTGTTTATCGCCGTGGCGCCGTCCGAATCGCGCCGAGCGGTGAGGATCTCGACCACGCGCGGGGCATGAGGGCATCGGCAGTCGCACGCATCGCCCCGATCCGGCGCGGTCGCGACGTCATGAGGACGCCTGCAGGGTGCGGCGGCGCACCAGATTGTAGGCGGCGGCCGCGAAGGTCAGCATCCAGTCGACGAGGGGACCGCCCCGGTGCCGGAGTGTTCGTAGCCCCCCGACCGTCTTCATCCATCCAAAGACTTGCTCGACGAGTTTGCGCGTGCGTTGACTGACGGCGTAGCCCGGATGCCGCGTCGTGCGGGCATCGATCGCACTGTACTTCTTCTGCGCGACATGCGGCGTGATCGCGATCGCCCGCAGGTCGTCTACCCACGCGCGCGCGTCGTAGCTTTTATCGGCGCCGAGGCTGCCGCCCGCACGCCTCCAGCTGCGTGCCGTCGACCGTGAAATGCTCGTTCGACAAGAGGTGCGCTGCCCGTGCCTGGACGGTGACCGCATCAAAGAAGCGGGCGGCCACATCGCCAGCCAAGAGGCGATCGCGATTCTTGGTGAAGGTCATCGGATGCCACACCGCATCATCCATGCTCAGCCCTACGAACCAGCGGAAGAGCAAGCTGTACTGCAGGTGTTCCATGAGGAGCCGCTCGCTGCGGACGCGGTACCACACTTGAATCAGGAGCGCGCGCAGCAGCTGCGCGGGGGGAATCGACGGTCGGCCGGTCTCCGACGACAACCGCCCCAGCGCCGGGGCCACCGCTCGGAGCGCCTCATCGGTCATCCGGCGGACGGCCCGCAGTGGATGATCGGCGGGGACGCGTTCTTCCGGAGAGAGATCGCTGCAGAGGTGGCCTGTCTGCTGATCATCACCGCGCATGCCGCATCGTCGTAAAGGCCCGATCAGCAGTCGATCCCCTTCACGCCTCGTGTGACATCCTGTTGTTCAGCCGCCTGCTAGTCTAGGCTAGACCAGGCTCAGTTTCTTCGAGGCACCCGCGGGTGTCAGCGCCAGCGCCAGCACTTCGTCTACTTCCGTGACGAAGTGCACCGTCAATCCGCTCCGAAGCTCATCCGTGAGATCCTCGCGCACGTTCGTCTCATTCTGTTTGGGCACGATGACCCGATGAATGCCGTAACGCCGCGCCGCCAGGACCTTTTCCTTGATGCCGCCTACCGGCAGCACTCGGCCCGAGAGCGTGACCTCCCCCGTCATGGCCACATCGCCGCGCACCGGACGGCCCGACAGCGCCGACGCCATCGCCACCACCATCGTGACGCCGGCCGACGGTCCGTCCTTCGGGATGGCGCCCGACGGCACATGCAGGTGGATCTCGGAATCCTTGTAGAACTGGGGATCCACCCCGTACGACGACGCGTGGGTGCGGAACCAGGACAAGGCAATGCGTGCGGATTCCTTCATGACGTCGCCGAGTGACCCCGTCAACGTCAGCGCGCTGCCGCCCGCCATACGCGAGGCCTCGATGAAGAGGACGTCGCCGCCGACCGGCGTCCACGCCAGACCAATCGCCACACCGGGGTCCTTGGTGCGATCCTCAAGCGCCTCATCGAGATGCCGCGCTGCACCCAGCAGCTCGTCCACGAGATCAGGCGTGACGATCACGGGCGTGCGATCCCCTTCCGCATGACGCCGGGCGATTTTTCGGCAGACCGAGCCAATCTCGCGCTCGAGGTTACGAACGCCCGCCTCTCGCGTGTAGCCCCGCACGATCGTGGCGAGCGCAGCGTCGGTGAAGGTGATGACCTGGCTGTCGAGGCCGTGATTGGTGACCTGCCGGGCCACCAGATGATCCCTGGCGATGTCGAGCTTCTCGCGCTCGGTGTAGCCGGCCAGCTCGATCACTTCCATGCGGTCGCGCAACGGCGGAGGCACGGTGTCGAGAACGTTCGCCGTGGTGATGAACAGCACCTCGGACAGGTCAAACGGCACATCCAGGTAGTGATCCCGGAACGTGTTGTTCTGCTCGGGGTCAAGCACCTCGAGCAACGCCGACGCCGGATCCCCACGGAAGTCGCTGCCGAGTTTGTCGATCTCGTCGAGGATGAACACCGGGTTCCTCACGCCCGCACGGCGGAGGCCCTGGATGATCTGCCCAGGCAGCGCGCCGATGTAGGTGCGTCGATGGCCGCGGATTTCGGCTTCATCGCGCATACCGCCGAGGGAGACGCGGACGAACTTGCGGCCGATGGACTTCGCGATCGAGCGCGCGAGCGAGGTCTTACCCACACCTGGGGGGCCGACGAAACACAGAATCGGCCCCTTCACATCCGGCTTCAGCTTGCGCACCGCCAGATACTCCAGGATGCGGTCCTTGACCTTCTCGATGCCTGAGTGATCCTCGTCAAGGGTCGCCTTCGTGCGCGCCAGTTCAATAACGTCGTCGCTGTGGGCCGTCCACGGCACCGCCACGAGCCAATCGATGTACGTACGCGCGACCGTGTATTCGGCGGCCGCCGGGGGCATCTTTGAGAGCCGGTCCAGCTCGCGCCGGGCTTCCTTCCGCACGTCCTCGGGCATACCCGCCGCGTCGATCTTCGCGGCGAGGTCGTCCATTTCCTTGGCCTGTTCATCGCCCTCGCCCAGCTCACGCTGGATCGCCTTCATCTGCTCGCGCAGGAAGTACTCGCGCTGATTCCGGCCTACTTCGGACTCAACCTGTGACTGGATCTTCGACCCGACCTCGAGCACTTCGAGTTCCTTGGTCAGGACGCGATTGAGCGTCTCCATGCGGCTGCGCACATCGGTCGTCTCGAGCAGATCCTGCTTGACGTCCGTGGACACCGTGCTGAGGCTCGACGCGACGAAGTCGGTCAGCCGGCCCGGGTCCGTGATGTTGGCGACCACCGACGCCAGGTCCTCGGACAGCACCGGCGAGAGCTGGACAATCTGCTGGAGGTTCGCGCGAATGTTCCGTACGAGCGCGTCGGTCTCGACCGAGTCGGGGTCCGAGACCACATCCAGCACTTCATGCACCTGCGCGCGCAGATACGGCATCGTCTGCGTCACACGATCCATACCGATGCGGGACATCCCCTGCACAATCAGCCGCAGGCTGCCGTCGGGCAGCTTGAACATCTTGTGAATGTGCGCCAGCGTCCCCGTGGGAAACAACCCGTCCTGTCCCGGATCCTCATCGGTCGCCGTGCGCTGGGTAAACACGCCAATCTGCTTGTCGCCGGCGATGGCCGCATCGATCAACGCGACGGAACTTTCGCGCGCCACGGCGAGGGGCATGAAGGAGTTGGGGAACAGGACCGTGTCGCGCAGGGGCAACACCGGCACTTCGGCCGGCACCGGCGGCCGCTCGGCGACGGCGGTCACAGTTGTGTCGTGTTCTGCCATGGGACGCCCTCCAAAACGAATCAGGCCCCGCCTGACGGCGGAGCCTGCAAAGATATCGCGAACACGCCGGCCCGTGGGCCGACCGGGGGTCAGTTCATGTCGAGCAGCAGCCCCGACGGCCGCCGCGAGGTGGACATGCGCTCACGCCGCTCTGCCAGCTCTCGGACTTCTTCGCAGTCCTTGCAGCGAACGGCGAAGGGCAACGCACGGAGCCGGCGCTCGGAAATTTCGTCGCCGCACTCGAAGCAGTTGCCGAACGTGCCTTCGTCGAGTCGCGCCAGCGCTTCCTCGATGCGGTTCAACGTCTCGGACTTCATCTGAATCAGCGCAAACTCGATGTCGTCCTGAATATCGGCTTCCGACGACTCAGCCGCATCCAGCACACCCTGGCCTTCACCGATGCCACCCTCGGCCCGAACATCCCGCATCTTTTCCTGCACCTGGGCGAGAATCTCGCGACGGCGCTCTTCGAGGATCCGCCTGAGTTCGACGTATCGGACCCGTGACGAATCGCTCTTGGCCCGCTTCTTTGAGGTGGTCACTTGTGCCTTCATGATTTGCTCTCCCTATCCGCTCTGCCGTTGCAGGTCTCTCTGCGTGCTATTCGACCTGCAAATAAAATGCCAATAATAACTCAACCCGGAACAATCGCAAAGAGCCAGCCCTGGCCGTTCGACCACACCAGACCCGGTAATTTCTACTACGCCGGAATCGGATGTTTGGCTACACCCGGCGATCCGATGGCCGATGGTAACTACTAGAGGAAACGCGTGTTACATCGGCGTCGTGCCAGGCGGGACCATTTTGGTCCGCTTTTTCGAGAGATTAGACGAGAGGAGGGGTGGTTTCGGTTCTCCACTCTTGTGGACTCACACTGTCCCCTGGCGGCAACAGTCGGGTGAAGTGCTATACTTTGGGGTTTCGAGGGTAGATCATGGCAAAGCAGTGTGAAGTGTGCGGCAAGAAGCCCGTCGTCGGTCGGCAGGCCAGCCACGCCAACAACGTGACCGCGCGCCGGTTTGAACCGAATCTCCAGAAAATCCACGCGGTGGTGGATGGCGCCACCAGACGCATGCGCGTGTGCACCCGCTGCATCCGCTCCAACAAGGTCACCAAGGCCGCCTGACGTGGGCGCCCCGTTGACGCCTGTTTCGACCCCGGACGCGCCAGGGGCGATCGGGCCCTACAGTCAGGCCATCAAGGCAGGCGGATTCCTGTTCGCCTCCGGCCAGATTCCGCTCGATCCGACGACCGGCACTATCACCGAAGGCGGCATCACGGCCCAGGCGCACCAGGTGCTCCAGAATCTTGGAGCGGTGCTGAGCGGTGCGGGGATTTCGTACGACCGTGTGGTAAAAACCACGGTGTATCTGGCGGACATGGCCGACTTCCCGGCGGTCAACGAAGTTTACGCCACCTATTTTCCAGCCCCGTCGCCGGCCAGGGCCACGATTCAGGCCGCCGGCCTCCCGCGCAACGTCCTGGTCGAAATCGATCTCATCGCCTACCTCGGCTGAGGCCCATTTCACACACGAAGGCATGGAGGTCTGAAGGATCTTTATTCTTCAGGCTTCCCGGCCACGCATGGCACCTTCAGACCTTCACGCCTCGTGTGAGATGCCCTTGGCGTGCCTTAGCGGTTGCCGCGCTCGACAGCCAGCACGCCATCAATCGACTTCAAGGCCTTGACCACCCGATCGAGGTGTTTCAGATCGACAATCTCCACCGTGATCCGGATGGAGCCACGATGGTCTTCGTCAGTGGTGGCCTCAACATCTCGGATGTTCGTGTTGATCCCGGCGATCCGCGTGCTGACGTCGGCGAGAATGCCTTTGCGGTCCGCCACATGGATTTTCAGGCGGACGACGTACGGACTCGAATCCGCACCTTTGTCCCACTCCACATCCATCCGCCGCTCCGGATCGTAGAGGAGGTTCACGACATTCGGGCACGACGCCGCGTGGACAGACACCCCCTTGCCACGGGTGATGTAGCCGACGATTTTTTCGCCGCGAATCGGATTACAGCATCGCGCGCGGAAGACCATCAGGTCGTCCACGCCGCGCACTTTGATCTTCGCCTCGCCTGACCCCAGCACGCGCTTGACCACACTGGCGATTGCGCCATCGGGCGCACGTTCGCGCAGCGCATCCTGGCCCGCGAGGCGCGTCAACACCGCACGCGCGGTGGCCTTGCCGTAACCAATCGCGGCGTAGAGGTCATCGGTCTTCTGCGCGCCGTAGTCGGGCGCCACCTTGGCCAGCGCCTCGGGTGTGACCAGCGCCTTGTCGATGTTGAAACGGCGCACGTCTTTGTCGAACAGGCGTTTGCCCAGTTCGATGCTGCGCAGCTTCTCTTCGCTCTGGATGAAGTGTTTGATCTTGTGGCGCGCCCGCGTGGTGGCCACAAACGTGAGCCAATCGCGGCTCGGCGTATGACCGGGCTGCCTGAGGATTTCGACGATATCGCCGTTGGACAGACGCGTCCGTAACGGCACCATGCGGCCGTTGACGCGCGCGCCCACGCACTGATGGCCCACATCGGTGTGCACGTCATACGCGAAGTCCACCGCGGTCGATCCCTGCGGCAGCGATTTCACCTCGCCCTTCGGCGTGAAGAGGTACACCTCATCCGGGTAGAGTTCGATGCGCAAGTTCCGCAGGAACTCGGCCGGGTCACGCACGTCCTGTTGCGTATCCAGCAACTGGCGCAGCCAGTGGAAGTACTGCTCGTCGCGGGCCGCCCCAACGCGACCTTCTTTGTACTTCCAGTGCGCCGCGATGCCTTCGTCCGCCACGCGATGCATGTCCACAGTACGAATCTGGATTTCAAACGGGGTCCCGCGCTCGCTCACCACTGAGGTGTGCAGCGACTGATACCCGTTCGGCCTGGGCATCGCGATGAAGTCCTTGAACCGGCCCGGCACGGGCGACCACGTCTGATGCAGGATCCCCAACACGCCGTAACAGTCCTTCACCGACTGGGTCACCACGCGCAGGGCAATGAAGTCGTACACCTGGTCCAGGCTGACCTTGCGGCGCTGAAGCTTCTGGTGAATGGACCACAGGCGCTTGATCCGCCCGTCGATGGCGACCACGGGAATCTGCCCCTCGGCCAGCTTCTGGGCCAGTTTCTGCCGCAGATCCTCCATCAGCCCTTCGGTCGCCTTGCGTTTCGCCTCCACCTCGGTCCGAAGGGCCTGATAGGCCTGCGGGTCCAGGTGGCGGAACGCCAGTTCCTCGAGCTCGTTCTTGATCTTGCTCATCCCCAGCCGGTTCGCGATCGGGGCATAGATGTCGCGGGTTTCCTGGGCAATCCGCTGGCGCCGGTCCTCGGGCAGGTGCTGCAGGGTGCGCATGTTGTGGAGCCGGTCGGCCAGTTTCACCAGGATGACCCTGATGTCGTCCACCATCGCCAGCAGCATCTTCCGGAAGGTTTCGGCCTGGCGCTCCTCGCTGGACGCAAACTGGAGGGCCGACAATTTGGTCACCCCCTCAACGACGTGGGCCACTTCCTCGCCAAAAAGCTCGCGAATCCTCTCAATCGTGTTCGGGGTGTCCTCCACGATGTCGTGGAGCAGGCCGGCGGCCACCGCCACCACGTCCAGCCGCATATCCGCCAGCAGGTCGGCCACTTCCAGGGGGTGCACCAGATAGGGCTCCCCGGACCGGCGGACCTGGCCCTTATGTTCATACGCCGAAAAGACATAGGCCCGCCGCAGCAGCTCGGTATCTGCGTCCGGGGTGGCGCTCCGGATCTTGTCGATGAGATCTTCGAACCTAATCATGGTGCCGGTGTCTAACCTGAGGGAAGGATACCGGAAACGGCCGAATGGCTCCTTGACGGGCCTTTTTTGTGTTCACTATACTGGCGCCACATGAGGATCTACATGCACGCTCCCTTTAAACTGATTCGGGTCGTCGCCCTGGTGCTGGCGGTCGGGTTGTCCACCACGGCCTGCGGTAAATACGCGATCGGCAATCTCCGATCTCTCATGGCGTTCAAAGAAGCCAACGAGGCGTACAAACGGCAGGAATTTGCCAAGGCGATCGAGGCCTATCAGCGGTCCATCGGCCACAACCCCGACTTCGGCATCTCCTACTTCTTCCTCGGCAATTCGTACGACAACATGTACAAGCCCTCGCGCAAGGGCGAGCCCGAGAACGACGCGTACCTGGCCAGGGCCGTCGAGAACTACACAAAGGCGACCGAGGTCATCAAGGACACCGACCCCCAGGGCGCCGAAATTCGCAAGCTCTCCTACGAGTACCTGATTGCCGCCTACGGCGTGGACAAGCTCGGCGATTTCGATAAGGCTGAACCCATCGCACTCAAGCTGATTTCGCTCGAGCCCAACGAACCCGGCAACTACTACTCGCTCAGCAAGCTCTACGAAGACCAGGGCCGGTACGAAGAGGCTGAGGCCATGGGCAATAAGGGCATCGAGGTTCGTCCGAACGAGCCCTTGGGTTACATGCTCATGGCCGGTTTCCACAATCGTCAGGGCAACTTCGACGGAGCAATGGAGGCGTGGGAAAAGCGGGCCAAGGTCGAACCGAACAACCCGGAAGCGCATCACATGATCGCGTTCTACCTCTACGAGAAGGCTTTCAAGGACTACACGGTCTCGGCCGCCACCAAGAAAGCCTATCTGGCCCGCGCGGTTCAGGCCGAGGACGCCGCCCTCGCCTTGCATCCCGACTACGTGGAAGCGCTGACGATCAAGAACATCCTCCTCAGGCTTCAGGCGAATGCGGAGCGTGACCCGGCGAAGCAGAAGGCCCTGATCGACGAGGCCGACCGGCTCAGGAATCGCGCAATGGAGTTGCAGAAGACCCAGACCTCCGCCGACGCGAAGAAACCAGTCAAGTAGTTTCCGCCCCCCGGCGGGGCCAACCAGCAGTTTCCCACGGGCGCGGCCAGCAACACGTTGGCCTCGCCCGTTGTCTTTGTACGGGTGCCTTCAAGAGCGGCCTGAGCCCGCCCAGACGCGGTCGGCACTGCCGGCAGGGGCCCGAGTGCCTTCCGGCGCTTCGGATCACGCTGACGAGCCGCCCGCGCGTCCTTGCACCACAAGAGCTTTCCACCCACGAAGAAAAGACGTCGGGTGTCTTTTTGCCTGCCGCCTCCAAAAAGACACCCGACGTCTTTTCTTCGTCCGGCTGGCTCAGGTCGGCCCGAGCGCTGTCGGGGGCCGCGCGGTTGGGTGCCGTCTCTGGAGGCCCCCATGAACACTTCATGGATCTTCATGGAAACTCCATGGTGAAAGACCTGCGTACAAACAAAGACGCGACCGGGTGACCCCGGTCGCGTCTGGCAGAACCTGTCGTGTCGCCGTGCGGGTCTTACATGCCGCCGAGCGCGGCCTTGCGCATGCCGTCGGTGACAATCCCGACCTTGGTCACTCCGGCGCCCTGGGCGGCGTCGATAATTTCCACGATCTCGCCGTACCGGACCGACCCGTCGCCGATGACGAAGATGGTCTTGTCCTTGCGGGCCTCGTAGATACCGCGAAGGTGCTCAAGCAGTCCAGAAATCGTGACTTCCTGCTTATTGACCGTCAAACGGCGGTCGGCGGAGTAGTCCACAACGATCTGGCTCAGGTCAATGGCCGCCGACGCGGCCTTGTTGACCTCGAGCGGCAGGTTGATATCCACACCCTTCTGCGTCAACGGCAGCGCAGCGATGAAGATGACCAGGAGCACCAGCAGGACGTCGATGAGCGGCGTCACGTTCATGTCCGACGACGCTTCAGCCTTGGAGACCTTGATGATCTTGTCTGCACCGTGGTGCATGTGCGCGTGAGACATTATTGATTCCCTCCCACGTTGCCGCCCTTTTTCTCCGTAATGAGCCCCACGGTCTCAATGCCGGCGCCGCGGAGCGCGTCCATCATCTGCATGATGGCGCGGTAGGGCGCGTCCTTGTCGCCCTTCAGGTAGACCGTCTTGTCCGCCGAGTTCTCCAGGATGCCCTGGAGCTTGGTGATCACATCGGCTTCGGTCACCGGCAGCGAGTTGACGTACAACCTGCTATCGGGGCCGATATGCACCACCGTCTGGTCGGCGGTGTCGGGTTTGTCCCCCGTGAACTCCGCCTCAGGCAGGGCAATGTCGACGCCCTTCTGCAGCATCGGCGCAATCAGCATGACGATGATCAGCAGCACGAGCATGACGTCGACGAGCGGCGTCACGTTGATGTCTGCTTTGAGGCCGCCTTTGGCGCCCCCGACGTCCATTGACATAGGACTAGTCCTTCTTTGTTAAGACGTTGCCGTCTTACGCCGTCTTCTTGATGAAGAAGTCCACGAGTTCCGACGACGAGTTATCCATCTCGACGTTGAAGTACTCGAGGCTGCCCGAGAAGTAGTTGTAGAGCCAGACGGCGGGAATGGCCACGACCAGCCCGAGGGCCGTTTCGATGAGCGCTTCCGAAATACCGGCCGAGACGGCGCCGAGGCCGGCTGAACCGGTGCTGCCGATGCCGGCGAACGCGTTGATGACACCGACGACCGTGCCAAGCAGACCCACGAACGGCGCCGTGGCGCCGATGGTGGCCAGGGCCGGAATGCCCTTCTTGAGGTCGTTAGCGGTCAGCGCCGTGGCGCGCTGAATGGCGCGACGCACGGTGTCGACCATGTCATCGCGGGTCAGGTTGGCGCCCGAGTCCAGCTGGAACTGGTATTCCTGCAGGCCGGCGAGCACCACCTTCGCCAGATGGCTGTACTGATACGGCTTCGACTGCGAGACGGCAAGTGCGTCCTTCAGCCGATTGTCCTTGAGGTGCTTGGCCACCTGCGGCGCGTAAAGCTTGGACTGCTTTTTCGCCTGAGAGAAGGTGTAGTACCGCTCGATGGACACACCAAACGACCACATCGACATAAAGACCAGAATGAACGCGACGGCCTTCGCAACGAAGCCCATCTGTTCCCACATGTGCACCAGATCCATCTCACCCATTACAGCCTCCGAAACACTTGACCAGCGAAAAAGGGACTACCACGTTTTAGGAAAACCAGCCGACCTTACAGGGACTACCGCAGCGTGAAGTTCACCGTGACCGTCATGATGACCGGCACCGCCACGCCATTCAGCGTGGTCGGCGAGAACCTCCACTGCCTCACGGCATCAAGCGCCGCCTGATCGAGCAGCGCCACCGGACGAATGACGCGCGCATCAGTCACGCTGCCGTCAACACCAATCGTGGCTTCGATGATGACCACACCAGACACTCGCGCGGACTGCGCAATTGGCGGATAGATCGGCAGCACGTCCTTGATCTTGGTTGGCGGCTTGATGTTGCCGCCGACGCGTACGGGTGCCTGAGGCGGAGGAGGGGGCGCGGGAATACCGCCCACAACGCCGCCCATGGTGCCGCCGGGAATACCGCCCGCCACACCACCCACGACGCCAAACGAACCCGTAGACGGGCGAGGCGGCGGCTCGGGCTTCACTTCAGGCGGGGCTTCCAGGGGCGCAGCCGCGGGATTCACATCAACCTGTGGCGTCGGTGGTGCCGGGGCAGAAGGTGGCGGGGGCGGCGGAGGCGGCGGGGGCGGCGGCGGGGGCACCGCCACAAACGCCATCACCGACTGCGGCGTGGGCAAAAGGTCAGACGCCAGAAGCGGCACAATCACCATGGCGCCGAGCAGGATCGTGTGAACCAGGATCGACAGCGGCACGGTGTACCACTGCTTCGTTCCGAGTTTCACTGACGGGTCGGTCACGTCGCTGAACATTTCACGCGGCACGTTCTGATCCTCCTGCCCTGAGCGTACTAGGAACCGAAATTATAGTCAGGGCCCAAAAATAGTGTCAACAAAACGGACACCTGCAGTGTTTGACACCGGTTCCAGAAAAACGGCCCCCGATCGCCCCTGAGGCGCCATCATCTCCCGGACTCGCCCCCGGTGTCGAGTACCGAATGCGCATGGGCCCTGATCTGCGCGGGGAACCCCATCCCACCGGTGAGAAAGACCCGCACGCCCTGCTCCACGGTCATGTCGGGGAATGACACCTGGGCCGGCCGGCAGACCACGACGTCGCCCAGATACAAATGGTTGGTGGGCACATACACCGCATACACGGCCTCGGGCCCCTGGCCGCGGTCCACGGTGAACTCTTTCGTCAGAAATCCCAGCGCGAACCCGCGCGCCTCCTGGTCGACCAGGACCACGCGCTTGAAGCCCGCCTCGTTGTCGGGCGAAAACGCCACGATCAACTGCTTCACCGGCGCGTACACCGTGCGAAACACCGGGACCTGCATCAGAAACGCCTCGCCCCGGCCCAGCACGCGCCGCCCGATGACGTTCGTGGCCAACGCGCCGATGCCCAGCACCACAATCGCGGTCGTCACCAGTCCGAGGCCGGGTGGATGGGGCTGGGGCCCGAGCCACCGCTCGTACAGCCCGTGGGTCAGGCCATCCACCACACGGAACATCCAGACAATGGCAGCCACCGACACCACGAGCGGGACCGTGACAAAAAATCCCGTGATGAACGAGCGCCGCAGCCACTGCATCATCGGAAACACCCTTCCACTCAGAGCCAGATGAGGATGCCCACGGCCACCGCAATGCGGTACCAGGCGAAGACATCAAGCCGGTGACTGACCAGGAACTTCAGGAGGTAGCTCACCGACAGGTAGCCCACCACCCCGGAGGCGACGAACCCGACGCCGAACAGCGCCCAATCGTGCCCGGTCAACACCACCTCCCGCAGCTTCAGGCCCTCATGGGCCGCGGCCGCGCCAATCGCGGGCACACTCAGCAGGAATGTGAATCGCGCCGAGGCCAGCCGGCTGAGGCCCAGCAACATGCCGGCCGTGATCGTGGCCCCAGACCGCGACACGCCCGGTACCAGGGCCATCACCTGCGCGACGCCGATGAGCGCGGCTCCGACGAGGGTCAGGTTGGCTTCCGTGCCCGTGCGCGCCGAGAGCCGCTCCACCAGAAACAGCAGGCCGGCCCCGGCCATCAGGGCGATGGCCGTCAGCCGCGGCTGGTCGCGCGCCATCTCCACATAATCGCTCATGGTCAGTCCGACGATGATGATGGGGAGCATCGCCGCCGCAAGCAGCCAGAGCCGACGCGCGGCGGCATCGGGGTGCCGGGTGAAGGCCCTGGGCATTGACCGCACCATGTCGGCAATATCACGGGTGAAAAACGCGATGACCGCCACCAGGGTACCCAGGTGGCACGCCACATCGAATGCGAGGTTGAGTTCACCGGCGTCCCATCCAAAGACGGCGCGCGCGAGGATGAGGTGGGCAGAACTCGAGATGGGCAGGAACTCGGTAAGTCCCTGCACCACGCCGAGCACCGCCCCCTCGAAGAGCGTCATGGCTTCCAGGGGGTCGCCAGGGCCTACGCCTTGGCGCGAGCGCGGTTCGCCCCGGTCGTCGTTGGCGTACCGGTCTTTTTGGTCAGCAGGATGGCAATCGCAGCCGCGATGAAGATCGTCGAGTAGGTGCCGCTGATGATGCCCACCAGCAAGGTGAAGGCAAACCCTTCGAGGACCTCGCCGCCAAACATGTAGAGCCCGAAGACGGCCAGGAACGTCGTGCCAGCCGTGATGATCGTGCGCGACAGGGTCTGGTTGACGCTGGTGTTCACCTGCAATTCCAGGTTGTCCTTACGCATCGTGCGGGCGTTTTCACGCACGCGGTCGAACACCACGATGGTGTCATTGACCGAGTAGCCGGTCATCGTCAACAGCGCGGCCACGATGTTGAGCGAGAGTTCGTAGCCGAACCAGTTGAGAAACACCAGAGTCACCAGCACGTCGTGCAAGGTCGCCACAATGGCACCAGCCGCAAATGTGAAGCGGAACCGGAAGCCGATGTAGAGCATGATGCCCGCAATCGCGGTGAGCGTCGCGTAGATGCCCTTGCGCTGCAGGTCCTGCCCGACCACAGGGCCGACGATCTCGGTCTTTTCCCTGGTGAAGGCACCGATATTGGCCTTGCGCAGGAGCGCGTCCACCTGCTCTGCCGCATCATCAAGGGTGGTCCCTTCCTCGACCGTGATCGTCTGGGGCAGGCGCACCAGGATCTGGTTTTCGGACGGCTGGCCGAACCGCTGAACGGTCTTGTCGCCAGACACGGTGGCGAGCGCATTGCGCACGGCATCCTCAGTGACCGGCTGGTCGAAGCGCAGCACCATGGAGGTGCCGCCAGAAAAATCGACGCTCAGCCTTGGGCCCCCCTGCCTGGCGATCTGGGCAAACCCGATGATGATGATCGCCGCCGAGAGGGCGATGGCGTGCCATCGCCACTTGATGAAGTTGATATTGGTCGATCCAAGAATCTGCATGGGACTCCGTAACGGCGAATCAGATGCTCAAGCGGGCCGTGCCGGGCCGCCGCGAGAGCGAAATTTCAAATAACGTGCGTGAGACAAACACGGCCGTGAACACGTTGGAGATCAAACCGAAAAACAACGTGGTGGCGAATCCGCGAATGGGGCCGGTGCCGAACTGGAAGAGAAATGCGGCCGCGATGAGCGATGCGACGTGTGTATCAAGAATGGTAATGAACACCCGGTCGAACCCGGCCGCCACAGCCTGGCGTGCGCCCTTCCCGTTGGCGATTTCCTCACGGATGCGCTCGAAGATGAGGACGTTGGAATCCACGCCCATGCCGATGGTCAGGATGAAGCCGGCAATGCCCGGCAGCGTCATAACGGCGCCGAGGTAGGCCATAAAGCCCATCAGGATCATCAAGTTGAGCGCGATCGACAGCACGGCGTTGATGCCCGCGAGTTTGTAGTACGCCAGCATGAACAGGGCCACGAGGATCAGGCCGGCGACCGAGGCCTGCACACCCGCGCGGACAGACGCATCCCCCAACGTCGGACCAACCGATTCCTCCTGCTGGTACGTCAACGATGCCGGCAAGGCGCCGGACCGGAGGACCAACGACAGGTCCGCCACTTCCTGCTGGGTAAAGGTCCCCGTGATCTGGGCATCAGCCTGGGTGATGGGGCCTTCAATGACCGGCGCAGACACGACCCGCTTGTCGAGAATGATGGCAAGGTAGCGCCCGACGTTCGCCGACGTGACACGGCTGAACTTCGTCACGCCCTCACTCTTGAGCGAGAACCCCACAGCCGGCTGACCGATCATGTCAATGGTGGACTTCGCATTGCGCAGGTCGTTGCCGGTGATGACCGGGACCCGGCCCACGAGGTAGAACGAGGCCCCGGCCTGTCCGGCGACCGCCGCACCCTGCACGACCTCCTGGCCCTCAGGGGCTTTTCCGGAGAACGGTGCCAACAAGGTCGCTTCGTCGGGCGCGGGGCCCGATTCGACCAGCTTGAGCTCGAGTACGGCCGTGCTGCTGATGAGTTCCTTCGCGCGCGGCACGTCGGTCACACCCGGCAGTTGCACCACGATCTGGTTGCCCGCGTTGCCATATTCCGCCACGATGGGCTCGGAGACACCATATTCATTGACCCGGCGCTCGATGGTCTGCATCGCCTGGGTGACCGCCTCGCGCCGGCGGTCCACGTCGATATTCGGCTTCATCCGGTAGGTGTAGGCTCCACCAACCCCCGTCTCCCGATCGAAACTCAACCCGACCTGATCCTGCGCGAGCTGCCGGAACTGCTGGTCGCGGTCCGGGGGCACGCCGTCCACCTGAAAGGTGGTACCGCTTGTGGGTCGAATGCTTCCAACAATGACGCCGGCGTCCTTGAGCGCCACGCTCAGTTGTTCGGAACTCGTTTCTGTCTCGAGTTCGAGCGCATCCTCGGTATTGACCCGAAGCACCAGGTGCACGCCGCCCTGCAGGTCAAGACCGAGCTTGATCTTGTCTTTGGGTGGATAAAACGACACCGCAGCCAAGATAGCTACGGCGACGACCGCGATCACTTTCCAACGAAGGTTCTTATACATGTTCTAAAGTCCGCCAGAGTCCTTGACCACCGGATCCTGTCCCTGATACCCGCCCACCGACGCTTTGGCCACCTCGATCTTGACCTTGTCGGCGATCTGAATCTGCACGGAGGTGTCCGAGAGCTTGGTCACCTGCCCATAGATTCCGCTGGTGGTGATGACCTTGTCCCCCACCTGAAGCGCGTTCTGGAACTCCTGAATCTTCTTCTGCCTGCGCCGCATTGGCAACAGGACGAGCAGGTAAAACACGCCCAGCATGAGGGCAAACGGGAAAAGCTGGACCCAGATGTTGGGCTGGCCCGCCTGGGGCGGGGAAGCCAGGGCCACGATGGTCGGGAGGGATAAAAAGTCAGTCATTTACGTCACTTGTCGGCGGGAAAACGTCCGATGGAACTCTTGTCGGAATTGGTCAAAGGTTCCGAACTCAATAGCCTTCCTAATCGCCCTCATGGTGTCAAGGTAAAAGTGGAGATTGTGGACCGTGTTCAGGGTGGCCGCAGTCATCTCGCCCACCATATATAGATGACGCAGATAGGCCCGGGAGTGGCGGCGGCAGGTCGGGCATTCGCACTCGGGATCGGGGGGCCTCAGGTCCTCGGCGTACCGGGCATTCTTGATTGAAATCAGGCCATGGCGGGTCAGGAGTTGGCCGTTGCGCCCATTGCGCGTGGGCAGCACGCAGTCAAACATGTCGATACCGCGCGCGACACATTCGACCAGGTCATCCGGCATGCCGGTGCCCATCAAGTACCGCGGCCGATCCTCGGGCAACTGCGCCGCGGTGTGCCCGACCACCTCGTACATCAGATCGACCGGTTCGCCGACCGAGAGGCCCCCAATCGCGTAGGCCTCAAAGCCCATCGCGACGGTGCCGGCGACGCTGCGGTCGCGCAGATCCAGGTGGATGCCGCCCTGGATGATGCCGAACTGCGCCTGCCCGGGCGTGGCGCGCGTGACGTCGGGTGCCTCACGGGCCTGCACCGCCAGAAACCGATCGCGGCCCCGGCGGGCCCACCGCAAGGTGCGCTCCATCGCCGCTTCCACCACGCCGCGATCGGCGGGCCACGGCGCGCACTCATCAAAGATCATCGCGACGTCTGACCCCAGCCTCGCCTGGATGTCGACCACGGATTCTGGTGTGAGCAGGTGCGCGCTGCCGTCGAGGTGTGACCGAAACGCCGCGCCTTCCTCAGTGATCGTCCGCTGGCCCGTGAGACTGAAGACCTGGTAGCCGCCCGAATCGGTCAGGATGGGCCGCTCCCATCCCATGAACGCGTGCAACCCGCCGGCGCGACCGATCAGCTCGTCGCCGGGACGCAAATGCAGGTGATAGGTGTTGGCGAGGATGATGTCGGGATCAAGCGCGATGACCTGATCGTGCGCGAGCCCCTTGATCGCTGCGCGCGTGCCGACCGGCATGAACACCGGCGTCTCTACCTCGCCGTGCGCGAGACGCACGCGGCCGCGCCGAGCGCGGCCATCGGTGGCGATCACGTGGAACCCGAAATCGGCCGGCACACCGATAGCCTATAATGAGGTCTCTGTGAAACGTCTTCGAATCGGCGTGCTGCACGGTGGACGATCGGGCGAACATGAAGTCTCGATCGCCTCGGCCGCCGCAGTGCTCGCGAACCTGGACCGCACGCGGTATGACCCCGTCGCCATTCGGATCGAGAAGGACGGCCGCTGGGTGCTTGCCGATCGGCCGCCCACGGCGGCGTCTGCCGCAGACGTCATCAGCCAGATGCGCGGGGCCGACGGGCCGTCGGGTGGACGCGAAGTCCTGATGCCGGCGCGTCCAGGCGACGACACGTTGTTGCTCGTGAATCCGGATCGCTCCGCCATCACCGGCCTCGGCCTGGACGTCATCTTCCCGGTGTTGCACGGCCCCTACGGCGAAGACGGCACCGTGCAGGGCCTGCTCGATCTCGCCAATGTCGCGTACGTGGGCTGCGGCGTCCTGGCCTCAGCCACCGGGATGGACAAGGACGTGGCCAAAACCTTGTTCCAGGCGCGCGGCCTGCGCGTGGCGCCCTGGGTGGTGGTGCGTGCGCCGCAATGGATCGCGGGCCGCGACGCCGTGGCCCGCCGCATCAACGACACACTCACCTACCCCGTCTTCGTCAAACCCGCGAACCTGGGCTCGAGCCTCGGGATCTCGAAAGTGCAGACGCCCGATGGCCTGGGCGCAGCGATCGATCTCGCGGCCGGATTTGATCCCAAAGTGGTGGTGGAGACCGCCATCACGGGCGCGCGCGAGATCGAATGCGGGGTGCTCGGCAACGACACACCCGAGGCGTCGGTGCCGGGTGAGATCGTGCCGTCAGGTGAGTTCTACGATTTCGACGCGAAGTACCTGAGCGGCGCGTCACGCGAAGTGATCCCCGCCGAACTGCCGCGCGGGATGGCCGACGAGGTGCGCCGGCAGTCGCTCGTGGCCTTTGACGCCATCGAGGGCACCGGGCTGGCGCGCGTGGACTTCCTGCTCGCCGCCTCGGGCGAGTTGTGCCTCAACGAGATCAACACGATGCCGGGCTTCACCACCATCAGCATGTACGCCAAGCTGTGGGCCGCCACCGGCGTGACGTATCCCGCACTCATCGATCGCCTCGTCGCGCTTGCGCTCGAGCGCCACGCACGTCAGCAACAGCGCCGCGTCAGCGCGTTCTGACCCTCGCTGCGCGCATCCGCGCCCTAACAGGGTGCTGAACAAACCGCTATCACACGAGGTAAGGGGATCAACTGGTGAGAACCGGTGGTGACGTCCGATCGCGCGTCGGCCAGCGCCGAACGGTGAGGCTCTCGACCACGCGGGGGTGATGTGAGGGCGCCAGGCCTGGCGAGTGGGTCGAGGACCAGGCCTCGTCTCGAGGGCATGCCGACGCTCTGAGGGTGCGCAAGCGGACCAAGTTGTTGGCGGCGGCCGCGAACGTCATCATCCAATCGACCAGGGGACCGCCCCGGTGGCGCGTGGTGCGCCCGTCGATCGCGGTGTACTTCTTCTGGGCGACGTGCGGCGTGATGTGAATATCCCGCAGGTCACGGACCAGCGCTGTGGCAGCGTCGTGCTTGTCGGCCCCGCGCGTGCCGCCTGCCCGATCAGCAGTCGATCCCCTTCACGCCTCGTGTAACATCCTGTTTTTCAGCAGCCTGCCAATCGCGAAGCCGCACACCCTGTCAAGTTTTGACAACAAATCGCATTTTGTGCTTGACAGGGTTTTCATCTCATCCATAATCTACATCTTGCGTGACGACGGACCACTCAGCCCATCTATTGGGTACGGAGGGTCCAAGTTGAGAAACGTGAGAGACGAGATGCCAGGTGCGTGACGTTGACCGCGCCTGCCACGGAGCGAGGGGCACCCCACAGCGGGTCATGCGAGTCGAAAGACCGCGACGGCTGCGGTGAGGACGAGCCCACGCGATCCCTAATGAAGGGGGGGAAAACCACATGGCCAAGAAAGCAGCCAAGAAGGCAGCGAAGAAGGGCGGCAAGAAGCGCTAGACGCTTTTTGCACCTCAAGAGAAAAGGGGGCGACTGTCGCCCCCTTTTTTTTTTGATGAGCCAATGGGGCAATGGCCTCATGCCCACTGGCTCATGACGCGGCACTTATCGGAGCAAT
>JBKJQX010000228.1:0-3970 GCA_046594875.1 Vicinamibacterales bacterium
TTGAACCCCTTGTTGATCCCCGACACGATGAGGTCCGGCTTGTGCGTAAGGATCTGGTCGATCGCGATGTTCACGCAGTCGGTGGGCGTACCGTCCACGGAGTAGACGCCCTCACCATGCTGCTCCACACGCAGCGGACGCCGCAGAGTGAGCGCGTGGCCCACCGCGCTGGCTTCGGTTTGGGGCGCGACGATGACCACATCGCCGAGGGAGCGAAGGGCGTCAGCGAGGGCGTGAATGCCGGGCGAGAAATGACCGTCGTCGTTGGTAACAAGTATGCGTGTCATACGAAGACACCATCATAGCCGGGTCAGACACGCAGGAACCAGCGTCGTCGATACAGCCCTTCGAGCAGCAGGTACAACACGGCAAGGTTCGCAAGTGCAAACAGCAGCGAGGCGTTCTTAGGGGAGGCGTACGGCTCAAAGCCCGTGATGTAGAGCCAGCGATTCACCGAAATCAGGACGCCATCTGGCCCCATGACCTTGAAGAACAGCAGCGTCTTCACGAGAAGTCCTGACACCACGAACAGGACGAGGGCGTTGGTGCCGAGCACGACCAACGGCCGAAGGAACCCCTGTCGCCCCCGCGTATCAAACAGCCAGAAGCAGGCCGCGAGCACGATCGACGCCAGCCCGCTCGTGAACAACACATAGGAACTGGTCCACAGACTCTTGTTGATCGGAAACGACCGGTCCCAGACCAGCCCCATCACGATCGCCGCGCCTCCACCGGCAATGAGGAACGCGACTTTTTGCGCCTCGGTGCGACGGCCCGTCAGGATCACGCCCGCGGCCACGCCGGAGAGCGCCGAGCCCAAGGCCGGTACGGTGCCCAGCAGCCCTTCCGGATCCCATGTCTTCGACTGGCGCCACAAATGTGCCTCGCCAATCAGTGTGCGATCGAGCCACGCGCCGAGGTTCCCTGCGGGAGTCAGGTCGCCGGCCACCCCTCCGGCAGCTGGGACAAATTGCATCACGGCCCAATAGGCCAGGAGCAACACCGCAGTGACACCCACGGCCGCCTGCCACTTGTCTTCTTCGTCGGCCTCACCCATCGCTCTGTAGAACAGCGCCGCCCCGAGATAACACAACGCCAGCCGCTGCAGCACGCCCATGAGCCTGACGGTGCTCAAATCAAAACGCGGATACAACGCCAATAGCAGGCCGAAGCCGAAGATCAGGGCTGATCGCCTCAGAATGACGGAGACCGGCTGCTGTGTCCGCTTCGACAACGTGACGGACACGCCGACGATGAAGACGAAGAACGGAAAAATCAGATCGGTCGGCGTCCAGCCATGCCATTCGGCGTGCAGCAGCGGCGCGTAGACCTGGCTCCAATCACCCGGGTTGTTGACCACGACCATCGCGGCCATGGTCGCACCACGGAACACATCGAGAGACACCAGACGGGAGGAGGTCACAGGTGTGCGCCAGTATAATCGGGCTATCGTGTGCCGACACATTCCCGCGGCTGTGATTTTCCTGGCCCTCACCGCGTTGGCCCTGGCGCAGAGTCCGGCTGGTCGCATCACCGAGGTGCCGGGAATTCGCGTCGGTCACCACACGCTCACTGAACGCCCCACCGGATGCACGGTGATCCTCGCTCCGCCCAACACGGTGGGCGCCGTTGATCAGCGCGGGGGCGCACCGGGGACGCGCGAGACGAATCTGCTCTCTCCGGAGAACACCGTGTCCGTGGTGCATGCCATTGTGCTGTCGGGCGGCAGCGCGTTTGGCCTCTCTACGGCTGACGGAGTGATGAAATACCTGGCCGAGCAGAAGATTGGTTATCCGGTGAGCGGCACCGTGGTGCCGATTGTGCCGGCGGCGATTCTGCTCGACCTCGCCGTGGGCGGCCGCCCCGACATTCGCCCAGGTCCCGACTGCGGCTACCAGGCAGCCGCCACGGCGAGTGCGGGGGCCGTGCCGGAAGGATCGGTGGGTGCGGGCGCGGGCGCCACGGTGGGCAAGTTCATGAACAACCGGCCCATGAAGGGCGGAATCGGGACGGCTTCGCTGCGCGGCCCCAACGGGCTGATCGTCGGCGCCATCGTGGCGGTCAATGCGTCGGGTTCCGTGATCGATCGCCGCACCGGATCACCGGTGGCGGGCGTCAGGGCGTCCGACGGTTTCACGCTTGAAGATCCGTTTGCCCTGATCCGCGGCGCGGGCCTCGTGATTGGGCGCGAGATGGAAAACACCACGATCGGCGTCGTGGCTACCAACGCCCGGCTGACAAAGGCTCAGGCCTTGCGCGTCTCGATGATGGCGCAGGACGGCCTGGCCCGGGCCATCTTTCCCGCGCACACGCCGGGCGATGGCGATACGTTGTTTGTACTGGCGACTGGCGAGCTGGCCGACGACCCCAACGTCAGCCGCATCGGGAGTCTTGCGGCCGAAGCCGTGAGCGACGCCATCCTGAGGGCCGTGCGCGAGGCCACCGGCCTGCCTGGTTACCCTTCAGTGAAAGACATCATCCGCTGAGGCGGCCCGGCACGCCGCCGGGCTTCACTCGGCGTCGTCGGTGACCCGGGTGGTTTCCTCGTCGATGGGCTTGGGGCCCTGCCTCCGAGCGATCACGTACGACACAGCGAAGATCACCACAATCAGGCCGAGCGACAGTTGCTTGGGAATGTGGAAGTCCACCCAGCCAACCTGGCTTGCGTATTCAATGAAGAGCTTGAGCGCCACCCACGCGATGATCACGAACGCGCCGTCCACCAGCGCCGGGTAGCGCTGGACCAGCGTCAGCAACTGCCCGATCACCACGCGCATCGCGATGATGCCGAGCACGCCGCCGGTGATGATCACCCAGAGCTTAGGCGACATGGCGACCGCCACAAGAATCGAATCCACGGCAAAGACAATGTCGGTCAGTTCGACCTTGATCACGGTCGTCCAGAACACCGACAGGCCCATCCAGGCGTTGGCCGGCTTGATTCCGCCTCGCTCACTTCCGGCGTCGCGCCGGAAGAAGTGGGCATACGACAGCCACATCAGGTACCCACCGCCGACAAGCTTGACCCAGGCGAAGCCCATCATCTGGGCGGCGAAGATGATGGCGACTATCCGGAAAAAGAAGGCGCCGAGAATGCCGTAACGCAGCGCCTTGCGCTGCTGCTCGCGCGGCAACCCCAGCACGAGGATGGCGAGCACCAGGGCGTTATCGGCAGAGAGCAGGCCCTCAAGAAGGACCAGCAGACCGATCGTGACGAGGTCGGAAAGTTGAACGTCGAACGGCACGAGCCCTGCCAGTGTAACATCGGGAGTGAAGGGGTGATGCCAGTGGAGTTCAAGGACTACTACGCCACCCTCGGCGTCACCAAGGCCGCGTCCGAGGCAGAGATCAAAAAAGCGTACCGCAAACTCGCGCGGCAGCATCACCCCGATCTCAACCCGGGCAACAAGGCCGCTGAAGCCAGGTTCAAGGACATCAACGAAGCGAATGAGGTGCTGGGTAACGCGGAGTCCCGCCGTAAGTACGACGAGCTCGGTGCCAACTGGCGCAATGTGGACCATGCCGGCGAACAGCATGGTTCTCCGCATGCCCGCCGCCGATCACGCACCGTCACACACGATGAGATGTCGGACATGTTCGGAGACGGTGTGCCCTTCTCCGACTTCTTCACCACGTTCTTCGGCGGCGCCGAGCCGGGACCGCGCGGCCGGCGGCCAGCGCGCCCGCAACGGGGCCGCGACATTGAACAGTTGCTGGACCTGACGCTCGAAGAGACCTTCGGCGGCGCCAGCCGCCATCTGAAGGTGGAGCGCAAGGGCCAGCCGCACACGGTGGAAGTGAGGATTCCGGCCGGCGTCAAAGACGGGTCGCGCGTCAAAGTCCGCAATGAGGGCGAACCGGGTGGTACCGAGCTGCCGTCAGGGGATTTGTACCTGGTAGTGCGGCAGTTGCCCCATGCCACTTTTGAGCGGCGCGGGCAGGATCTCCATACACGGCTGACGGTGCCGGT
>JBKJQX010000165.1:0-4648 GCA_046594875.1 Vicinamibacterales bacterium
ACGCAAAGTACCGCACAGCGAAAATCGGCGCCATGGCGCCGATGCGCGTCGTCAACGTGGTGTTCTGTACCCCGCGATTGCCGTCGCCGCCACTGAACACCACGTTGACGACGCGCATCGGCGCCATGGCGCCGATTTTCGCTGTGCGGTACTTTGCGTCGATGGGGAGCGCGTCTTCCAGCCCCTGGAGTTCGCCACCGAAGACATCCAGCTTCTTCGTCTCCGCGTCGTCGCGCACCGTGATGAACGCCTCGAACGCGGCCTTATAGCCGAACCAGCCGTCTTCGTAGGTTTCGTAGGGGCCGATCGTGGGCTCGATGGATGCATCGAGTTCCATCCACGCCACGTCCGAAGCGTAGTAGTCGTTGGACTTGAACGCATCGGCGCGCAACTCAAGGAAGCGCTTGAGTGTCGGCTGCGTCGTGAGTGAGGCGGCCTTGCGGAGTAACGCGGCCGCGGCGGTCAGGCTGTTCTGATATTCCACGCTATAGGGCACGGCCATCAGCGAACCCGAGGCGTTGCGCCGAATCGTGCTGAAAAATCCGACGGCCAGGTCACGGTCGGCGCCACGCAGAGTGTTCATCCACGTTTCCACCTCTTCCTTCGTGGCGTCGGCGGGGTAGAAGTTGGCCTGGTCGGGTTTGGGTCCCACGCCTGGCACAAACGGCGCGTCTTCGTCGAGGCGTGACCAGGGGCCCTTGTTGATCAGGAAGTAGTGCAGCAATTTCTGGCCCTCGGTCGATCGGTCGGCGGCCAGGCGCACCAGGGTGCTGGCATTGCCCGACCACACCTGCTCCAGGAACAGGCCATCGATGAGGCGGGCTGCCTCCACCATGGCCGTGACCGCCTCGCGCTCGTTGGGCGGCAACGGCGACAGATCGACGCCGATGTCTACGGGTGCGAAGCGGGCCATCTGGGTGTCGAGAGGCGAGGTGGTCACGGCAGGCTCCGTCGAAGGCGGGGCTTCGGCGGTGCAGGCCGTACCCAGGGTGAATGTGACAGGAATGAAAACAAGCAGGGCTGAGGCCTTCTGCGTCAGGGTCATCTGCCTAATTTGGCACACATCTGCATGACGCCGCCATGGGAAGCGCAAAGACAGACGCGGCGGGCGGGGCCTTTGGCCTCGGTGCGCGTGAGGAGTACAATAGTGGGCTTAGGACAAACGAGAGATGAAGAACATGGCACCTGTAGACGCGTCTGCCTTGGAGTCGATTGAAACGCGCGAGTGGATAGACTCGCTGGATTACGTGTTGCGCACGGGGGACAAGAGCCGGATTTTCCGGTTGCTCGACGCCCTTCGGACTCGCGCGCGCGCGGCCGGCTTCCGCGAGCCCTTTTCGTCCAATACGCCCTACGTCAACACCATTCCGCCCACCGAACAGGTGCCGTACCCGGGCAATCGTGAACTCGAGCGGCGCATCAAGAGCGTCATCCGCTGGAACGCGCTGGCCATGGTCGTACGCGCCAACCGCGAGTCGGATGGCATCGGCGGCCACATTTCCACGTACGCGTCGGCGGCCACCCTCTATGAGGTCGCGTTTAATCACTTCTTTCGCGGCAAGGAGGCCGGCGCCGATGCCGACATCATTTATTTTCAGGGCCACGCCTCCCCTGGTATCTATGCGCGGGCGTTCCTTGAAGGCCGCCTGACCGAAGAGCACCTTCGCGACTTCCGCCATGAGATGCGCGAGAGCGGCGGACTGTCGTCGTACCCGCACCCGTGGCTGATGCCTGACTTCTGGGAATACCCCACGGTCTCGATGGGCCTTGGGCCGCTCATGGCCATCTATCAGGCCCGGTTCAACAAGTACCTGGAGAATCGCGGTCACAAGCCCGTCTCGAACCAGAAGGTCTGGGCGTTCCTCGGTGACGGAGAAACCGACGAACCGGAAGCCCTGGGCGCCATCACGCTCGCCACGCGTGAAAAGCTCGACAACCTGATCTTCGTCATCAACTGCAACCTGCAGCGCCTCGACGGCCCTGTGCGCGGCAACGGCCAGATCATCCAGGAACTGGAGGCCGTGTTCCGTGGCGCCGGTTGGAACGTCATCAAGGTGCTGTGGGGGTCCGAGTGGGATGAACTCCTCGCGCGAGATACCGAAGGCCTGCTCGTCAGGCGCATGGGCGAGATTGTCGACGGTGAATACCAGCGCTACGTCGTCGAAGGCGGCGCGTACCTGCGCAAGCACTTCTGGGGCGCGGACCCGCGGCTTGAGGCGATGGTGCGCCACCTGTCAGACGACGACCTGAAGAAGCTGCATGTGGGCGGTCACGACCCGGTGAAGGTGTACAACGCCTATCGCGCGGCGGTGAATTCGCAGGGCGTGCCGACCGTGGTGCTCGCACGCACCATCAAGGGGTATGGCCTGGGCGAAGCCGGCGAGGGCAAGAACATCACCCACCAGCAGAAGAAGATGAACGAAGGCGACCTCAAGCATTTCCGCGGTCGCTTCGGTATTCCGATCTCGGATGAGAAGATCGCCGACGCGCCGTTTTACCGGCCCGATGAAGCCAGCGCCGAGATCAAGTACATGGCCGAGCGCCGGAAGGCGCTTGGCGGTGCCGTGCCGCGCCGCGTCGTCAAGGCCGGGCTGCTGAACGCCACGGTGACCGCGCAACTCGACGCCGAGTTCGACGAGTTCTTCAAGGGTTCCGATCGGAAAGCCTCGACCACGATGGTCTTCGTGAAGATGCTGACCAAGTTGCTGAAGGACCCGATTATCGGCAAGCTGATCGTGCCGATCGTCCCGGACGAAGCGCGCACGTTCGGCATGGAGTCGCTCTTCCGCGCCGTCGGTATCTATTCGAGCACCGGCCAGGTGTACGAGCCCGTGGACATGGACACGTTGCTCTACTACAAGGAAGCCAAAGACGGGCAGATCCTGGAAGAGGGCATCACCGAGGCGGGGTCGATTGCTTCGTGGATCGCTGCGGGCACGGCCTACGCTGCTCACGGCGTCAACACGATTCCGTTTTTCATCTTCTATTCGATGTTCGGCTTCCAGCGCATCGGCGACTTCATCTGGGCCGCCGCTGACGCGCGCTGCAGGGGCTTCATCCTGGGCGGCACTGCGGGACGCACGACGCTGGCCGGCGAAGGGCTGCAGCACCAGGACGGCCAGAGCCATGTGCTGGCGCTGTCGGTGCCCACCTGCCGGTCGTACGACCCGGCATTCGCCTACGAACTGGCCGTGATTATCAAGGACGGCATCAAGCGGATGTACGTGGATGGCGAAGACACCTTCTACTACATCACCGTGATGAATGAGCAGTACGCCATGCCGGCGGCGCCCCCTGCTGCAGATGTAGCGGCCGGCATCATCAAGGGTCTCTATCGGTTCAGTGAATCGAAGAACACGAAGGCCACGCTCAAGGCGCAGTTGCTGGGCAGCGGCACGATTCTCAACGAGGTGGTCACCGCGCAGGGCATGCTCGAGAAGTACGGCGTGGCCGCCGATGTGTGGAGCGCCACCAGCTACAACGAGCTCTATCGCGATGGCCACGCGGCCGACCGGTGGAATCGCCTGCACCCGACCGAGACGCCCCGCGTGCCGTATGTGGCCGAGTGCCTGGCTGGCACGGAAGGCGTGATTGTCGCGGCGTCCGACTACCTGAAGAGTCAGCCCGGCATGATCTCGCAGTGGGCGGGACGGCCGATCGTGGCGCTGGGCACCGATGGCTTCGGCCGTTCGGAAGATCGCGCGTCACTGCGTGATTTCTTCGAAGTGGATGCCCGCTACATCGTCATCGCCACCCTGTCGGCGTTGCAGCAGCAGGGCAAGGTGGATGCGGCGGTTGTGGCCAAGGCCATCAAGGATCTCGGCGTGAATCCCGAGAAGCCCAACCCCGCGATTTCCTAGGAAGGCGAGGACACGAGCACTCATGGCATTGGAATTCAAGGTCCCCGAGCTTGGGGAAAATGTGGAAAAGGGCGATGTGGTCCGCGTCATGGTGAAGGCCGGCGACGTGATCGCGGTCGATCAGGCCGTCTTCGAGCTTGAGACCGATAAGGCCACAATCGAGGTCCCATCAACCGTGGCGGGCACGGTGGGTGAGGTGCGAATCAAACAGGGCGACAAGGTCAAGCCTGGCCAGGTGGTGCTGACCGTCAACGACGCTGGGACGGTCCCGAGTCCAGAGTCCAGGGTCCAGAGTCCAGAGTCCAGGGTCCAGAGTCCAGAGTCCAGCGTCCAGAGTCCAGAGTCCAGCGTCCAGAGTCCTGAGGTCAAGGCGCCTGCGGCGGTGGTCAACATTGCGACGGCGCGGCCGGTTGCGGCTGCCTCAGCGGCAGCGGCTGCAGTGGCGCCAGTCGTCGCGGCAGGGCCGGTGGAACTGGCGCTGTCTATTCCCGCAGCGCCATCCGTGCGGCGGTTTGCGCGTGAACTCGGCGTGGAGATCGCGCAGGTCACGGGCACGGGGCCGGGTGGGCGCATCGGTCAGGACGACGTTTCGGCTCACGTGAAGGCGCAGTTGACGTCTGGTCCCGCGACCATGGCGCGGAGCCACACGTCGCTGCCGGACTTCTCGAAGTGGGGTGCTGTCGAGAGCAAGCCCATGTCGAACATCCGCCGCAAGACCGCGGAGCATCTGGCGCAGGCCTGGCAGGCGCCGCACGTGACGCAGCACGACAAGGCTGACCTTTCGGGCT
>JBKJQX010000254.1:0-6554 GCA_046594875.1 Vicinamibacterales bacterium
GGATCTGCCCCCGCCTCAGCGTGGCGGCAAAGTGCCGCATCGCCGACAGGAACAGCGCCGTCCGCTGCTTGTGGCTGGGCACATGGCGGGACTCGCTGGCGACTTCCATCATCAGGATGGTGTCGTCCGGTGTCAGTGAGCGAATGAGGGCGGCATTCAGATCGAGCTGATCGCCAAAGACGATCACCAGACGCGCCGGCCGGCGTTCAACCGACGAGCCGCGTACGGCGTGGGATGCGCCGGAGACGCCGGCTTGGAGTGTGTCCATGGGCGCCGGCGGGTCAGTTGTCCTGGCCGGGGTCCTGGCGGCGCGGGGCATACCAAAGGTCCATGCCCTCCCGCTGTCTGACGCCCCGTGGTCCGCGCAGCGCCAGGCGCGCCACCCCGCCCCACATTTCACGCGCGGAGTGCGTGCGCAGCTTGCGGCCCGACGTCAGCACGGACTGCGTCAGGACCACGAACCGGCCCTGCCGCTTCAATGCCCGGCTCAGGATGATTTCCTCGCCGCCGAAGTACCTTTCGTCGAAACCACCGACCGCCTCGAAGGCCCGGCGCGTGCAGAACACGAAACAGCCGGCAGCCAGGCCCGTGGCGCGAAACGCCAGCACCAGAGCCGCCGTCATCACCTTCGCGTAGAGCGGCACCACCCCGTCAAATGTCACGCCGGCGCCGCCGCCGGCCGCGCCGTCTCGCAGGGCCTCAATAGCGGCCCGCACCACGGCGACGTTCACGATCGTGTCTGCGTCCACGAAAATGAGGAACTCGCCGCTCGACGCCCGGGCACCTGAATTTCGAGTGGCTGCAATCTGCCGATGGGCCACCGTCACCACCTTCGCGCCCTGGCTCAGGGCGATCGCCGCCGTCTCATCGGTGGACCCATCGTCGGCCACAACCAGTTCGTAGGGTTCGTCCAGGGCCCGGCCGGCGGCGTGAAGCGCGTGCAGCGTGGCTGCGAGCACGGCCGCTTCGTTATGGGCCGGGACAATAAACGAGATCATGCCCACTATCATCATGCATCGCCTGAGTTTGGCAACAGGGCTTGTCTGCAGGCCAAGCGTCACTCGGACGCCGGCGGGTCCCCGCCGGTCCACGACCAGCAAGCCCACCGGCCCGGGGTAGTATTCCTGATGTGACCCAAGCGTTTGGACAGACGGTGGCCGAGGCGCGCACCTGTCTCCTGTTCGCGCACGCGGCGGCAACACTGTATATGACGGGGGTGATCTGGTTCGTGCAGATCGTGCACTACCCGCTGTTCTCGCGCGTCGGGCAGCCCGGGTTCTCCGAGTACGAACGGGAGCATGTCCGGCGGACTGGCTGGGTCGTCGCGGGTCCGATGCTGGCAGAACTGGTCTCCGCCGTTGCGGTCGTCTGGGTCGTGGGCGGATGGCTGGCCTGGACCGGACTGGCCCTGGTTGGGGTCATTTGGATCAGTACCGGCATCTGGCAAGTGCCAGCGCATCGCCGGCTCGAAGCGGGGTTCGATGCGGCGGCCCACGCGCGGCTGACGCGCACGAACTGGGTTCGGACGGCGGGGTGGACAACGCGAAGCGTCATCGCGCTCGCGCTGGCTGCGGCGTTCGATTGAATGGACGAGAGTATTTCCAGAGGCCAACATGAAGAAACCACGTGTGATCCGCCCGTCAACGAACACCCGGCTGACTGACAGCTTGAACCAGGTGCTCGCCGATTCCTACGCTCTGCTGTCGCTCACCCACCTGGCCCATTGGAATGTGGAGGGGCCTGGGTTCTTCGCGCTGCACACCGCCTTTCAGACGCAGTACGAAGAGCTCTTTCTCGCGATCGATGAGATTGCCGAGCGCATCCGTGCGCTCGACGCCTACGCAATCGGCGGCCTCGGGACGCTGGCCAAGGCCGCGCAGATGAAGGAGTTCGCATCGCCGCTGGTGCAGGAGGACTATGTCCGTGCACTCATCGCCGCGAGCGGGAAAGTGGTGTCGGATGCCGAGCGCGCGCGCGATGTCGCAGGCGAGGCCGGTGACGCGGAGAGCCAGGACCTGATGATCGGTCGGATTACCCTTCACCAGAAGACGATCTGGATGCTGAAGAGCTTCCTGAAGGCCTGACCCGTGACGCCGGTGTGTGAAGCGGCCTGCGCCACCTCTGCTGGCGCCGCGACGAGGGTCTTCGAGTCCTACTGCCTCGCTCCGACCATTGCCACCGGTTCGCCCTTGGTGACCGGCGGCGTCCCGACGATGTAGAGAATCTCGCCGTCGAAGGTCGCCACCACTTCTTCGAGGACGCGGCCGTGAAAATCCGTGATGTGGCCGATGCGCGATCCACTGGCCACCGTCCGGCCGCGCTCCACTGCGGGATAGAAGATCCCGGTCACGCCCGCTCGAATCACTTCGTTGCGTCCGATGAACACCGGCGACCCCGTTGGCGCGGGCCCGTCGGTCCGCATCTTCAGGTGTCGCAACACTCCGGCGACGCCTCGCTCCACCAGGGCAATGGCCCCATCGTCCACCACCGCCATGCCGCCTGTCTCTGTGGTCAGCGCGGGTTTCCCTCTGGTGATCGCGGTGTTCGACAGATACACCGAAGCCGCCGGATCCGTCGGGCGTTCTTTGTCCACGACGATGTGATCGAGGCCGAAGGCGAGGGCCAGGGCGCGGCTCTCGTCCGCCACGCCGGGCGGGCCGGTGGTGATCCAGTACGAGTACGGCGAGAGCGACTCATTCCCGTCGCCACAGTGGAGATCGATCACATGCGTGGCGCGCGTGATGACCTCGCGCGTCAGCGTTTCGGCGATGCGTTCCGAGAGCGTGCCGACGGCGCGGCCCGGGAAGACACGGTTGAGATTCTTGCCGTCGGCCGGAGAGTAGTAGATCGTCCTGCCCAGGAACGACGGCATGTTCGCCACATGGACGAGGATCACGGTGCCACGCAGGGTCCTGGGATCGATCGCCGTGCGCATCCGCTGGAGCGCGATGATGGGCACGTACTCCATGCCGTGTGTTCCCGCGATCAGCGCGAGCACGGGACCACTTGTGGCGCCGTGAATGATGGTGAACGGAATGTTGGTGCCGGTGTCTCCCCCAAGCGTCGCCACATCGAGCGTGCCCGAGACAGTGGTGCCCGGTGCCGCGCTGACTGAGCCGACCGTGAACGGCGACTGCACGGCGGCGAATGGCCCGCTGCGGCCGTCAACGGCGCCAAAGGGGTAAAGCCCCAGAATGCAGAGTGTCAGAATCAGGCGTGTCTTCATGGCCATATTCTAGTCGTCAGCGCTCCATCACCGCCCACTGCACGTTGGAGGGCGAACTCGGCAGCCCGCCGGCCCACAGCCGGTGCCGTTTGCCGTCCGTGTCCATGATGTAGAGGCTCGAGCGCCACGAGCGAGTTGGGCGCCGCGCGGCACCGTGGGGAGACGCACGGGAAGCACCGGGGTTTCGTCCGGAAGAAACGCGGTGAAGGCAATCTGTGCACTGTCAGGCGACCACTCAACGCCGGTCGGCGCGCGATCGAACCGGACAGTCTAATCCCTCTCGGGACCATTCGCACCGCACTGACAGGCCGTCAGGAGATGCGGCAGAGACGATGAATGCGGAAACGCACTCAGGCCCACGGATGGCGACCGAGCAGATATAATCGCCACCGTCGATGAGCCTGGCCCCCGGTACGCGCGTCGGTCCGTACGAAATCGTTGGCGCGCTTGGCGCCGGCGGCATGGGCGAGGTCTATCGGGCTCGCGACGCCAGGCTCGATCGAGATGTGGCGATCAAAATCCTGCCCGAACTGTTCGCGCAGGACCCGGAACGTCTCACTCGCTTCGAACGCGAAGCCAAGGCGCTGGCCGCGCTGAACCATCCGAACATCGCGGCGATTTACGGCATTGAGGTACCGGAAAAGACGTCGGGTGTCTTTTCCGCGAGTGCGGGATCGGAAAAGACACCCGACGTCTTTTCCGACGGTCGGGCGCTTGTGATGGAACTGGTCGAGGGTGAGGACCTGTCGGCCATCATCGCCCGCGGTGCGTTGCCGCTCGCCGAAGCGCTGCCGCTGGCGCGGCAGATCGCCGATGCCCTCGAGGCCGCCCACGAACAGGGCATCGTCCATCGCGACCTGAAGCCCGCGAATATCAAAGTCCGCGCCGATGGCACAGTGAAGGTGCTGGACTTCGGCCTGGCCCGAACCCTGGACTCTGGACCCGGGACCCAGGACCAATCCAACTCCCCCACGCTGACCGCCCGCGCCACGCAGATGGGCATGATCATCGGCACGGCCGCGTACATGGCCCCCGAGCAAGCGAAGGGCAAGGCGGTGGACCGCCGCGCGGACATCTGGGCCTTCGGTGTGGTGCTCTACGAAATGCTCACAGGCCGGCGGGCCTTCGAAGGCGAAGACGTCTCAACGACCCTTGCCGCCGTGCTGATGAAAGATCCCGAGTGGGCGCCGCTCCCGAAAGACACGCCGCCCAGCCTGCGTCGTCTCATCACTCGCTGCCTGTTGAAAGACCCGAAAGCGCGCCTGCGAGACATCGGCGAAGCCAGAGTGGCGCTCGACGATGCGCAGCGGGAACTCACCGCGGGTCCATCGGCGTCAATGAGTCCAACAGTGTCCGCGGTGTCCGCGCCTCTGTGGCACCGGGCGCTGCCATGGACACTTGTGGCCGGACTGCTGGTGGGGCTGATCTGGACATGGGCAAGCAGCAGCGGCAACGCCGCGACTCCGCCGGCGATTACCCGGCTCCAGGTGTCGCTCCCGCCAGGCGTCGAACACTACACCGCGGCTGGAGCGGCCATCGCCCTCTCCCCGGACGGATCGACGTTGGCATTTGTCGGCGTCGCGGCCGGTGTGCGACAGGTGTACCTGCGGCGGCTCGACCAGTTCCAGGCCGCGCCGCTCAAGGGAAGTGAGGGCGCGGTATCGTGCGCCTTCTCCCCTGACGGACGCGAACTGCTGGTGGGGGGATCTGACCGATCCCTTCGTCGAGTACGGCTGGCTGACGGGCTGGTTGAGCCGGTCGCACCGGTCACATCAGACTTTCTTGGGGCCTGGCTGGATGACGGCCACATCGTCTATACGAATGACGGCCACTTGTGGATGGCCGCCGAGACGCCTGGATCTCCACCTCAACAACTGACCGGGATTGACACAGGGTCAACTGGGCAGGAAGGAAACCCCGTGCGGATCCCGGGTGCGGATGCCCTGCTGTTCGTTTCAACTCAGGACGACGCACTGATCTCCTCGCGTATCGAGGCCTTGACGCTTGACACCAAGGCTCGCACGATCGTCGCTGAACGCGCATCGTCGCCGATCCTGACAAACACGGGGCACCTGTTGTTCGTGCGGGAGAACGCGCTGCTGGCCGTGCGATTCGACCCGAAGACCCTCAAGACCGTTGGCGATGCGTCAACCGTGCTGAACGACGTGAGCATCGTGCGCAATTTGACGGTGTCGGCCATTATGGCGGTGTCGGACTCCGGCACGCTCGCGTACGCCTCGGGGACGACCGCCGAAGGCGAGCTCGTGTCCGTATCGCGAAAGGGTGAGGAGCGAACGCTGCTGCATACACAGCGCCCTGCGCTGAACCCGCGGCTGTCTCCCGACGGGCGTCGTCTCGTCTTTGAAGAGCTTGGCGGCGGATTGTGGGTACAGGACCTGGACCGCGCAACGCTCGCCCCACTCACGGATCGCGCGACGTCGGCGAGCTTTCCGATCTTCTCGCGTGATGGCCGTGAAGTGGTGTTTCGTACGCCCAATGGCATGTTTCGGCAGCCGCTCGATGGCAACGCGAAGCCGGAGCACATTGCAGGGACAGCGGCCAGTGAGTTTCCGACGGGCTTCACTCTCGATGGCAAAGAGTTGATCTACACGAAGCTCACTGCTACGACGTCCGGAGACGTGTACACCATTCCGCTGGAGGGCGGTAAACCACGCGCACTCCTGTCCACGGGGGCCTATGAAGGAGGTGCGCAGCTGTCGCCCGATGGACGATGGATGGCGTATGTCTCGAATGAACTTGGCAACAGCGAGATATTCCTTCAGCCCTATCCCGCGTTGAACCAGCGGATTCAAGTGTCGTCGGGAGGCGGGATTCATCCCGTGTGGAATCCCAAGGGTGGCGAAATTCTGTACCGCAGCGGCGACCGCATCATGTCAGTCCGGGTGACAGCATCACCATCAGGACCAGTACTCACCGCGCCTGCTGCAGTCATCTCTGGCCGCTATGCGTTCGGCGGCGGCCTCACGATTCCCAACTTCAGCGTCAGCAGCGACGGAGCGCACTTCATTCTGGTGAAGGAGCAGTCTGGCGCGAGCCTGAATGTGGTGCTCAACTGGTTCGAGGAATTGAAGAAAGTACGCTGATGCCACTTACTACCGGACAACGCATCGGACCGTACGAAATCGTTGCCCCTCTTGGGGCCGGCGGCCCGCCTACGCTCTCGGCGGCCTACGGCCGCCAGCTTCGGCGAGGTCCCGCCGTAGCCATTGAAAGGGCCTCGTGATACCCGGTCAAAAGCTTGGGCCGTACGAGGTCCTTTCAAAGCTTGGCGAAGGCGGAATGGGCGAGGTGTATCGCGCTCGTGACG
>JBKJQX010000139.1:0-2799 GCA_046594875.1 Vicinamibacterales bacterium
CTGGCCGACCTTGTTCTTGTTGGGCTCACCACTGCCCTTGGCGATCCCGACCGCCTTCTTGATGAGCACGGCCACGGGCGGCGTCTTCAGGATGAACGTGTACGACCGGTCGGAATAGATCGTCACGACCGCCGGAATGATCAACCCGACCTGCGCAGCGGTGCGGGCATTGAAGTTCTTGCAGAAGTCCATGATGTTCACGCCATGGGGACCCAGTGCGGTGCCCACGGGCGGTGCCGGGGTCGCTTTGCCCGCGGCAATCTGGAGCTTGACTTGCGCTTGTACTTTTTTCGCCATCGTTTCTCTCTACTCGGCGCGGCTAAAGCCACGCCCTACATTGCCCTAGAACTTCTCGACCTGGAGGAAGTCCAGTTCGACCGGTGTCGCTCGCCCGAAGATCGTGACCATGACCTTCAGGGTGTTGCGATCGGTATTGACCTCGTCCACCACGCCGTTGAAACTTGCGAACGGTCCTTCGTTGATGCGGACCTGATCGCCCTTCTCGAACGAATACTTCGGCTTCGGCTTCTCGGCCGCCACCGTCACCTGGTGGAGGATCTGGTCGACCTCCTCACGCGACAACGGCATCGGCTTGGCGCCGGCTCCCACAAACCCGGTGACCTTCGGCGTGTTCTTCACCACATGCCAGGCGTTGTCGGACATGTGCATGTCCACCAGGATGTATCCCGGGAAGAACCGGCGGGAGCTCTTCACTTCCTTGCCGCCTCGCCGCTCCACGATGTCTTCAGTGGGGATCAGCACCTCGCCGATTTCGTCCTGCAGGCCATAGGCCTGCACGCGCTGCTCGAGCGATTCCCGCACCTTGTTCTCGAACCCCGAGTAGGTGTGGATGATGTACCACTGCTTGGTCTTGACGTCCGTCATGCGGCACCGAATCGTTCAAACACCCAGCGGACACCGGCGGAAATGCCGAGATCGACCGCGTAGAGGTACACACCAAAGATCGTGGACACCAGGATGACCACAAGGGTCGTCGCCCACACCTCGCGCCGATTGGGCCAAGTGACCCGCGCCAGTTCGTTCTTGACTTCAGACAGAAACCGGCGCCCACGGACAACGCGCCCGTCTTTCTGATCCGCCAGTTCCTTGTTGTTGTCGGACATCGCTGCTTTACCGCCTACCCCGTACTACCCGTGCGCCTTACGACGCGTTCAATAAACTGGCAGGCCAGGAGGGACTCGAACCCCCAGCCCTCGGTTTTGGAGACCGATGCTCTACCAATTGAGCTACTGGCCTATTCAAGAATTGGGCAATGAGGCAATGGGGCAATGAGGCAATGGAATGAGGCAATTTTCGAATTGCCCAATTTGCTGAAATTCCATTGGCTCATTGCCTCTTTGGCCCATTGCCTCACTAACGCGTTACTTGGACTCCTTATGCCCAGTGTGTTTCCGGCAGAAGCGGCAGAACTTGTTGAACGCCAACCGCTCGGAGCTCTTCTTCCGGTTCTTGGTCGTGCTGTAGTTGCGGCGTTTGCACTCGCTGCACGCCAGGGACACGATTTCTCGCATAACTCACCTCAAGTCAAAAACGGAAGCGTCCGGGCCTTCCCCGAAAGGAAGACCCGGACGCCAGGTCTGTTGCTGTTACGCGATGATCTCCGTGATCGTGCCGGCGCCCACCGTGCGGCCGCCCTCACGAATCGCGAAGCGGCTTCCCTTTTCGATGGCGACCGGCGCCATCAGTTCACCGGTGATCGTGGTGCTGTCACCCGGCATGACCATCTCGACGCCTTCCGGCAGGTTCAACGTGCCGGTGACGTCCGTGGTGCGGATGTAGAACTGTGGACGATACCCGTTGAAGAACGGCGTATGACGGCCACCCTCGTCCTTGGACAGGATGTACACCTCGGCCTTGAACTTCGTGTGCGGCAGAATCGAACCGGGCTTGGCCAGCACCTGGCCACGCTCCACGTCGTCCTTTTCCACACCACGCAGGAGAACGCCCACGTTGTCTCCGGCAACGCCGGAGTCAAGCAGCTTGCGGAACATCTCGACGCCCGTGACCACCTTCTTGAGGGTCGGCGTGAATCCGATGATCTCGACTTCCTCGCCCACCTTGACCGTGCCGCGCTCGATACGGCCGGTGACGACCGTGCCACGACCCGAGATCGAGAACACGTCTTCAATCGGCATCAGGAACGGCTTGTCGGTCTCGCGCTCCGGGATCGGAATGTAGGTGTCGAGCGCTTCCATGAGCTTCAGCACTGACTCCACACCCGCCGGATCGCCGTTGAGGGCTCCAAGGGCCGACACGCGCACCACCGGCAGATCGTCGCCGGGGAACCCGTAGCTCGTCAGCAGGTCGCGCACTTCCATCTCGACCAGCTCAAGCAGTTCGGGATCGTCGACCGCGTCAACCTTGTTGAGCGCCACGACCAGGTACGGAACGTTGACCTGCTTTGCGAGCAGCACGTGCTCACGCGTCTGCGGCATCGGGCCGTCAACCGCGCTCACGACCAGGATGCCGCCGTCCATCTGCGCGGCGCCCGTGATCATGTTCTTGATGTAATCGGCGTGCCCCGGGCAGTCCACGTGGGCATAGTGCCGGTTTACAGTGCCGTACTCGACGTGGCTCGTCGCAATGGTCAGAATCTTGGTGTCATCGCGACGGCCCTGCGACTCGGACGCCTTGGCCACTTCGTCGTACGGAATAAATTTGGCCCAACCCTTGTCGGCCGCCACCTTGGTCAGCGCCGCCGTCAGGGTGGTCTTGCCATGGTCGATGTGACCGATGGTGCCCACGTTCACGTGCGGCTTTGAACGATCGAACTTCTCC
>JBKJQX010000172.1:0-5470 GCA_046594875.1 Vicinamibacterales bacterium
TACGCGGACCGAGAGTTCGTTTTACGGGCTGGGCAGCGGCTACACGGCCTGGCAGCGGTTCGATCACAACCGCATCACGCTGACACCAGAACGACAGACATGGAAAGTGGGCGAACGCGCACGCGTGATGATCGAGTCGCCGTGGGACAGCGCGACGGCGCTTCTCACAGTTGAGCGCGAGGGTGTGCGCAGTCACCAGCGATTCACGCTCACGTCCACGCAGCAGACCGTGGAGATTCCCATCACCGAGGACGAGATTCCGAACATCTACGTCTCGGTGTTGCTCATTCGTGGCCGCACCTCGAACGACTTCGGTCAGGACGGCAGTGACCCTGGCAAGCCCGCGTTCCGCCTTGGGTATACCCAACTCAAGGTAGAAGACGCCACCAAGCGGCTGTCCGTGGCGGTCTCGGCCGACCGCCCCGAGTATCGCCCGGCCAGCAGCGCTCGGGTCACTGTGAAAGTGGCCGACGCGGCAGCGCGTGGCGTCGCGAGCGAAGTGACGTTGTGGGCGGTTGACTACGGCGTGCTCTCGCTCACTGGCTATCAGGCTCCTGACGTGGCAAGCGCGGTATATCAGGCGAAGGGCCTGCAGGTGATGACCTCCGACAGCCGGCAGCGCATCGTGTCGCGGCGCGTGTTGACGCCAAAGGGCGGGGACGCGGGCGGTGGCGGCGGCCTCGACAATGTGCGACAGGATTTCCGCCCTCTGGCGTTCTGGTTGGGCTCGGTTGTCACGAACGCCGACGGCACGGCCACCACTGAAGTGAAGCTGCCGGACTCGTTGACCACGTACCGGATCCTGGCGGTGGCAGGCGACACCGCCTCGCGATTCGGATCGGGTTCCGCCGAAATGAAGGTCAGCAAGCCCGTGACGATGCTCGGTGCGTTCCCGCGATTCCTGAGTCTGGGTGATACGGCAACCTTCGGCGCGGTGGTGACAAACACGTTGACCGCAGGCGGACAGGCCCGCGTCACGATTCGCAGCCTCGACCCGTCCATCGTGGAGGTCACGGGATCAGCGGCCCAGAATCTGACACTGGCCGCTGGCAGCAGCGCGAACGTACGTTTCGCGGCTGCGGCCCGTCGCGTAGGTGTGGCGCGACTGCAGGTGACGGTGACGCTTGGAACCAATACGGACGCCTTTGAAGCGACCGTGCCGGTGACCGCGCTCACGCGCCTTGAGACCAGCGCCGCGTTCGGCGAGACCACGGATCGGTCAACGATGCCGTTTGAGGTGCCGGCCGGCGTGGCGCCGGCCACCGGAAGCCTGTCGATCGATTGGGCGTCCACGGCGATGGTCGGCCTGGGGACTGGCGCGCGGTACCTCGTGAACTATCCGTACGGGTGCGCCGAACAGAAGGCCTCTGCCGCGATGGCGTTCCTCTTGGCAGCCGACCTGGGGTCGGCGTTCTCGTTGGGCGAGATCAACCCGGCCGACTACCGGGCGCGGGCCGTGCGGTTGCTGCAGGAGCTGGCCAGGTTCCAGGCCACCGATGGCGGGTTCAGCCTCTGGCCGGGCGCGATGTCCGACCCGTACCTGACGGGCTACATCCTGCATGTCATGAAGACGGGCCAGGACCTCGGTGTGGCCCCCGACGCTTCGGTGGTGGAGCGCGCGCTCGACTATCTGGCGCAAGTGCTGGCGCAGCCCGCACCGGCGCAGGTGCAATGGATTCCGATCTGGGCGGCCTCGCAGGCGTTCGGCGTGAAGATGCTTGCCGAGTTCGGGCGCGACCAGGATTCGAATATCACTCGACTGGTGGGCGTGGCGGATCGCATGCCGGTGTTCGCCTTGTCGTACCTGCTCGACGCGATGGCGGCGACCAAAGACCGCGGCCCCAGATATGTCGCCACACTCGCGCGCGTCACCAACGCGCTGCGCGTGGAGGGCGACCAGACCCATGTGCAGGAACTGAACGAAGATGCGCTCGGCTGGATCTGGCACTCCAACATCAGGTCGACCGCCATCGTGCTGAGCGGCATGGCGCGGCGTCAGGACGCGCCGGTGGTGGTCCCCGGCCTCGTGCGATGGCTCAACCTGGCGCGCAAGGACGGCCACTGGGGCAGCACCCAGAGCAACGCCACAACCCTTGAAGCCATGGTGCGGTACTACCGTGCGTTTGAGTCGGAGGTGCCCGACATGACCGCAACGGCCACCATCGGCGAGCGGATTTTGGGGACCGCGCGATTCCAGGGCCGGTCGCTTGTGGCCCAGCAGTTGCGGCTGGCCATGCCCGACCTGCTTCGAATGGCGGAGGCCGGTTCCACCACCCAACTCACCGTGAGCAAGGTCGGCACCGGCCGGCTCTACTACTCCACCCGTTTCCAGTACGCACTCCAGCAAGCGCTGCCGGCACTTGATCAGGGCATGCGCATCGAGCGCCGCTACGAGACGTTTGTGGAGAATGGCGACGGCCGCGTGGACACGTCGTTCAACGCCGGCGACCTGGTGCGCGTGGTGCTGCGCGTGACACTGCCGAAGGAACGCCGATACGTGGCGGTGACCGATCCGGTGCCCGCCGGCTTCGAAGCGGTGGATGGCTGGTTCCGCACGACGGCCTCAGATATGGCGCGCCAGTCGTCGGTGTCGGGCGATGACGGCGGCAGTTGGTGGCAGCGCTGGCAGCGCGGTGGCTTCGATCATGTCGAGAAGTTCGATGATCGCGTGGTCATCTTCGCCACGCGACTGAGCGACGGCACACACGAATACTCGTACCTCGTGCGCGCCACCACCTCCGGGACCTTCACTGCACAAGGCACCTGGGCCGAGGAAATGTACGCACCCGAGGTCAACGGGCGCAGCTCGCCGACGACAGTTGTGATCAAGTGATCATGACACCTCGCCGGCTTCGCTACCTCGCGACTTCCCTACTTATCGCCGCGCTGCTGCTGGCGTGGTTGCGGCTGGGCGCACTGCCCGAGGCGTTCACCACACCTGACGCGAGCGCGCCATCGATCACCGTGCTGGACCGGCACGGCGAGACGTTGTACGAAACACGTTCGGGCGCCGGCATGCGCGCGGCGCCGCTCGAGCCGGGTGGCATACCTCCGGCTGTTGCCGCGGCAACCCTCGCGGCAGAAGACCGGCGTTTTGAGTCCCATTGGGGCGTCGACCCGCTCTCCATCGTCCGCGCCGCAGTCGCGAATGTCCGCGCCTTGAGAGTGGTGCAGGGCGGATCGACGATCACCCAGCAGGTGGTGTCGCTCATCGAAGCGCGCCACGGACGGCCGCCGGCGCGCACCATGGGGCAGAAGATCCGCGAAGGGGTGATCGCAGTCCGGCTGGAGCACCACTGGTCCAAAGATCACATTCTTGCGCGGTACCTGGAACTCGCGCCGTACGGCAATCAGGTGGAGGGCATTACACGCGCCAGCACGTTCTATTTCAACCGGCCCGTGTCGAATCTCACGCCGGCCCAGGCCGCGTACTTGGCCGCGCTGCCGCAGCAACCCAGCAGGTTCAACCCGCGCCGCGACCCGGCCCTCGCGCTGCCTCGTCAGCAGCGCATCCTCGCCGCGATGGCGGACGCCGGAGTGCTGTCAGCGGTGGACGCCAGGATTGCGCGCGACGAACGTATCACCATTGAACGGCCCGCCAGTACGCTCATCGCGCCGCACTTCGTCCAGCGAGTGCTCGGCCTGTCCACCGCATCAGGCGATTCGATCATTCGCACATCGCTCGACGCGCCGCTTCAGCGCAGCATCCTTGGCATTGTGCGCGCGCACCGTGCGACGTTGAAAGTTCACGATGCCAATAACGTGGCGATCGCCGTGCTCGACAACCGCACCGGCCAGTGGCTGGCGTGGGAGGGGTCGGGCGATTACTTCGACGAAGACCACGGGGGCGCCATTGATGGCGTGGTGTCGCCGCGCCAGCCGGGTTCCGCCCTCAAACCGTTCACGTATGCGGCCGCGTTCGAATCCGGCTGGCATCCGGGCCAGGTGCTGCCGGACATTCCGAGCCAGTTTCCCACTGCGGAACCAGGCATCCTCTATCGGCCGCGCAATTACGACGGCCGGTTTCGCGGGCCGCTCCGCGCCAGGCTCGCCCTGGCCGGTTCTGAAAACGTCCCGGCGGTCGCGCTCGCGTCGGCCATCGGCGTGCCGGCAGTGGCCAGTGTGCTGCGCCGAGCCGGCCTCTCGACGCTCGACAAGACCGCGGCTCATTACGGTCTCGGCCTGACACTCGGAAACGCGGAAGTCAGACTCGACGAACTGGTGGCCGCCTACGCGATGCTCGCGCGCGGAGGCGTGGCCGTCACACCCACGTTCAGTGGAACACCCCCGACCGATAAAGCCGCGCCGTCGCGCGTGCTCTCGAGCCGCGCGGCCTTCTGGATTGGCGACATCCTCTCGGACCGCGAGGCTCGCGAGTACGCATTTGGTGAAGGCAGCAGTCTCGATTTCCCGTTCGCGGTTGCGGCCAAGACGGGCACGTCGCAGGCGTATCACGACAACTGGACCATTGGATTCACGAGTGATGTCACGGTCGGCGTCTGGGTGGGCAACTTCGACCGCACGCCGCTGCGGCAGTCGTCAGGCGTCACCGGCGCGGGGCCGATCTTCCGCGATGTGATGCTCGCCGCCGTCGAGCGCGTTCGCGGGGAGCTGCCGCTCTTCGACCCGGCGCCGCTGTCCGCGCCTCCCGGTGACCTGCGTGAGGTCACCCTGTGCGCGCTTTCCGGAATGGTCGCCGGCGCCGCCTGCCCCTTCCGGACACGCGAATTTCTTCCCGCGGCCGACGCGCCGCACGAGTGCCTGTGGCATCACGCAAGCGACCGCGGCCTCGTGACCGTGTGGCCGACCGAGTACCGCGAATGGGCCAGAACAAACGGTATGACGACCCACGATTCACCGGTGGCGGAACCGGCCGGGTCCGCCCGAGCAAGCCAGGCAGAAATGAAGGTCGCGACCGCGCCCCGATCGCGGGCAACCACCGGAACGCTGGCGATTCACCACCCGCCAGCAGGTGCCACCTACCTGATCGATCCCACACTGCGCGCCGACTTTCAGGCGCTGCCCCTTCGCGCCCGTGGCGCGACAGGACGGGTTGAGTGGTTTGTCAACGACGCGCCTGTGGGTGTGTCACTGGGCGAGGCCCCTCTCGCGTGGCCACTTGCCCGCGGCTCCCACACCATTCAGGCGCGTGACGCCGACGGACGCTCAGCGTCCACCCACATCATCGTCAAATAATGAAGAAGGGCCACCATGACACCGGCACTAGGGCGGCTTCGACATCCGTGTAGCGGTACGTAGCCGGCCTGGGCCTCAAGGCCGAGTCACTCGCGCTTGAAGCCCAGCGCGAGCTACGTACGACGCGCTAGGCGGATGTTGAAACCGCTCTAACGCCACGGGTCCACAAGCGCCTTGGGGATCACCATGGACTCGGCGACCGCGAGCGCGTCGTTGATCTGCCCGAGCCCGTAGGTGCGGGCGCCAATCAGGTGCCACGGAATCTCGTGGTGGT
>JBKJQX010000185.1:0-14604 GCA_046594875.1 Vicinamibacterales bacterium
TCTTGCGCAGATGGAAGCCAGGCTCCGCTACGTCATTCCGCTCACGCTGGTGCTGGTCGTCGTGCTGTTGTATCTCTCGATGCAGGGGTGGCCGCAGACGTTCCTGGTGTTGTGCAGTCTGCCATTTGCCGTGGCCGGCAGCGTCTGGCTGCTGGCGCTCATGGACTACAACCTCTCAACGGCGGTCTGGGTGGGGATCATCGCCGTCGCCGGCGTTGCGGCTGGAACGGGCATCGTGATGGTGGTCTACCTGGACGAAGCGTTCAACCGATACACGCGTGAAGGCCGCATTCAGAAGCCGGAGGACGTGGATGCGGCCGTCGTTGAAGGCGCGTCCGCCCGTGTCCGGCCGCTGGTCATGACGGTTGCGACGACGGTGCTGGGTCTGCTGCCGCTGTTGCTCGAAGCCGGCGTCGGGGCCGACGTCTCGGCGCGGACGGCGGCGCCGGTGGTCGGGGGCCTGTGGTCGTGCCTGGTGCTGACGTTGCTGGTGTTGCCGGCCGCGTACGCCATGTGGCGTCGGCGCCAGGTGCGCGTCGCGATGGCGGTGTCGCCGGTTGCGCCGGTCGCTCCGCCCGATCTTGCCCAGGCTCCCAGTGTCGCATGAATCTCTTTTTGTCCGTTTCCAAAGGAAGAGAGTCTAAAATGACGAAAACATTTGCAGTAGTTCTAGTAGTTCTCGTGACGTTCTCGGCGGCCTGTGGCAGCAACTCCATGACGGGGCCGTCTGGGTCGATGTCCATGACCGGCACATGGGCCGGCAGTGTATCGGACTCGTCCGCGTCAATGGGCGCGGGCAGCCTGATGGGCCAGACCGGCATGGGGACGATGACGTGGCCGCTCACGCAAAGCGGGTCCACGGTCACGGGCACCATGAATTTCTCCGGCATGCAGGGACGGATGCCTGGTGCGTTCTCGGCAATGATGACCGGCGACGACATGACCTTTACGATGGATATGGCGGCCGGCAGCATGATGGCCGCCGGGTGTTCGTCGAGAGCCACAGGCACCGGTCGCGTCAATCGCACGACGATGACCATGACCGGCACCTACGTCGGCATGAATTCATGCACGGGTGCGTACACCAACGGCCAGATGACGATGACCCGGCAGTGAGGTTGCCACCGGAGCTGAATCGCCGAGACGTTCTGCGTCTCCTGAGTCTGTCCATCCTCGCCGGCGCGACCGGTTGTAACGGGAAGGCCGACGGCACTGGGCTGGCGGCATCCTCGCGACAGGCCACGCCCGTTGTCGGATTCTCGTTCCCGATGTTGACCTGGTCTTGACTGCGGCACCCGATGACGTGTCCGTCCTTGCCGGTCAACCCACGCGGGTCTGGCGTTTTACCGGCCGTCTGATCAAAGGCCTGGCCGACACGCTCCAGACACTGACGAACTCCTACCTGGAGCCGGTTATTCGTCTCCGTAGGGGCCAGCAGGTCCGCGTTCGTTTCGCCAACCAGTTGGCCGAAGACTCGATCGTGCACTGGCATGGCCTGGACGTGCCCGCGAACGCTGACGGCCATCCTCGCCTGGCGATCGGCTCCGGTCGTGAGTACGTGTACGAGTTCGAAGTGACCAATCGCGCGGGGACGTACTGGTACCATCCTCACCCCCATATGCGCACGGGCGCACAGGTATATCAAGGTCTGGCCGGTCTCCTTTTGGTGCGCGACGCGGAAGAAGACGCGCTGGCGCTACCCTCGGGCGACGCCGAGCTCCTGTGTGTGCTGCAAGATCGCCGGTTCGATGCCCGCAACCAGCTGGTCTTCCACGGCGGGGGCATGATGGAGATGATGAACGGTTTTCTCGGCGACCGTGTGCTGGTGAACGGCCAGTCGCAGCCGACGACAGAGGTGGACGCCGCGTGGCACCGCGTACGTGTGTTAAACGGGTCGAACGCGCGTATCTACAAGCTGGTGTGGAGCCGCGATGTACAGATGGCGGTCATCAGTGGCGACGGTGGGCTCCTGGAACAGCCGCGCCGCCAGCCCGTATGCACGCTGGCTCCCGGCCAGCGCGCGGATCTGTTGGTGAACCTCACAGGCCTTGCGGCCGGCACGGAGGTGCACCTGGACAGCCAGGCATTTCCTGAGGCGGACGCCGGCATGCCTGGGATGATGGGTATGGGGGGCGGCCCCATGATGGGTATGCAGGGCCGAAGTTCGAACCGCGCAATGGTGCGCCACTGCGAGTGATGACGCTCCGCACACGCGCGCGACAGGGCGCGCCCTTCCGGGTCCCTGAACGCCTGTCCGCATTCGACGACACGTGGTCCCTGCGGTCCGACGCGAGTGTCCGTCGTGTCCCGCTGACATTTCAGCGGATGCATCATCACGACCGGCCTCTTGCAGGCCGCGGCGACCCTGGGCGTGTTTGTCTGGGCGCCCGGCGCTCGCGACCTGCCAGAGGCACGCAACCTTGCGTTCTCGGTGCTGGTGTTTGGCGAGCTATTCCGTGCGTTCGCGGCGAGGAGTACGACGCGCCTTTTCTGGGAAGTGGGCCCGCTCACCAACAAGTGGCTGCTGGGCGTGGTAATGGTCTCGGTCCTCATGCAGCTCGAGTTGCACTACATTCCATCCGTTCAGGCCCTGTTCGGGATCGGGCCGCTCTCGGCCGCAGACTGTGTGCTGACGCTGCTCGTGGCGCTTGGACCTGTCACGGTCATTGAAATGTCCGCAGGCGGCGAGCGGCGCACGCGCTGAGGCGTTTGTAAGACTCTTGTGTGATCGCGTGACCAACTGGCCACGTGCGTCATAGTTGTTAGTGACGGATGGTTTCATGTTCCTCCAGGTTGCACGCACGCTCGCCCTTCTTGTCATACTCCCGGCGCTGTCCGCGCCGGCCCAGGCCTTGGCGCAGACCTCGCTGTCGGGCGTCGTCCAGTCCGCCAGCGGTCGCGGCGTGGTCCATGCCACCGTGGTGCTGCGGTCTGCGGGTGGCCCGGAGGTGGTAGCGCGGACCGACGACCTCGGTCAGTTCGTGTTTGACCGCGTGGCCCCGGGCATATACATCCTGGCCACTAGCGCCGTGGGTCTCTCGCCGGCCGAAATGCGAGTGACGATCGGAACCGGCACGCACGAACCTCTGTCGGTGGTCCTGGCCGAAGTCGTCCACGAACGCGTCAACGTTGTGGGCGATGCGTCCGCGCGAACGCGGAGGGCGGGGTCCTCTCACCTGATCGACCGGAAGGAAATGCAGAAGGTGCAGGTGGCCACCGATGACATCCACACGATGCTCCGGCAGGTTCCGGGCCTCAACATTCAGGAGGAGGACGGGTACGGTCTGCGGCCGAACATTGGCATGCGGGGAACGGGCACGGATCGCAGCAGCAAGATCACGATGATGGAGGACGGTGTGTTGGTGGCGCCGGCGCCTTATTCCGCCCCAGCGGCCTATTACGCACCCACGCCCGGCCGGATGGAATCCATCGAAGTCCGGAAGGGCTCCAGCCAGATCAAGTCTGGCCCGATCACCACAGGTGGCGTGCTTAACTATGTGTCCACCAGTATTCCCGCTGATTTCCGCGTGCGTGCCAACATCACCGGCGGCGGCAACAACACGCGCAAGATGTTTGCGGACATCGGCGATGCCGGTGGACGAGTCGGCTGGCTTCTTGAAACGTTTCAACTGCGGACGGATGGGTTCAAACAGATCGACGGGGGTGGCGCGTCTGGCGTCACCCTCGCGGACTACCTGGGCAAGCTCCGCTTCAATACCACGCCGACAGAGTCGTCGTATCAGGAACTGGAATTCAAAGCCGGCCGCACCACGCAGGAGGGCGAGGAGACGTACCTCGGTCTGAGCGACGCCGACTTCGCCGCCAATCCGTGGCGCAGGTATGCCGCGTCGCAGAACGACGTCTTTGAGTCGACCCACACGCAGTACCAAGTCCGGCACCTCTTCGCGCGACGGTCATGGGATCTGACAACCGTGGCCTATCGCAACAATTTCACACGCGCCTGGTACAAGCTCGAGAACGTGATGGGCACCAGTCTCTCGTCGGTGTTGTCCAACCCGGCCGCGTTTCCCCAGCAGATGGCCGTGCTCTCCGGTGGCCCGAGCGCTGCAGACGCGTTGGTGATCCGCAACAACAGCCGCACGTACTTCGGCGCCGGGGTGCAGTCCACGGTCGGGGCGCGCTTCTCGACCGGTCGCCTGACGCACGCGCTCGAGGCCGGCCTGCGGTACCACGAAGACGAGGAAGACCGTTTCCAGAACGACGATGGCTTTCAGATGGTGGGGGGGCGCATGGTGCTCACGCGCGCGGGCGCGCCGGGCAGTCAGGCGAATCAGGTCGTGGGCGCATCCGCTCTGGCCGGGTTTGTGTTCAACGCTATCAGGATGGGCGCCTGGACCGTGACACCAGGCCTGCGCTATGAGGCGATCGATTTGCGCCGCACCGATTACGCCCGCACCGATCCCTCTCGCACGGCACCGACCGCCCAGATCAACACGTCCGTACACGTCGTGATCCCCGGTCTGGGCGTCTCCTATCGCCTGAACGCCGCCACGCTCTTCGCAGGCGTCCACAAGGGGTTTGCTCCGCCGGGACCGGGCCTTGCCGCAGAAACCAGAGCGGAAGAGAGCATCAATTACGAAGCCGGGGCGCGCCTCGAGCGCGAGACGCTGCACGCCGAGATCGTGGGCTTCTTCAACAACTACGCGAATCTTCTCGGGCGCGACACCTTGTCCACTGGCGGCACCGGCGCCGGGGACCTCTTTAATGGTGGGCGGGTGCAAGTGCGTGGGCTCGAAGCCTCCGCTCGGTGGGTCGTTGTCTCGCGCCGCTCACTGTCGCTGCCCGTGCGTGTGGCGTACACCCTGACGCAAGCGGAGTTCCGCAATTCATTCGAGAGCGGGTACGGCCCCTGGGGCACGGTGCGGTCTGGCTTCGAGTTGCCGTACGTGCACAGGCACCAGGTGTCCGCCGCGATGGATGTGGAGGCCGGGGCCTGGCGCGCTCGTGCGGACGCGACCCTGACCGGGCGTATGCGCACGGTGTCCGACTCCGGTCCGTTCGTGGACACACGAGCCACGGATGCCGCGTTTGCCTTCGGAATCTCTGGTGAGTACGCGCTGACGGGCACCGCCCGCATTTTCGCGAGCGTGCAGAACCTGACGAATCATGTCCATGTGGTGTCACGCCACCCCGCAGGTGTGCGGCCCGGCCTGCCGCGGATGGTGATGGTGGGACTGAAAGGTGAGTTGGGGCGATAGGGCAAGTGGCAGGGGTGCGCCACCGGAGTCTGCAGGGACACAACGGGCCCGCTCACAAACACGTGGCTGCTGGGCGTGGTGCTGGTCTTTGTCCTCATGCAGCTCGGGTTGCATGACATTCCATCCGTCCAGGGTGCGTATGCCTTCTAAGGTGGTGTCTCCCCTCGCGGATGTCCTTAATGGAACAGCCGGGGCCAAGTGCTCCGTGTGAGAGTGCACACATGAGCACACAGAGAATCGTATCGATGGTGGTGGTGGCGGTCGCGATGGTGTCGGCAGCAGGGTTGGCCGCGCAGACGGCTCCCATGCCTCCGCATCAAATGTCAGACCAGATGAAAATGCCGAGCGCCGACATGGCGGCCAAGTGCAAGGCCATGATGGCTGAACACGATAAAATGACGGCTGCCAACAAGGCCGCCGACGAACGGCTCGATGGCCTTGTCGTCAAGATGAACGCTGCGTCGGCGGCACAGAAGCCGGCGGCCACTGCCATCGTTGTCACTGAAATCGTGACGCAGCGTCACGCGATGCATGCCGGCATGATGAAGATGCAGCAGGGCATGATGACCCACATGATGGAGCACATGGCAGAAGGCAAGGACTCCATGGTCATGTGCCCGATGATGAAACACAAATGACACGCCAGGCAGTCCTCGTCGTCGCCCTCATCGTCATCGGATTGCTCGCGCTTTTCGGCGGCGGCGCAATGACAGGGGGCGGAGCGGGTGGAGCCATGATGGGGACCGCCTGGATGGGCGGGTTCGGCTGGATGTGGATGCCCGCGCTGCTCATTCTCGGTGGACTGCTTGTGTGGGGCATCGTCGACGGAAAGAAGCGGTGAAGAGCCGCTGTGTCCAGGGCATGGCCCCGGCGTTGATGCTTCTGGCTTCAGTGGTCGTTGCCTGTTCGAGTCCTGAAGCGCCCCGTGGGTTTCGATCTCCCGCATCAGAGGTCAGCGTGATTGATCTCAGCACGGGGCAGGTGAAAGACATCGCCACACCCATCACGCCGCACAACGTCCAGGTCTCACGCGACGGTCGCCGCGTGTTTGTGGTCGGCCCTGTGGCGGCCATGACGGGGAATCAATCGCAAATGAAGATGAAGGATGACGGCGCGATGGCGCGCGGACGACTTCTGATTCTCGATATCGGGACGTTTGACGTGACGAGCGCGGCGGATGTCATCATCGATGCGCAAGGCAGGCTGGCTTGTGCGACGAACTCCGAAGATAACAACGTATCTGTCATCGACGTCGCTTAATCCAGAGAGGTGGTACGAATACCCGTGGGCCAGGGGCCCGTACAGGTCGGGTTTACGCCGGACGGTCGTCATGCCTATGTCTCGTTGAGGGATGAGAACGGCGTCGCCGTAGTAGACACGGCGCAACGAAGGAAGATCGCCACCATCGCCGTCGGCCGTGGTCCGATTCAGGTCTTTGTCACACCGGACGGACGCTACGTCTATGTGGCGAATCAAGGAACGGAAACGAATCCCGGCAACACTGTGTCGGTGATCGAGACGTCCGTCAGCCAGTCCATGATTGTTCTCCCATCGGGTTGCCGTGGCCCACCATGGCTCAGCCCGGTGCCTCGTCGATGTTCGATGTGAGACAGCTGCATCGGATGTGTTGCGACATGCTGTCATTTATGACAATGACAACCACGACCGCTGTGAAAGATCCTGTGTGTGGGATGGACGTAGACACGACGACCGCGGCCGAACGAAGCGAGTACCAAGGCGAGACCTATTACTTCTGCGGCGTGAAGTGTAAAGAAACATTTGATCTCAGTCCGGCGCAATACGTGGGCGCGGCTGCGGAGAAGCCCAAGAGCGGCGGCTGCTGCGGTTAGATGTCGGCGAGTCCGGCGGCTGTGCCGTATGTACCCAGTCCTGTTTCGTCTCGGGCAGTTTGAGATCACCAGCTTCGGCGCGTTGGTCGCCGTCGGTACGGTCGTGGCTTGGTACGTCTTCTCCCGAGAGCTTCGCACCGCTGGACTCCAGGAGAGCGCCTCGGACCTGGCGCTGTTGGCGATGCTGGGGGGATTCGCAGGGGCGAAGTTGCTCTGGGCGGTGGAGCATCGGCACGAAGAGCCGTTTCTCGATCTGGTATTGTCGCGAGGTGGCCTGAGCTGGTTCGGCGGATTTGCCGGCGGGGTCGGGACGGGTATCGCGCTCGTCCTGAGGAAACGTTTACCGCTCCTGCCCATCCTGTCGGCGGCCGCTCCCGCACTGGCTATCGGGCATCTCATCGGCCGCATCGGTTGCTTTTTCGTCGGAGATGACTATGGCCGGCCCTCCAACCTGCCATGGGCCGTCGCCTTTCCCGAGGGGCTCCCGCCAGTCTTCGAACGGGTGCATCCCACCCAACTGTACGAGGCAGCGTGGTTGGCCGGTCTGGCGTGGCTGCTGATCCGCTGGCGGCGTCGGGGCCTCGCTGACGCCGCTGTGCTTGGCCGCTACCTCGTGCTGGCCGCCGGCTTTCGATTTGTGCTCGAGTTCATCCGCGTGAATCCCGAGGTTGCGCTGGGTCTGACGATGGCGCAATGGATGTCGGCTGGCGTGGCGCTCATCGGCTGCGCCGTCCTGCTGCGCGGCGACCAACAGCGAACATCTTAAGAGACGAATGGCGCAGTCAGCTACGGGGATTAATTCCCGTTAATTCAGGCGCATTTGCCTTCCGACGAGATGAGCAGTGTTCACAGGAGCACAGACATCTTCCGGCCGACTGCCCCATGCTGCCTGTATGAAACCATCAAAACTCCTGCATGTTGGCAGCGTGATCGTGGGCTTTGCCGGCGTCATTTCGTTTGCGAGCGCCGTTGTCGGCGGCTCCGATAACCTTGTCCTCGGCGTGACCAAAACAGACGCGTTGTTCTGCGCCGGAATTCTCGTGCTCATCGCCATCTGGCTTCAGATTGCGACGATTCATCACATGATGCTTGAGACTACGGCAACCGGTAAGGAGATGCGATGAAAACGAGTGTCATTGAAGTGCACGACATGTTGTCGGTATTGAGCGTTGACGGAGTGGAACAGCGGCTGACCGACGTAGCAGGCGTTGAAAGCGCAACCGTGAATTTCGCGGCCGGAAGCGCCACCGTACGTTACGACGAAACCCGGCTCGAGATCGCCGATATCAGGTCGGCCGTGCGCCAGGGTGGGTATGAATCCGCCGCGCCGCCGGCACCCCCGGCACCCGCCGAACCGAAATCAGCCCCGGCCGCCGCTGTGACCGCGCCCGCGAGTGCCGCGGCGCCCGCGGCCGCCAAACCCGCTGGCGAACCACACGGCGGGGAACACAAAGACGACAGGAAAACGCCATGACGACACCGAACGTGTCACGTGCAAGTACCGCTGGCTTGCCCCAGGCCATGAGAACGGCTCAGGCGGCCATCGATCTACCGGCAGTCCAGGATCTGCTCCGCAGGCTCTCTGAGTACAACCTCGGCATCTTCATGCCGCACATGCACGACGAACGCACGGGTGAGTTTCGGCCGCTTCCCGATGGCGTCATGCAGGTGGAATCCGGTTTGGAAGTGTCCTTCCAGCCGACAGCAGCCATCGCACCCCAGAAAGATCGTTTCCTGCCCGTGGCTTGGCTGTGGCGGGCCGGTGCATCCACGCCTGCGGCCGCATGCGAAATGGTCTGGGACGAAGGACAGAGCCACGCTGAGCGCCCGGCGAAACACAAGATGTCCAAGCGACTCCAGAAGGTCGAATGAAGACCAGCGTCATTGACGTCCACGACATGCTCTCGGTGCTGAGCGTGGCCGACGTGGAGACGTGGATTGGCGAGGTGCCAGGGGTCGGCAGTGTGACCGTGAATCACGCTGCAGGAAGCGCCACCGTGCGCTACGACGAAACACGACTCGACGTGGCTGATATCAAGTCGGCCGTGCGTCGGCGTGGGCATGCACCCACATCGGACGCTCCACCCGCCGCATCAGCAAAGCCGGACACACCGGCACCATCACCAGCAGCCGTGGGCGCAGCAACGACAACACCTGCCCCCTCGGGCGAGGGGCCCGCACCCGCGCCTCCTGCAGGCACCGGCCATGAGGGCCACACCAAGGCGGGTGCGCAGCCCGCCATGCCGGCGGACATGGCGCATGAGATGGGGCATGGCGGCACGGACCTTCCGGCGATGGTGCGCGACATGCGTAACCGTTTCTGGATCTGTCTGATCTTCACAGTGCCCATCTTTGTCTACGCCCCGATGGGCGAGTTCTTCAAGGCGCCCGCGCCGCCATTCGGGCTCGATCTCAACCTGTGGCTGTTTTTCCTGGCCAGCGCCGCGGTGCTGTATCCGAGTTGGCCGTTCTTTGTCTCCGCCTGGCGTGCGCTCAGGAAGGGCACCGTGGGCATGGCTGCGCTGATTGTGCTCAGCGTCGGCACCGGGTACGTCTTCAGTGTCGGCAGCACGTTCTTCTTCAATGCGGGCGGACAATTTTTCGAAGCCGTCGCCGTCCTGCTGGTGTTTATCCTGCTGGGCCACTGGCTCGAAATGCGTGCGCGTGCCGGCGCCTCGTCGGCCATCAAGGCGCTGATGGATCTCACTCCAACAAAGGCCTCGGTGATTCGCAACGGCGCCGAGACTGAAGTGCCCACGGCCGAGGTTCTGGCCGGCGAGATCGTGGTCATCCGGCCGGGCAGTAAGATCCCGGTCGACGGCACGGTGGAGACGGGGGAGTCACTGGTCGACGAGTCCATGCTCACAGGCGAGTCGATGCCGGTGCAGAAAGGTCCTGGCGCAACCGTGATCGGCTCCACCATCAACAAGAGCGGCAGCTTCCGCTACAAAGCGACAAAGGTCGGCGCCGACTCGGCGCTGTCACAAATCGTCAAGCTGGTGCAGGACGCGCAGAACTCCAAGGCGCCGGCGCAACTGCTGGCAGACAAAGCGGCGCAATGGCTCGTCATCGCCGCCATGGTCATCGGTCTGGCGACCTTTGCCGTGTGGTTCTGGTGGATCGGTCAGCCGCTGCTGTTCGCGGTGACGCTCAGCATCACGGTCTTTGTGATCGCGTGCCCGGATGCGTTGGGGCTGGCCACGCCCATGGCGGTGATGGTGGGAACGGGCCTGGGCGCCACAAGGGGCATCCTCTTCAAGAACGCCTCGGCGCTCGAAGACGCCACCAAACTCAACGTGATCGTCTTCGACAAGACCGGGACGCTCACGGTCGGCCAGCCGGAGGTGGTGGCAATGGTCACGGCCGAGGGCATCACCGAAGACGTGTTGCTGACCGCCGCGGCCGCCGTCGAACAAGGGTCGCAGCATCCGCTGGCCCAAGCCATCCTGCGTCGTGCCAAGGACCTCACCGTCGTGGCGCCGACAGGATTCGAAAGTCTCGACGGCATGGGTGCGCGCGCCGAGACCGCCGGCGGAACGGTGTATCTCGGCAACCGGCTGCTGATGGACACGCAGAAGCTTGCGCTCGGCCCCCTCGAGGCAGAAGCCACCCGCCTGCAGGGCGAGGGCCGCACCGTCGTCCATGTGTCCCAGGCCGGTCAGGTGATTGGCCTTATCGCGATTGCCGATGCGATCCGTCCCACGTCCAAGGCCGCGGTCGCGAAGCTGCGCGAGCGGAAGATCGAGGTCGTGATGCTGAGCGGCGACAATCTGGCCACGGCCACGCGCATCGCGGCCGATTTGGGTATCGACAGCGTTCTGGCCGATGTGCTGCCGGCGCAAAAAGCCGAGAAGATCAAGGAACTGCAAGCCACCGGGAAGAAGGTTGGCATGGTGGGCGATGGTGTCAACGACGCGCCCGCGCTCACCCAGGCCAATGTAGGGTTTGCCATCGGCGCCGGCACTGACGTGGCGATAGAAAGCGCCGATGTCGTCCTGATGAAGAGCGACCCCTACGACATCGTCGCCGCGATCGAATTGTCGCGCGCGACACTGAGAAAGATGCACCAGAATCTGTGGTGGGCGGTCGGGTACAACGCGATCGCGTTTCCGCTCGCCGCCGGCGTCTTCTTTCCCTTCGTGCTGAGTCCTGAGGTGGCCGCACTGTCTATGTCCGGCAGCACGCTCGTGGTGGCTGTGAATGCCCTGCTACTCAAGAGGACGAGGCTGGCGGGCGCCCCTGAAAGAGACGCGCAGCCGCTGAAACCATGAACCACACCGGCGTCGCGACCAACGACGTGCTGGAGTCGCTTCAGCGCCACAGCTTCAGCTACTTTCTGCACGAGACCAATCCACATAATGGACTGGTGCGCGACAAGACCGCGCCCGATTGGCCCGCCAGCATTGCCGCCACGGGCCTCGCCTTGTCGTCATACCCGGTCGGTGTCGAGCGGGGCTTCATCACGCGGCCGGCGGCCATCGCAGTCACTTTGGCCACGTTGCGATTCTTCCGTGACAGTCACCAGGGGCCTGAGCCTGATGCCACAGGCCATCGCGGCTTCTACTATCACTTCCTCAACATGCAGACGGGCCGGCGCGCGTGGCAATGCGAACTGTCGACCGTTGACAGCGCCATTCTGTTTGCCGGGGCGCTGACCGCTGGGGCGTACTTTGACGCGGACACGCCTGAGGAACGGGAAATACGCGACCTCGGCGAAGCGCTGTACCTGCGCGCTGACTGGACGTGGGCGCAAGACAGCGGCGCCACGGTCACCCACGGGTGGACGCCAGAGGGCGGATTCTTGCCATGGCGGTGGGAAGGCTACGACGAGGCGCTCTTCCTGTATGTGCTGGGACTCGGTTCGCCAACGTATCCGCTACCCGAAAGCAGCTACACCGCGTGGGCGTCCACCTACCGCTGGGAACACAGCTACGGATATGACTATCTCTACGCAGGACCGCTCTTCACGCACCAGCTCTCGCACATGTGGATCGACTTTCGCGGCATTCAGGACGCCTTCATGCGTGCGAAAGGCATCGACTACTTCGAGAACAGCCGGCGCGCGACCTATGTGCAACGTGCGTACGCCATCGAGAACCCACTCAAGTTCGCGCACTACAACCAACATTGCTGGGGCCTGACGGCGAGCGAAGGTCCGGGTCCAGAAACACGTGTCGTAAATGGTATCGAGCGCCAGTTCTTCGATTACATCGGACGCGGCGTGCCGTACGGACCAGACGACGGGACCATTGCGGCGTGGGCGGTGGCGGCATCGCTGCCATTTGCGCCCGAGATCGTGCTGCCGGCGCTCGACTACTGCATTCACGGCCTCAAACTCACCGCGTCAAACCGCTACGGCTTCAAGGCGTCCTTCAATCCGACGTATCCCACTACGTCCGGCAATCCCCACGGCTGGGTCTCGCCGTGGCATTTCGGCCTGAATGAAGGGCCGACCGTGCTCATGGTCGAGAATTATCGTACAGGGCTGTTATGGCAGGTGATGCGCCGGTGCCGCTACATCACCGAAGGGCTACAACGAGCCGGATTCACTGCTCGAGTTCCATAACGCGATGACCGGCACCTCGGGATGACTGGGCTCGGAGCCGAGAATGCTGAGCGAGGCCGTGCCCAGCAGGAACTTCTGCGCGTCAGCCACCGGCAACCCAAGCCATCGCGCGGCCAGCACACGCCCGAGATGGCCGTGCGAGAAGAGTGCGACGTTGCCGTCCAGCGCGCGCAGACGGGCGATGAACCGATCGACGCGCTCGGATACCTGCGCCGGTATTTCACCGCCAGGACATCCATCCCGAAACAAATTCCAATCAGGTCGCGTGTGGCGAATGTCCGCAGACAACTGTCCTTCGTACTCGCCGTAGTCCCACTCCGCCAGGTCAGCGGCAACTTCGGCCTTGGGCACGAGCGCAGCCAGAGCACACGTCCGTCGCGCGCGTTGGAGTGGACTGGTGAACACCCGGACAAACGTGCGGTCGCGCAGCCGTGCCCCCAGCGTGCGTGCGTCCTGTTCGCCGCGCTCGGTTAGCGGAATGTCCGTCCGGCCGGTGTGCCGGCCCGAGAGCGACCACTCCGTCTCACCGTGACGAATGAGGAAAATGCTCATCCTGCCCACGTCCAGTTCCTGATCTCCGGCATGTCTTCGCCGTAGCTCTTGATGTATTGCTTGTGCTCGATCAACTTGTCCTTGAGCTGCTGCTTCAAGTACAACCCCGCCTCCCCGGTCTGTGGCAGTCGATCGATGGTGTCCATCACCAGATGGAAGCGGTCAAGATCGTTGAGCACTGTCATATCGAAGGCGGTGGTGATCGTGCCCTCTTCCTTGTAGCCACGCACATGGATGTTCTCGTGATTCGTGCGGCGATAGGTCAGGCGATGGACCAACCAGGGGTAACCGTGGAACGCGAAGATCACCGGCTTGTCTTTGGTGAACAGCTCGTCAAAATCCATATCGCTCAAGCCATGTGGGTGTTCTGTGTCCGGCTGCAGCTTCATGAGGTCGATGACATTGACCACGCGGATCTTCAGGTCTGGCAGATGCTGGCGCATGAGCGAGACGGCCGCGAGCGTTTCCAGCGTCGGTACGTCGCCACAGCAGACCATGACCACGTCGGGCGCCACACCCTGATCGTTGCTGGCCCATTGCCAGATGCCGATGCCCGCGCTGCAGTGCTTGACCGCCGCGTCCATCGTCAACCACTGCGGCGCCGGGTGTTTGCCCGCGATGACGACATTCACGTAGTGGCGGCTTCGCAGACAGTGATCCATGACTGACAGCAGGCAGTTGGCGTCCGGCGGAAGGTACACCCGCACGATCTCGGCCTTCTTGTTCATGACGACGTCGATGAAACCGGGATCCTGATGCGTCAAACCGTTGTGGTCCTGGCGCCAGACATGCGAGGCCAGCAGGTAATTGAGCGACGCGATCTTGCGCCGCCAGGGCAGCTCCAACGTGACCTTGAGCCACTTCGCGTGCTGGTTGAACATTGAATCGACGATGTGGATGAACGCCTCGTAACAGTTGAAGAGGCCGTGGCGCCCAGTGAGCAGGTAGCCCTCCAGCCAGCCCTCGCATTGGTGCTCGCTGAGCATTTCCACCACGCGTCCGGTCGGCGCGAGAAATTCGTCGTTGGGCGTGGTCGCGGCGTCCCATTGGCGGTTGGTGGCTTCAAACAGTGCCCCCAGGCCGTTTGAGATCGTTTCATCGGGCCCAAAGACCCTGAAATTGCGCTGCTCATCATTGAGCGTCGCGACGTCGCGCAGGAAGGGCCCCAGCACGCGCGTGTCGCCGATGCCGCGCACTCCCGGCGCTGGCACGTCGAACGCGTAGTCGCGAAAATCCGGCATGCGCAGATCTCGCAGCAGCATGCCGCCGTTGGCATGCGGATTCGCCCCCATGCGGCGTTCGCCTTTGGGTGCAAGCTCCGCCAGTTCCGGTGTGAGCCGTCCCTGCTCGTCAAAGAGCTCATCCGGCCGGTAGCTCCTCAGCCACTCTTCGAGGAGCGTGAGGTGTTCGGGATGAG
>JBKJQX010000068.1:0-7596 GCA_046594875.1 Vicinamibacterales bacterium
CACATGGCGGCGCACGGCTGCCGCCGCCTCCTGCCAGGCGGTGCCACGCTCCACTTGCACCAGTGCAGCGCTCTTCACCGTACCCACCATGTCAAACGGGCGCGTGAGTCGCTGCCACGTGGGGCTCGGCGACCCTGGATTCCGCACCACAGAGGGCACCCGAAGCCGGGCCGGCATTCTGACGCGGCGACCCGCGGTCCACTCCCCAACCGACCCGGCCGCGAGTTCGCCGTTGACGATTATGAGTACCTGAACACGGTCGAGCCCCCCCCGTGAGTCACCCAACACCTCCAGCCGTACGTCGTCGAGTTCCAGGCGGACACCGGACTCTCCCATCGACGCATCCCGCCGCAGACGACCAGCAACAAGGATGGGTTCAGCGGCGTCCGCGATCAACGACGGCGCCGGAGCGAGGGCGGCATCACGCGCAGACGCGCCGGAGGTCATGGCTACCGCCCCAACCGCGCACCAGGCGCACCAGTAGCCCCATCGCCCACTACTCCGCCCAAGGGCAGTTGCCAAAACCAGCGTGAAGGTGGCAATGGCCGCGGCGGCGGCGCTCTCCACGTGCGAGATAAGACCCGCGGTCACGCCCGCCAAGACGACGAGGGAGAGCAGCGGCGCGAAGGACATGCCACGTGCCATGCAAGATACGGGCTCGAATTAATCGGACGTACAGAGCCCGATCCGTCAACGGCATTGCAGAAATTGCAAGGTCGGCGCAGTCCTCCCGCGCAGTATTTTTGCCCGACAAATGTCCGTATGCGCGACAGGACAACGCGAAACGTTCACGGTGACGAAACCGTTGTGACACTCAATCCGGGTGCTTTCTGCCGGTGGCGATCCTCGGGCTGTCCAGCATTGCCACTACCCCGGGAGACGACGGGAAGAACCGCACTATCGCCGTGATGGTGGGACTGCGGCTCAAATAGCACCACGACGGAACCGGGGGGGCATACTCCGCCCCCCCATTTTCAGGGGTTTCGTGTAACAAGGGAATAAACATCTGCAGGTTTCGGTCTAAGCTTGCAGCCGCGCCGATGTCCGAAGAATCCCGAGAACACCGCCCTTTCGCCGCCGAGGTCAAGTTCCTCCTCGCACCATCGGAAGCCGACGCCATTCGAACCTGGGCGCGGGGTCGACTGCCCCCCGACCCGCATGGATCCGGCGATGCGGCCGACCATTACCGCATCACCAGCCTGTATGCCGACACGGCGGCCCAGGACGTCTTCTTCCGCCGCGGCTCGTTTGGGCGGTCCAAGTACCGCGTTCGCCGCTACGCCGACTCGGACATGGTCTTCCTCGAGCGGAAGCTCCGGACAAAGAACCTTCTGACAAAGCGCCGGACACTCGTGCCCATCGGCGACCTCCCACTCCTGGAATCCGGTCCTGACTCCTGGCCCGGCGACTGGCCGGGTGCGTGGTTTGGCCATCGGCTCGCGGCGCGACGACTCGCGCCAGTCTGCCAGGTGGCATACGACCGCATCGCCCGACTAGCGCCCACGCCCTACGGCTTCGCAAGGCTCACGATGGATGAAAATCTTCAAGCGTGGCCCACCGGGCGCCGCGAGTTCCAGGTTGGCGCCAGCCAACCGGTGCTCGCCGGCAAGATCATCCTCGAACTGAAGTACCGGGTGGGCCTGCCCGCGGTGTTCAAGGCGCTCGTCGAAGAGTTCGGTCTGCAACCCGCGCCTGTCTCCAAGTACCGGCTCTCCATGGCCGCGCTCGGTTTGGCGTCGGATCCCGCATCCGAGGAGAGCACCACATGCCCAGCTTCCTGACCAATGTGCTGCAGCCGGGGCCGGCACTCGTGCCGCTTGATGTCTTCATCCGACTGGTGATTGCCGCGCTGCTCGGCGGCGTGGTCGCCTGGACCTACCGGCACACGCGCGACCTCACCGACGCCTCACCCACTTTCCCAGCCACCCTGGTGCTGTTGTCGGTGCTGATTGCGATGGTGACGCAGGTGATCGGCGACAACGTGGCGCGGGCCTTCAGCCTCGTTGGGGCACTCTCCATCGTACGTTTCCGCACCGTCGTCCGCGATACCCAGGACACCGCGTTTGTCATCTTCGCGGTCGTCGTCGGCATGGCGGTGGGCGCCAACGACCATTGGGTGGCCGGCATCGGCCTGGTCGTGGTCGGCACGGCGGCGGCGTTGATGCGGCCCAAAGACGTCGTGGCTGGCGGTGTTGGCCCGCTCGATTCATTCACGCTCACCATTCGCATGGCGACCGGCGTTGATCTGGAGCCGCTGCTGGGGCCTCTGCTCGACACTCACCTCGAACAACGGCACCTTCGGTCCATCAAGACCGCTCGCCAGGGTCTGGCCATCGACGTCTCGTATACCACACGGCTCAAACCGGGCTGCTCGCCTGATGAACTCGTGAAGTCATTGAACCGCATCGATGGCGTCCAGGAAATAGACCTCTTCCGGGATACGCCTGAAACGGATTAGAACAGGGACATCGCCATGAAACGCCACTTCCTGCCTCTCGCACTCCTTGCCGTCACCGTGAGTGCCGGCCCCATGACAGCACAGGGCCCCGGCAGTATGCAGATGGGCGAACGCAAGCTCGTGGCCCAGTTCGACAAGGATGGAAACGGGCGCCTCAACACCGAAGAACGCAAGGCTGCCCGTGAGTTCATGGCGGCCAACCCCGCAGGTGTGCGCGGTGGCCGAGGCGGGCCAATGCCGGGTGGCCGTGGGGGGCGGGGCATGGCGCCGGCCACGCCGGGGATCGCGATCACCCCCGCCGATGTGACACCTGCGACGACGCCGTTCTATGACCTGAGCACGATGCGTACGTTGTTCTTCACGTTCGAGAACGCGGACTGGGAAGAGGAGATGGCCGCCTTCAATAACACCGACGTTGAGGTGCCGGCAACACTCGTGGTCGATGGCAAGACGTATCGCGACGTCGGCGTCCACTTCCGTGGCGCATCGTCATTTTTCATGGTGCCCGCCGCGTCGAAGCGATCGCTCAACGTCGCCATGAATTTCGTGCACGAAAACCAGGCGGTGCCTGGCGGATATCGCACCCTGAACCTGTTGAACTCCAACGGCGACCCCACACTCATGCGGGCGGTGCTCTACCAGCAGATTGCCCGGCAGTATCTTCAGGCCGGACACGCCAACTTCGTGCGCGTAGTGATCAACGGTGAAAACTGGGGCGTGTATCCCAGCACCCAGCAGTTCAACAAGGAGTGGCTCCGCGATCACTTCACGACCACCGAAGGTATGCGGTGGACAGTGCCCGGAAGCCCCGGCGGCCGGGGCGGGCTGGAGTACCTCGGCGAGGACGTGGCACCGTACAAGGCGCTGTATGAAATCAAGAGCAAGGACACGCCGAAGGCGTGGGCCGACTTCATCCAGATGACGAAGGTGCTCAACACGACGCCGGCCGATACGCTCGAGACAACGCTGTCGCCGCTCCTCGACATCGACGGCGCGCTGAAGTTCCTGGCGCTCGACGTGGCCCTGGTCAACTCCGACGGCTACTGGGTGCGTGCAAGCGACTACAACATCTACCAGGATCCGAAAGGCCGCTTTCACATCCTTCCGCACGACACCAACGAGACGTTCTACAACGGCGGAGGGCCCGGCGGGCCTGGCGGTGGGCGCGGTGGTCCCGAAGGGGGACGCGGCATGATGATGCCGCCACCTCCTGGAGGCGGCGGTCAGCCCATGCCGCCGATGCCGATGCCGCCAGGCGGCGGTCGCGGGGGTGGCGCGGGCGTGACGCTCGACATGTTCCCCGGCATCGACAACCCCGCCCGGCCCCTGCTGTCGAAGTTGCTGGCGGTGCCGGCGCTCAAGGCGCGGTATGCCGGCTACGTGAAAGACATTGCCCAGCGGTGGCTCGACTGGAAGGTGCTGGGCCCGATCGTGGCGAAGCACCGCGCGCTCATCGAGACTGAAGTGATGCGTGACACGAAGAAGCTCACGACGAACGAGCAGTTCACGAACGGCATCGATGCTGAGACAGCGAGTCTCAAGGCGTTCGCCGATGAGCGACGTGCATTTTTGCTGAAGTGAGTTAGGAACCAGTTCCCCAGTTCCTAATCTCCTGATTTCCCAACTTTCCTACGGCTTTCTTTCACCCTCGCCCGCATGACCTTGGCGTCGGTCCGCCGTTCACGCGAGGCCACGGTCGGCTTGGTCTTGCGTCGGGCCTTGGGTCGCACCGCGGCTTCCGTCAGCAGGTTCTCGAGCCGCACACGGGCGGCCTCGCGATTCTGCGCCTGCGTGCGATGGACGCGGCTGTCGATCAGCAGGATGTCGTCGCCCACCATCCGTCGGCCTGCCAGCACCCGGAGCCGCGCCTTGACCGCGGCTGGCAGATCCGCGCGACCGACGTCGAGGCGCAACTCGACGGCCGTTGACACCTTGTTGACGTTTTGCCCGCCGGGCCCTGAGGCCCGCACAAAGCGCTCCTCAATGGGCAGATGATCAAGAGACACTCCGGTCGCCGCCTTTCTCCGATTGCAGAGTTCCGCAGCGCCAGCACTCCGTGAACTGCGACTCAAGCGTCTCGCCGCAGTTGGCACAGGTCCACGCGCCGCCATGGCTCGCGTCCGGGCTGTGCCCCGGCCCGTACCCGGCCAGAACCTCCAGCGCACGCGCCGCCTGACCATCGTCTACCACCCAGACGGTTGGCAGTGTGTCGGGCGTCACGGGCGCTTCTCCCCGCGCACTGAAGAGGCTTTCGCCGTGGACATCAGCGGCAATGCCGTTCGATTCCAGCAGGCCTTTTACCAAGTGCGCTTCAGTGGGATGCTGCGCGACAAACACTTGTTTCACGGCCGGCCTCCCAATGACTGGGTGTACTCCACCAGGCCTTACTCTACGATCTTCCAGAAGGAATCTTTGCGCGTGATCTTGCCGTTCACGAACTCCAGAAGGTCAACGCCCCTCACTTCGATGCGTTTCCCAGAGGCTGAAGTGCCCGTCAGCGTCCATTCAGAGACTCCGAAGTTCCCACACGCCCAGTGCCGATCGTCCCCGTAGTGCACATCCGGAATGCCCTCAAAGCGTTTGGCGAGGCCCGCCCGCACGCGGTCCTTTCCGACGTAGCGGTCGCCCCGAGGGTCAGTGCCTCGCGGCATGTAGAACACGCAGTCGTCCGCGAAGTGGCCCATGATCGCCTCCAGATCGTGGCGATTGAAAGCGTCCAGGAATCCCTTCAGCTGTTCAACGGTCACGTGATCGGACATCGGACGACCTCCACGCATGCGCCGATCGCCGGAGGCGACACGCCTAAGGAACTCTGCGGGTGTGTCGGGCAGTACCTCGCGAATGCGAGCCACGGCATCACGAATCGTTGCGATCTTGCGCGCGAGGACGGCCGCGTCAACTACGGGCCTGCAACACTCCGCGAACAAACGCGTGCTCGAACGGACGATAGTCGAGGTAGTCCAGAATCGCCCGGACGCGGCGCGCCACCAGCGCAGACCGGTCGCGGACGCTCACCACCGTGCCGTCGCGGAACACCCGGTACGCCAGCGCGGGGGGCGCCTCGTCGAGGAGCACCACATCGACCATGCGCCCAACTGTGCGCTCCAAATCGCTCACCAGTTGGCCGACGTCGAGTGCGCCCAGGACCACGTCGGGGACCAGGCCGATCGCCACATCGATGTCGCTGGCGTGATGCGCCTCGCCCCGTGCGACCGACCCGAACACCAGCGCGTACGCGATCCGCGGGTCACGATCGAGGGCGGCAGCGAGCGCTTCCATGTGTAGGCCCGTCATTGGGTCATTCTATTTCTTCTGGTGTGTCTGACGTGAGCCCTGACGGAGGCGATGCCCTGGTCCATCAGGGAGGCGGCACGGTCATCGAGACAGCGACGATCTGGCCCCGTCGCCGTTGACGATGGTCGTGCGGACGGTTGTGCGCTGAGGCTCAGCTTCACCTGCCGCCGTCGGCGTCCACCGGACGCACACCTTTGGCCAACGCCGATCGCCAGTTCACGAGCACCGTGAATGGTGCACCACCAGATGAGCGGCCGGTGGTGGGTGGGCGCGCGTGCCAAGTCCGCTCTCGCTCCCGATCGCGGACTGGAAGAGCGGACAGCAAGGGCCACACCGGCGACACGCATCCACGGTTGTTTCTCTCGCGCCTTCGGCAGCCCCGCAGACGCGGCCGAGATACTGCTGCCCGATCGCGCGTCCGATCCCAACGCCTGCAACGCAAACGCGAGATCGCTGGCCGACTGGAAACGCGAGGCGGGCGCCTTTTCAAGACAGCGATCGACGACGCGTGCCAGAGATGACGGCACGGCAACGCCGCTGTCGGTGACATCCGCCGGCGCCTCCTTCAGAATCGCCGTCATCGTGTCAGCGGCGGTGGCGCCCTGGAATGCGCGACAGCCCGCGATCATTTCGTACAGCACTGCGCCAAAGCTGAAGATGTCTGCGCGGTGATCCACCGCCTGACCGCGCACTTGCTCGGGCGCCATGTAGCCCAGCGTGCCCAGCACCATGCCGGGCCCGGTGCGCGCGATTCTTGTTTCTACGTCCACGGAGGCCGGGCTCCATTTCGCCAGGCCGAAGTCCAGGATCTTGGCGCGGTCTTGGGTGGTGACGAACACGTTCTCCGGCTTCAGGTCTCGATGGACGATGCCCTTGGCGTGTGCGGCAGCCAGGCCCGAGGCGATCTGCGAGGCGTAGTCGACGGCCTTGCGCAGCGGCAGTCGACCGGCCTCAATAACTTCGCGCAGTGTCTGCCCTTCGAGCAGTTCAGCCACGACGTACGCGATGCGACCCTCGCGGCCGATGTCGAAGACCACGAGGATGTTGGGATGGTTCAGCGCGGCGGTGGCCAGCGCCTCCTGCTCGAATCGACTGAGCCTCGCCTCGTCGGTGGCAAAGGCCTCGGGCAGGACCTTGATGGCGACGTCGCGCTGCAGCCGCGCGTCGCGCGCGCGATACACCTCACCCATGCCTCCGGCGCCAATGGCGGAGACAACTTCATAGGGGCCGAGACGGGTACCGGGAGTGAGGCTCATCTTTTCGTCACGACATTTTTCAGCAAGTAGTCGGAGAACCCCGACCAGAACACGATCTTGTCTCGCGCGTAGACCGCCGCCTGAAAGGCCACCGCATCGCCGCGCCCGATGATCACCCGTTTGCCGTCGGGATGGATGTCGAAGGTCGGCAAGATAAATCCGTCTTGCGGCGCCCAGAGCTGCGGCGAGCGCGGTACGAACGTGTCGCCCGCGGTGTACGGCACAGACATAATCTTGCCCTTGTTCCCGAACAGCAACTCCTTCTCGGTCGCTGACCATCGCGGATTAATGCCGCCACCTGAAGTCACCGGAACGGCAGCACCCGGTCCAGGGAATGGACTCACGTAGAGCTCGTAAGTGCCGCTCTCCAGCGAGAGGTAGGCGACCCATCGGCCGTCCGGCGAAAACGCCGGTTCCCTCTCGTTGACAGCCGTTGCCTTGAACACGATGGGCGTGCCGGCCTTCCATCCAAGGTTGGCGTCGCCCTCCACCGGCAGGATCATCACATCCCGCGAGGTGTTCGCCCGGATTTCCGTGTACGCGAGGAACTTGCCGGTCGGATCCCACGAAGACGGCTGCTGATCGTTG
>JBKJQX010000127.1:0-38863 GCA_046594875.1 Vicinamibacterales bacterium
GACACCCCTCGAGCGCATCGAGGCCGACGCGATCGTCAACGCGGCCGGTCTCTATGCGGACGACGTGTCGCGCGTGTGTGATGGGGAGCCGTTCACCATTTATCCCTGCCGCGGCGAGTACGCGGAACTGACACCGAAGGCCTCGCGACTCATCCACGGCCTCGTCTATCCCGTGCCGCACGGTTCGGGCCATGGGCTGGGTGTGCACCTGACGCGCACCGTGGCCGGCACCGTGTGGGTCGGTCCGACCATCCGTTACCAGTCGCGCAAAGACGACTACGAGGCCGACCGCGAACCGCTCACGGCGTTTCTCGAGCCGACCCGCCGCCTGCTGCCGGCCGTCACGCTGGACGACCTGCGCCTTGGCGGCAGCGGCATCCGGGCGAAGGCGCACCCGGCCACCGATCGATTTGCCGACTTCCTGATCCGCACCGACCGCAGGCATCCCTGGCTGACGCATGCCGCGGGCATTGATTCGCCCGGGCTGACCGCGAGTCTGGCGATCGGGGAGCGTGTGGCCGACCTCGTCGGAATGCGCTGATCGTTCCCGACGAGGCTGTAATATCAATGCGGATGGTGGCGTTGTGAGCAAGACCACGTCGTATCAGACCGGACAGGCCCGCCCCCCGGCGCCTGCCGGAAAAAAAGACGACGCCCCCGTCGTGATGGCCGAGAACCGCAAGGCGGCCTTCGACTACCACCTGCTCGAGCACTACGAGGCTGGGATGGTGCTGGTGGGCACCGAGGTCAAGGCCATTCGCGAGGGCCTGGTCAATCTCCGCGACAGCTACGTCCGCATTGAAGGCGGCGAGGCGTTCCTCTTCAAGCTGCATATCGGCCAGTACAGCCACAGTGGTTCGGCCTCGCACGACCCGGGCCGGACCAGGAAGCTGCTGCTCAACAAACACGAATTGCGCAAGCTCATCGGCAAGACGGCCGAGAAGGGCCTGACCGTGGTGCCCACGCGCATGTATCTGAAGGGTGGGCGGATCAAGCTGGCCGTGGCCCTGGCGAAAGGCAAGAAGGCACCCGACAAGCGTGAGACGGTCAAGAAACGTGACGCAGACCGGGAGACACGGGCAGCGGTGAAAGAGCGGGTCAGGTAGGATTCCCCATGCCCGAATCTCGTAAAGGCATCATTCTGGCCGGGGGCTCGGGCACCCGCCTGTATCCGGCGACGCGCGCGGTCTCAAAGCAGTTGCTGCCCATCTTCGACAAGCCGATGGTGTACTACCCGCTCAGCACGTTGATGCTGGCGGGTGTGCGCGACATCCTCATTATCTCGACGCCGCGCGACACACCGATCTTTGAGTCGCTGTTGGGCGACGGCCGGGAGTGGGGACTCTCACTGTCGTACGCCGTGCAGCCGGAGCCCAACGGCCTGGCGCAGGCGTTCGTCATTGGGCGCGACTTCCTTCAGGGCGGACCGTCGGTGCTCATCCTGGGCGACAACCTGTTTTACGGCCACGATTTGCCGGAGCGGCTCGCGTCGGCCAACCACCGCGTCGCCGGGGCCACCGTGTTTGCCTACCATGTGCAGGATCCCGAGCGGTACGGCGTGGTGGCGTTTGATGGACAGGGACGCGCGACGTCCATCGAAGAAAAACCTGCGCGGCCACAATCACCCTTTGCGGTCACGGGGCTGTATTTTTATGACAGCCGCGCCCCGGAGTTTGTCGCGACGCAGCAGCCCTCCGCGCGAGGCGAACTTGAGATTACCGATCTCAACCGGCGGTACCTTGAGGCCGGCGAACTCGCGGTCGAAGTGATGGGGCGTGGATACGCCTGGCTCGACACCGGCACACACACGTCGCTGCTTGAGGCGAGCCAGTTCATTGAAACCATTGAGCGCCGGCAGGGTCTGAAGATTGCCTGTCCCGAAGAGGTCGCCTTCCGGCAGGGTTGGATCGATGGCGCACAACTCGAGCGGCTGGCCGCGCCGTTTGGTCCCCACAATGAATACGGGCGATACCTGACGTCACTCCTGGGAGGCACGTAGACATGTGGACAATGATCGCCCGGTGGAAGTGGTTCCTCGCCGGGGCGCTCCTCGGCGCTCTGGTGCTCGTGGTCTGGTTCCGCTCGTTGGGCTCGCCAGAGATGTTCGCCGATTTGGTCGATCGGTTCCCGCAGGCCGCGCAGGCCCGTCCCCGTCCAGACGCGTTCACGCTGGCCGACGTCACGATCGCGGGCCACACGCTCAAGTCGATCTCCGTCTCAGAGCCCTCTCGAATCATCTGGCAGGAGGACGTGCCGCCTCACGCCTGGCTGGATGTCAGCCTGGGCGTGCGCGAAGAAGCCTGGACCAAGCCGGGTGACGGCGTCCTCTTCATGGTCGGTGTCACGGCGAACGGGAAGTACGATGAACTCGTCAGCCTGGTCGTCAATCCGTCCGGGAATCCGGTAGACCGGCAGTGGTACCCGCTTCTGCTCGACTTGTCGCCGTATGCCGGTCAGAAGGTCGAGATTATTTTGAATACCCGCGCCGGCGCAGGGGCGGCCACGCCCGACAACGACCTCGCCGTCTGGGGCGCACCCGCCATCGTCACCCGTTAGCGGCCGTACCGTGCCAGGTCGGCGTCCACCATCATGGTCACGAGCCCGGCGAAGTCCACCGTCGGCGCCCAGCCCAGCTGTGCCTTGGCCTTTGACGCATCGCCAATGAGATGGTCCACCTCGGCCGGGCGGATGAATGCCGGGTCGAGGACGACGTGCTGCTGCCAGTCGAGGCCGGCATGGGTGAAGGCAATCTCCACCAGTTGCCTGACCGAGTGACTTTGGCCGGTGGCGATGACGTAGTCATCCGGCTCGTCCTGCTGCAGCATCATCCACATCGCGCGGACGTAGTCGCCGGCAAAGCCCCAGTCGCGCTGGGCATCGAGGTTGCCGAGTCCCAGCTGGGTGGCCAGGCCGGCTTTGATTCGGGCGACGCCGTCGGTGACCTTCCGGGTGACAAACTCGAGCCCGCGCCGCGGCGACTCGTGGTTGAACAGGATGCCGGACACCGCGAACAGGTCGTAACTTTCGCGGTAGTTCACCGTGATGTAGTGGGCAAACACCTTCGAGACGCCGTACGGGCTTCTCGGGTAAAAAGGCGTCAGCTCGGTCTGGGGAATCTCGCGCACCTTGCCGTACATCTCGGATGACGATGCCTGGTACACACGGATTTTCGGATCCACTACCCGTACCGCTTCGAGCACCCGCGTCACACCCTGGGAGTTGAATTCACCCGTGAGCATGGGCTGGTCCCACGACGCCGGCACGAAGGACATGGCCGCAAGGTTGTACAACTCGTGCGGCTGGGCGCGTTCGAGCGCACGAATCAGGGACAATTGATCCAGCAGGTCGCCAGGGATGAGTGTGATTCGATCGAGCAGGTGCTCGATGCGCCAGTAGTTCGAGGCGGACAACCGGCGGGTGAGTCCGAAGACCTCGTACCCTTCGGCGAGCAGGAGTTCGGCCAGATACGAACCGTCCTGACCGGAAATACCCGTAATTAACGCGCGCCGTGATGCCATCGGTTCAGGACGATAACACAGCCGCTGCCCTACATGACTTCTTCAGGAATGAGCAGGTAGTCGCCTTTGGGCAGTGTGAAGGCGGCCTCCTCCAGAATCGGCTCCCTCACTCTCCACCCAGGGTGCTCAAGCAGGCGAAAACAACGATAGCCCCGGGGTAGCAGCGATTTGAACTCCTGGGGCCTGCCGATCTGTTCGAGCGTACCAGCTGAGATTTCACACCAAATGACCGGGCGATCGCGCGCAGTGACCCTGGCCAGGCCCCGCAGCACCTCCGGTTCAAATCCCTGAACGTCAATCTTTACGGCGTCGACACGCTGAATCCCGAGTTCCTGAAGGTAGTCAGCGGCGTGGCGCACTGAGCACCGGGCCGCAGCCTGGAGGGGAAGGTCGTATTGCTCGGCGGTCGAAAATGTGCCTAACCCGGGATTGGGCTTATCGATCGTGTAGAGGGTGAGTAACGCGTCCTTGTCTGCAAGGCCCACGGTATGAAGTTGAACATTCGATAGTGTGTTCCGCCGCATGTTCTCCCTGAATTGAGACCAGAGCGCGGGGTTAGGCTCGAAGGCATGAACACTGTTGAATCGGCGAGCGAATGCCATGCTGTGGGTCCCGGCATTCGCACCGATATCAAGAATTGTTCCGCGTCTCTGGCCGGGCGTCTTCGAGAGAAAACACGCGATCTGGGCCGTTTCGTAGCCTCCGAACAGATACATCTGCCGATCAACAAACGAACCGATATTACCCACGAAGCAGTCGCCGGAGTTCCACACCGTAAAGCGGGCTTCGTGATCAGGCACACAACGGTTGACCAGGCCTTGCCACCCGCGTACCGTCGACAGGCCTCGAAATGCGCGAGCGACGCGCGCCCGCAATTTAAGACGTTGGGACATGGCTGGCTGCCTGTGAGCTTAACTCACCGTGGGTCGGCGCAGGGTGGGGGACGCCAATTCCATGCCTCAGTCGCGGTTGACCGACTGTGGCGCGTTAGAATTACTGCGACATGCCAGTTCCCGGCGAAGCCCAGATACCCCACCCACCCGTGCCGTTGCTCGACTTGAAGGCGCAGTACGAACCCCTGCGCGAGCAGATTCTTGCCGCGGTCACCCGCGTGTGTGACAGCCAGCGATTTATTCTGGGTCCAGAAACCCAGGCACTCGAGCGCGAGCTGGCCGGAATGCTGGGCGTCACCGACTCGGTCGGCGTGTCGTCGGGGACCGACGCGCTTCTGGTGGCGATGATGGCACTGGGTGTGGGGCCCGGCGATGAAGTGGTTACCTCGACGTACTCGTTTTTCGCCACCGCCGGTTGCATCAGCAGGCTTGGCGCCCGCCCGGTGCTCGTGGATATCGACCCGGTGACCTACAACATCGATCCTGCGGGAGTGGCCGCCGCCCTGACGCCGAAGACCCGGGCGATTGTGCCAGTGCATCTCTATGGCCACTGCGCGGACATGGACGCGTTGTTGTCGATTGCCTCCAGCGCCGGCGTGCCGGTCATTGAGGATGCGTGTCAGAGCATCGGAGCCACCTGGCAGGGGCGGCAGGCCGGCTCGATGGGCGCGGCCGGCTGTTTTTCGTTCTTCCCCTCAAAGAACCTCGGGGCGTTTGGGGACGGCGGGTTGGTGACCACGCCGGATGTCGCGCTCGGCGCCGAGATTCGCCTCCTGCGTGGCCACGGCGCCGAACGGCGCTACTACCATGACAAAATCGGCGGCAACTTCAGACTCGACGAATTGCAGGCGGCGGTCTTGCGCGTGAAGGCCCCCCACTTGTCCGGCTGGACGGCCGCACGCCGGCGCAACGCCGATCGCTACCGCGCGTTGTTTGCCGCCCACGGCCTGTCGCAGATCGTGCTGCCGGTGGAGCAGTCCGGAGCCTTCCATATCTATAATCAGTTCATCATCCGGCTGCCGCGGCGTGACGCCGCCAAGGACTTCCTGCAGGCCGCCGGCATCGGGTGTGAGGTGTACTACCCGGTCCCGTTCCATTTGCAGAAATGTTTCCGTGATCTGGGTCATGTCGCCGGAGATTTTCCCCACAGTGAGCGCGCGGCGGCAGAGTCGCTGGCGTTGCCCATTTATGGCGAACTCACGGAAGGTCAGCAGGAGCACGTGGTCGCCACGCTCTCCCGCTTTTATGAGGCGGCGTCGGCGTGAACGTGCTCGTGACTGGTGCGGCCGGCCAGCTCGGTGCCGCGACGGTGGCGGCGTGGACGGCGGCCGGTCACACTGTGACCGGACTGACGCGCGCAGACCTCGACATCACTGAGTGCGACCAGGTCCGCCGCGTCATGGCGCGCTTCGCGCCTGACGTCATCCTCAATTGCGCGGCCGACAACCGTGTGGATGCCGCCCAGGCGGCGCCGCTGCCGCCACTGGCGGCCAACGCGTGGGCCGTGCGGACGCTCGCCCGCGTGGCAGCGGAACAGGGGGCCACGCTGGTCCACTACGGCACCGATTTTGTCTTTGACGGTGACACCGACCGCCCGTACACCGAAGACGACGCCCCGAATCCGCGCAGCGTGTACGGCATGACCAAGCTGCTCGGAGAACAATTGGCGACCGACGCCCCGCGGCATTATGTCCTCCGGGTCGAGAGCCTGTTTGGTGGCAACACGGCCGGCAGTTCGATCGACCGGCTCTGGGCTCAGATGGCGTCGGGCGGGCCCGCGGTGGCCTTCAGCGATCGCGTGGTGTCACCGAGTTTCGTGGAAGACGTGATTGCCGCCACGCATGCGGTCATCGAACGCCAGGCGCCCGCCGGTCTGTACCACTGCGTGAATACCGGCCACGCCACGTGGCTTGAGGTGGCCGACCATCTGCGGCGCCTTGGGGGTTTTTCTGAGACGTGTCTCCAGGCCGGGCGCGCGGCCGAGATGCAATGGCTCGCGCCGCGTCCACTCTTTGCCGCACTGTCGAATACCAAACTGCACCGTGCCGGTGTCACGATGCCCACCTGGCAGAACGCAGTCGAGCGGTTTGTCAGGCAGCGGAGCCGCCAGTGACGGCGAAGCCCTTCCGGCTGGCCGTGATCAACTCTCACCCGATCCAGTACTTCGCTCCGCTCTACGCGTACCTGAATCGCGATGCGGGACTTGAGGTGACCGCGCTCTATTGCAGCGATTTCAGTCTGCGTGGCGGACTGGACCCCGGGTTTGGGCAGGCCGTCCAGTGGGATGTGGATCTGCTGCACGGGTATCGTTCGGTGTTTCTTGGCACCCACGCCCGAAGCCGTGTGCCCGGGGGGTTCTGGTCGCTCGTGTGTCCCGAGGTCTGGACCGAAATTCGCCGCGGGAAATACGACGCCATCGTGCTGCACGGCTATGCCTACGCAGCGGATGTCCTGGCCTTTCTCGCCGCCAGAAGTCGCGGCATTCCGGTGTTCCTCCGGTCCGAGACACACCTGGGCCTGCGGCGGCAGCCGTGGAAGCGGCGCGTGCGTGATGGCGTGTTGTCCTTGGCGTATCGCTTTGTGGATCGATTCCTGGCCATCGGTACCGCCAACCGTGAGTACTACCGCGCACTTGGGGTGCCGTCCGAAAAAATCTTTGATGTGCCGTACACGGTGGACAACGATCGCTTCATGGAGGCGTCCGCACTGTCGCCGGACGCACGCGCGGCGATGCGTCGGCGGTTCGGCCTGCCGGTGGACCGTCCCGTGGTGTTGTTTGCGTCGAAGTTCATTCCCCGCAAACATCCCGAGGATGTGATTCGGGCGCTCGCGCGCCTGCGCGACGACGGCGTGAACGCGTCGTTGCTGATGGTCGGCACAGGGGAGATGGAAGCGGCCCTCAAGGCGCTTGTCGTCGAATACAATCTCGACGGCCGGGTGGTCTTTGGCGGCTTTGTGAACCAGGCTGAGTTGCCGAGGGTCTACGCGGCGTCGGACGTGTTTGTGCTGCCCGCCGAGAGCGAGCCGTGGGGTCTGATCGTGAATGAAGTGATGTGCGCGGGTATTCCGGTCGTGGTCGCCGCGGAGGTCGGCTGTGTGCCGGACCTGGTGCATGACGGTCGCACCGGATTGCTGATGCCGGCCGGTGATGTTGCTGCGCTGGCCGCCGCGCTCCGCCGGTTGCTGACGGGTGACGCCGAGCGTCTCGACATGGGGCGCCGGGCCCGCGACCTGATGGCCGGGTGGAGCTACGAGCAGTGCCGCCTCGGAATTGCCGCGGCGGCCCGGAGCGTGCAGGTCACTGATTAGATGTCGCAGCGCTGACTATCGTGTCGATCCTGCGCCACTCCGCCTGGGCTGCGGCAGCCGCCATCGTCCTGACGGCCGCACGGTTCTTCTTTGCCGGTATCCTGGCGCGGCGGCTCTCGCTGACGGATTTCGGCCAGTATGCCTACGGGCAGTGGCTGGCGGACTTTACGTTCATGGTGTGTTCGCTTGGCGCCATGGGCGCCATCGGTCGCTACGTCGCCGAGTTCCGCCACGACCCCGGCCTGCTGGCGGCCGTGGTTCGGCGCTGGCGGCCATTCGCCCATGGCCTGCCATGGCTCGCCGCGGCCGTTGTGCCGTTCGCCGCATCGCTGTCTGGCTTGACTCTTGATGCGAACGGGCTCGCCCTGCTTGCACTCCTGACCATGACCAGCGGATTGTGGGCGATGCAAACGGCGGCGTTGACTGGGATGCAGCGGTTTGACCTGGCATTCCGCGCCAGCGTGGTGGCCGCCGTGGTACTCATCGCCGGTGCGCTGTGGATGCCCCTCGGTGCGAACGGGCCCAGCCGCGTTTTCGGGTTGATGGCGCTCGCCTCGGGCAGCGCGGCCGTGGTCGGGTCCGCCTCGACGCGCCGGCTGCTTGACGGCCCACCGACGGTGATCGATGCGACGCGATGGCGGGGCATTCGTGAATACGCGATCAATATGTGGCTGACAGCGCTGTTGTGGAGCCTCGTCTGGTCGCGAGGCGAGATGCCCATCGTCCGGGCCTATCTGGGCGATGCCGGCGTGGCGCATTACGCGGCCGCCCTGGTTCTGTTTGGAGGCGCCATCCAGGGTGTGATGCTGGCCACAGGGGGAGTGGCGCCACAGCTGACCCGGTTGTGGGGTGAGGGGCAGAAGACGCAAGCGGTCGCCCTGGCCCGCAGGATCATGGACATGCAACTGCTTCTCTGTGGCATCGCGGCGGTGCTGCTCATCGGGTTGGGGCCAGAGGTGATGCAGCTGGCATTCGGGGCCGGGTTTCGCGCCGGCTCGATGGTGCTCGCCGTGTTGAGCCTCGGGTTGATTGGCCTGACCGTTTCCTGTCAGAACCACCTGCTCCAGATTGCCACTGACGGCCGATTCAGCCGCAATGCCACGTCGGCCGGTCTGGTCGCCCTGATGGCCTCCGCGATGGTTCTGGTCGCGAGTGCGGGGTTATTCGGCGCCGCCGTCGCCCGGGCAGGTACCATGCTGTTGATGGCAGGCGTGTCGCTGTTTGTTGTGCACCAGCGGTGGGGGGCCACTGCGTACTCCCGCCGCAATGTGATGGCGGTGCTGGCCATCGTGGTCGCGTGCGCGGCGGTGCAGACGCAGATGGCTGATCTGAGCTGGATTGTCCGTGCGGGCCTTGCTCTGCTCGCGACCGGGTTATTGACGGTGGCCGTGCGGGACACCTCTGGGCGGATGCAGGTCGCGGTGATGGTGCAGGGGCTCCGCCGCGCGGTGGGGGGCCAGCGATGAATCGGCAGTCTTCGGCGGCACCGCCGCCACTGCAGCTCGAGGTGATTCCGCGCGGGTACTGGATCAAGCCCGCGCTCGCTTTTTTCGTGCTGGGTGTCTGGGCCATCTGGATGGGGCCGTCGTATTACGCCGATGACTGGTGGGTGCACGGCGCCTGGTGTTTCGTCGGGCTGGCGGTCGTGGTGCCGACGCTGGTGCGGGTGGTGCGCCTGGAGTTTGCGCAGGTGCTGACCGACCACCGTCTGATGTTCCTGTCGGCGTTTGCGCTGTACTTCCTGTTCGGCTCGGCCATGCTGACGTACGGGTCCGAGCTGGAAGTGTCCGCAGTCCTGGGGCACTTTCCCATCGGGACACCTGAAGCGCTCCGGGTCGACGGCATCAATGCCATTGGGTTTTCCATGGCGCTGTTCACGGCCGCGATGTCGCGCGGGACGTGGCTCGGCGGTCAGGCCGCGAAGACGGCGGCGGTCGTGAGCCGGCTGCCGGCCACCTGGGTCATCACGACCCTGCTGCTGTTGGGTGGAGGCGCGTCCTACTATCTGCTGACCTTCGAGCTTGGGTGGCGTCAGGGCATCCCTGCCGGACTCTTTCGCAACCTCGCGCAATTGGTGCTGGTCGCAATTTTTCTTTCGGCGTCGCATCGCGGGGCGCGCGAGCGGACGCTGCGTCTGTTCGGGGTACTCGTGGCGCTGGGGTTGGCGTTCACGAGCACCCTGATGTTCAGCAAGTCGGGCACGCTGCTGCCGATGGCCGCCCTGGTCGCCGGTCTCGCAATGCGGTATGGGTCACGGCGAGTACTGCCCGTCGGTCTGGTCGTGTTGGTGACCGGATTTCTTGTCCTGGGAAATCTCACGATCCAATCGCGGATTACCTCGTACAGCACCTACACCATGTCGCTGATCGAGCGCGCGGTCACGGTGTTTGACGCGTGGGCGCTGAGCGGGGATCTCAGGGAGGAGGATGAGTACTCGTATTGGGGCCGGCTGTGTTACGTGCCGACTGCGGCGGCCGGGCTCGCCTTCCACGATGAAGGCAACGGAGGCAACGGGTTCCGGCTCATGTGGTGGGTGGCCGTGCCCAGGTTTCTTGCGCCCCAGAAGCCGCAGATTACCAGGACCAGTATCGAGCTGTACGAAAAGATCACGGGGTACGACACCTCGTCCGACGGGCAGGGGATCTTCGCGAGCGGGTACTATCACGGCGGATGGTTCGGACTGGTGTTCGCCAGTGTGGTGTGTGGATGGATTGTGGCGCAGACGTCCGCGATCGCGCGGGCCATTTACCTGAACGGCGCGTTGCTCATGCTCCCGTTGTCGCTGCTCGGCCTGTTCATCGCATTCCGCATTGACGGCGACTTTGTGTCCGACTACCTGGGCGCCTTCATGTTCATCCTGTACCCGATTCTGGCGGCAGCCCTGTTCGCGCCCCGAGTCTCAGCAGCCGCCGGCGTGACGACGGCGACCGTTGGGGTCAGCCGTTGAGGGTCTTGTTTGTGGGGGAAACGTGGCAGGGATCGTTCGCGCGATCCCTGCGCGAAGCGCTTGTGCCGCTGCCAGGCGTTGAAGTGGACGATGTCGGAGAGGATCACTATTCGCCCCGCGCGCGATCGCGACTTGTGCGCGCCGCGCGTCGCCTGCTCGGTCCGTGGTACCGCCAGGAGTTGCATCGCGCGATCGTGTCGGCGCTTGATGCGCGCCGGCCCGATGTCCTGATGGTGTACAAGGGCGCTCAGGTGGCGGCGGCCACGGTCCAGTGGGCCAGGCGGGCGGGGGTGTTTACGGTCAACGTGTTTCCGGACTACTCACCGCACGCGTATGGCGCCAGGTTGAAGGCCGCCATGGGTGAATATCAACTGGTGGTGTCCACCAAGCCGTTTCATCCGGCGATCTGGGGCAGTACCTACGGCTACGGGAACCACTGCGTCTTCGTGCCTCACGGCTACGATCCCAACGTGCACTTCTGGCCTGAACCATCAGGCACGCAGGATTTTGATTTGCTGCTGGCCGCAACCTGGCGGCCGGAGTATCACGCGTTGATGCGGCAACTGGCGGTGGCGCTGGCCGGGCACTCGTTGAGAGTCGGCGTCATTGGAAGCGGGTGGACCGAACATCGCCATCAACTGCCCTCCGATTGGGAGGTCGCTCCGTCGCTGCACGGCCGGAGTTATGGCGAGTGGTTGCGCCGGGGCCGAATCGTGGTCGCGCCGGTCAACCGCGAGGTGGTCATCCAGGGCGTGCGCCAGCCCGGCGACGAAGACACCACGCGTACGTATGAACTCGCGGCCATGGGCTGTTTTTTCCTGCATCGTCGCACCCCGTACGCCCAGCTGGCGTACGACGAGCACACAGAAGTGCCCATGTGGGACACGCCGGAGGAACTCGCCGGTCTCGTGGTCCGGTACCTTCCTCTGGAGGCCGAGCGGCGGCAGATGGCGGCGCGTGCGCAGGCGCGCGCCGTGCCGGCGTATTCACTGGTGCAGCGCGCGGCCCAGGTCCTCGACCAGGTCACACGCACGATGGATGCCCAGGCAGATCGGGCGGAGCCGTGACGCACCGGGCTCGTCCGCGATTGGCGGTGGTGGTGCCCAGCCTGACCGGCGAAGGGGGAGTGCCGGCCACGGCGCGCTTCATCAAGGACGTGGTGCTGCGTGCGGGCGGGTTCGATCTGCAACTGGTCTCCTTGTCTGAATCCGCCAGGGACCCCCAGAGCCTGCGCCTCTCGACCCCGCGGAGCTGGATGCACGGCCCGTCCGCATCAACCGGCGTTTGGGAGGGTCTGCCGTTTGTTCACGTGGGTGCGGTGGCTGGGGAGTTCGAATTCCAGCGGTATCGGCCGCGAGCGGTCCTCACCCGCGTGCTGGCCGGCTGTGACGTGGTGCAGGTGGTGTCGGGGTCACCCGCGTGGGCCAACGCTGCGCTGGGGTTGGGAAAACCGGTGTCGTTGCACGTGGCGACCCGCGCGCGGATCGAACGGCGCCAGCGTGACGCCAGTCCCCGCAGCGTGGCGGCGCTGTGGCGGCGCGCGATGACCTTCGTCACCGACAGGCTCGACGATCGAGCGCTGCGAGGGGTGGACGCCATTCAGGTCATGAATCCCTGGTTGCTGGAGTACGCACGAGTGTTGAATGCCGGCCGGGTCGTTGACACGCGTCTGTTGCCTCCCGGGGTGAACGCAGGCCGCTACCGCCCGCGGGAGCCGCGCCAGCCGCAACGGGAGCCGTACATCCTGTGCGTCGCGAGGCTGGGCGACCCCCGCAAGAAGATTGGTGTCCTGCTCGATGCCTACGCGGGTCTGCCCGAGGCGGTTCGGCGCGCGACGAAGCTGGTGCTGGCGGGGTCATCGGCGCCACCGGACGCGTTCTGGCGGCGGGCCGACACGCTGGGGCTGCGCGATCGCGTGCAGTATGTCGAACGGCCGGATCAGCAGGTCCTGCTGCGGCTCTATCAGGATGCGAGCCTCTTTGCCTTATCCTCGGACGAAGAGGGATTTGGAGTGGTGTTGCTTGAAGCCATGTCGTGTGGTGTGCCCGTGGTCTCTACACGCAGCGGCGGTCCGGACGCCATCATCACCGACGGTCTCGACGGGTACCTCGTCCCGCTCGATGATGCGGGGGCGTTGTCGGAGCGGATGACGCTGTTGCTGAACGAACCTCTGCGCAACCTCGAGATGGGACGGCAGGCGCGCCTGACGGTGGAACGCCGCTTCGACGAGCATGTCGCCGGCGCGGCCTTTGTCGACATCTGGGACCGGCTGGCCCATCAGGGAGCGGCCGGCTGATGTGTGGTTTCATTGCAGGGTTTTCCGAGTCAGCGGACCTTGAACGGCCGGTCCGCCTGGCGATGCAGCGGCTCCATCGGCGTGGCCCCGACGCCGAGGCGCTGTGGCAGGAACCGGGCGTTTGCCTGGGGCATCGTCGCCTCGCCATCATTGATCTCGACGCCCGGGCGGCGCAGCCGATGCAGTCGGCTGACGGCCGTTACGTCATCGTCTATAACGGCGAGATCTATAATTTTTTCTCTCTGCGCGACGAGTTGGCGAGGCAGGGCACCACGTTCCGGACCACGTCGGATACCGAGGTGATTCTGGCGCTGTTTGCCGCCGAAGGCGCGGCGATGCTACCCAGACTGCAGGGCATGTTCACGATGGTCATCTGGGATCGCGTGGCCAGGCGGGCGTTTGTGGCGCGCGACCCATACGGCATCAAGCCGCTGTATTCCGCCGTGACGTCGACCGGTGTGATGTTGGCGTCGCAGGTCAAAGCCCTGCTGGCCACCGGGTGCGTGGCCCGCGAGCCGAATCCGCAGGGACAACTCGGCTTCTGGCTGCTCGGCAGTGTGCCCGACCCGCTGACCTGGTATCGCGATATCGCCGCGATTCCTGCGGGGCACTATGGCTGGGTCGAGCGCGGACAACTGGCGACGACGGTTTGTTGGTCGGATATTGGCCGGCATTGGCGCGAGGCGCCGGTCGCGCCGGTGCCGGACCCCCTGTCAGACGATGACGTGCGAGCGCACGTGCGCGCTGCGGTCCGAGAGTCCGTGGCCAGGCACATGGTGGCCGATGTGCCCGTCGGAGTGTTCCTGTCAGGCGGCATCGACTCGGGCGCGCTTGCCGGGGTGATGGCGGAAGCCGGCCGCGGCAGAATCGAGGGCGTCACGATCGCCTACGACGAATTTGCAGGCACCCGTGAGGACGAAGCGCCGGTGGCGGCCGCGATCGCCGCGCAGTACGGCATTCGCCACCATGTGCGCCGCGTGACGCGCGAGGAGTTTGCCGCCGACCTGCCGCGCATTATCGACGCGATGGATCAGCCGAGCATCGACGGGATCAACACGTGGTACGCGAGCAAGGCCGCCGCCGAATGCGGGTTGAAGGTGGTGGTGTCGGGCGTGGGCGGCGACGAGTTGTTTCAGGGGTACGAGAGTTTCACCACGTTGCCGCGGCTGGTGCGCCGGTGGAACGCGTGGGCGCGAGTCCCCGGCATGCCGGCGCTGGCGAAGTTGGCAGGCGCGGCGCAGGCCTGGCGCAGCGGCAACGACCGATGGCGCCACGCCCCAGAGTGGGCGCGCACCATTGGCGGCGCCTGGTGGCTGCGGCGCAGTCTGAACGCGCCCGAAGCGCTTGCCGCCATCATGGGTGACCGGCAGGCCGCGGCCTCGCTCGGGTCCTTTGACGCCGATCGATGGGTCGGCAGGATGTGTGGCGAACTGGCGACCGACCCCCGGCTGGCGTTGGGCCAGATTGAATCCATGACGTACCTGCGCAACCAGTTGCTGCGCGACAGCGACTGGGCGAGCATGGATCACAGCGTGGAACTGCGCACCCCGTTGGTGGATGCCCACCTGCTGATGTCACTGCAGCCCGTCCTGGCGTCCTTGTCGCGGTATCCGGGCAAGCGCCTTCTGGCCGAGACGCCGAAGTGTGCGCTGCCTCGCGAGATCCTCGATCGCCGAAAGACCGGATTCGGAATCCCGGTGGGCCGGTGGCTCGCAGCAGGCGCGGAGGGCGGCACGCCGGTACTCGACAGCCGCGCGTGGGCCCACCGGCTCGCTGAGGTATTTGCGCGGACCAGCCAGGCGCCCGGATCGTCGGCCCGCTGAAGGTGGGGTACACTCGCCACGTTTGGAAACACGCGCTCGTTTGGTGAAGTTTTTTCTGGTCGCCTCGACGCTGGGGCTCTTTCTCGCGGGTGCGGCGTATTTGACGCGCGGGGTCTATTTCGCCGTGTCGTCGTCGGCGGATTACCAACTGCGGTGGACCGAGCAGCAATACGTATTCCGGGGCAAGAATCCGTCCGCAGTGATCCCCTTGACCCACTCACCCACCGATACGGGGCAGTCATACCGTAATCTGCCGGCCGACCCCGATCTTGGCACGGCGATCGGGGGGTATCCTCCGTGGGCCTACTTCACTGGGGCGGTCTTTGCCTGGCCGTCGAGTTTTGCGGCTGCGCGCTGGTATTTCACCGGAATCAACCTCGTGATGCTGGCCCTCTTGCTGGTCTGGGCCGCCAGGATCGCCTGGCCTGCAGGTCCGTGGTTGGGGTTGTTGTTCGCCGCTTCGCTGCTTGCGACCAGCAGCATCTGCACCACGCTCGGACTCGGACAGTATGGCGTGATCGTTCTGGCCGCACTGGTGGGAGCCTACCAGCTCGACCAGCGAGATCGCTGGTTCCTGGCCGGGGCGCTCCTTGGTGTGGCGATGATCAAGGTGACGCTCGCCGGCCCGTTCCTGCTGCCGTTCGTCTTGCGACAACGCTGGAAAACCGCGCTGACCGCAGCGGCCTACGTCGGTCTTGGCACCTTGGTGGTCTGGCCTGCCATTGATGTGAGCCCGTTGATGTGGGTGGGCGAAGTCCTGGGCCAGGCACGTTATTATGTCGGCGACAACAGCGCCGTGTCGGCCACGGTGGGCGGTGGTCTGGGTGCGCGTGACGCTATCAAAATCTCCGCAGTGGCCGCCATGGCGGTGGCCCTCGTTGTCTTGTACCGGTGGCGCCAGGCGTCCATGCTGACCCTGTTGGCGATCGCCAGTGTAGCGGCGCGATTCTGGACCTACCACACGCACTACGACAACCTGATTTTAATCTTCCTCATCATGGCGCTTGGCGCGCACGCGCTTCGTCATGACCGGGCGTGGCCGTGGGCGGGTTTTGTTGCCGTCGGGTTATCGCTCTGGTTCCCGGCGCGTATGACCGAGGTGGCGGCGTACCAGACATTCCAATGGTTGATGTGGTCGGCCGGCCTGGCGATGTTGCTGTTCCTGGAATGGCCGGGACGATCGGTGCCACGGCCATCCGGAGCGTAGGGTGTATGACACCGAAGCTGCGCGTGCTGGTGTTCAGCGGATGTTACCTCCCAGGGTTCCGGGCGGGCGGGCCGATCAGTTCGCTGGTGAATCTCGTGAAGGCGCTTGGGGCGGAAGTCGATTTCCGGATCGTGACGCTCGATACGGATGTAGGGAGTGACACTCCCTATCCCACCGTCACGTCCGGCGTCTGGCAGACGGTCGACGGTACAGAGGTGTTGTATCTGTCGCGGGGCGCCGTGTCGATCCGCCGGCTGGCTGCGGAGATTGAGCGGCATGCTCCGCAGTTGCTGTACCTCAACGGATTCTTCGAGCCCGTGTTTACCATCCGTCTGATGGTGGCGCGCCGGCTCGGACTGATCCGGACGATCCCCGTCCTGCTTGCGCCCAGAGGTGATTGTTCCCCTGGCGCGCTGAGCCTGAAGCGCGCAAAGAAGGCCGCCTACATCCGGTTCGCGCGCCTCGCCGGACTCTATCGGGATCTGGCGTGGCACGCGTCAAGTGCAATGGAGCGCCAGGACATCATGCGCGTGATGACGGCCGTGCCTTCCGAGCGCGTCCATGTCGCATCGGTGCTGACCGCCGAGGCGGCCGCGCCGCCATCCCCGGCGCCGGCGTCCTCCGATGGCGTCCTTCGCGTGTGTTTCCTGTCGCGGATCTCTCCGATCAAGAACCTTGATTTCGCCCTGCGCGTGCTGGCCACGGTGCAAGTGCCTGTCGTCTTCACGATCTTCGGACCCATCGAGGTCTCTGCGTATTGGGCGGCGTGCGAGGCGTTGTTTGCCCAACTGCCAGGCCACATCCGGGCGGTCTATGCCGGCGAGGTGCCATCCGCCGATGTGAGGGGGACGCTGGCGCAGCACGACCTGTTGTTCCTGCCCAGCCGGGGCGAGAGTTTTGGTCATGTCATCCATGAGGCGCTCTCCTCTGGGGTGCCCGTGTTGACGAGCGATCAAACGCCCTGGACCGATCTGGATCAGCATGGCGCCGGCTGGAGCCTGCCTCTGACCTCCATGGCGGCCTTCGCGCAGGTGATCGAAGCCGTCAGCCGGCGTTCGCCGCAGGAACGCGAAGCTGCGTCTGCCCGCTCGACGGCGTACGCCACACTGCGGGCCGACAGGAAGGCTGCGATTCGCCGCACGTACGAGTTGCTCAGCCGGGTGGCTGGCCCATGACCACGCGTGCCGCCTGGCTTGCCGTCGTCTTTCTCGCCCTCGTGGCCCCCGTCCTCCTGTTTCCGGGAGTGCTCGGGTACGCCAACATGCTCGTGGCCGCCACGGTCGGCATTGTGGCGCTTGTTGTGGCGGTCGGTCTGATCCACAACACGGGCCGGCTGGCCTGGTCCGTGGCGCTGCTGTCCCTCGCCGCCATCATCGGGTGGTGGCGCGTCCCCGACAACGTGAGCACGCTCAACCACTTCTGCGGCCTGGCGCTGGGAGTGCTCGCGATGGGTACCGTCGCAGTGTGGTGCCGCAATCGGCTGACGTTTGCCGCAGCGACCGGTGCCTGCCTCCTCCTGGGGATGGTGATGCTTGGTGTCGGGCTCAGGAGTACGACGCCGCTCCATGACAGCCAGCTCCAGCTGGGCAATCCGCTTGCGGATCCAGGGGCGTCCGTGCCCCTCCCCCTGCAGGAACTGCACGGCCGACGCTCGGTAAACCCGAACGCGCTCGGCGCCACGGCGATGCTCATCCTGCCGATCGCGGCCGCGGTGGCGATCGCGCCGGCGCCCTGGCGCGGTTTGCCTCTGGCACTGCGTCTGCTGGGATGGCTGTCGGCCGCCGTGTCGGCCGTCGTCGTCCTGCTGACGCAGTCACGCTCGGTGTGGTTGTCGGCCGCGTGCCTTCTGGTGTTGCTCACACGGCGGTGGATTCGGCCGCGAACCTGGTGGTCCCTGGTGGCCACGTCTGGTGTCCTGCTCGTGGCTGTCGTCGTGATCGCTCGTGATCATCCCGTGGTCATCGACGCGGTCACGGCCGTCGGAGCCCGGGCCGACATCTGGCGCGATGGTGTCAGTGCGTGGCAATCGTCGCCCTGGTTCGGCATCGGCCTCGACTACTTGAGGGAGAGTGGTCTGGCGATGACGCGCATTGCGCCAGACCGGATGGTCGGCGCGCCGCACGCCCACAACATGTTCCTGCAGACGGCCCTGGATGTCGGCCTCTTCGGCCTGGTCGCATATTTGGCTATCATAGGGTTCGTTTTGCGCCGCGCGGCTGAACTGGTGACCGGCCGTGGCGTGGAAACGCTCGCGCGATATGTCGGGGTCGGCGCGGGATTGTCTGTGGTCTCGGTCCACGTTTACGGCCTGTTCGATGCCGTGCCGCTCGGAGCCAAGGTCGGGCTCTTCCAGTGGCTGTCGTGCGGATTGATTCTGGCCGCCTCGCGCTTGCGGACGCCGCCTGAGGGAACATGAGCTTGCACGGATCGTTGTTGATCACTGGCGGAACCGGAACGTTTGGCAACGCCGTTGCCGGGCGGCTGCTGGCGGAAGGCCTCAGCGAGATTCGCATCTTCTCGCGCGACGAAAAAAAGCAGGACGATATGCGCCGCCGCTGGGCAGACCGCCGCGTGCGCTTTTACCTCGGCGACGTCCGTGATGAACAAGGCCTGAGAGACGCCATGGCCGGCGTCGACTATGTCTTCCACGCCGCGGCGCTCAAGCAGGTGCCCTCCTGCGAGTTTTTTCCGGTCGAAGCGATGCGGACCAACGCGTTCGGCACCGAAAACGTGCTCAACGCCGCGATGGCCGCGCGGGTGAAGCGTGTCATTGTCCTGTCCACCGACAAGGCGGTGTATCCCATCAATGCGATGGGCATTTCGAAGGCCATGATGGAGAAGATCGCAGTGGCCAAGTCGCGGGTCGCCGGACGCGACACCGTCATCTGTTGCACCAGGTACGGCAATGTCATGGGCAGCCGGGGGTCGGTGATCCCGCTCTTCGCGCGCCACGCGCAGGCGGGGCAACCCCTGCCGGTGACCGACCCGGCGATGACGCGATTCATGATGTCCATTGACGGCGCCGTGGATCTGGTGCTCTGGGCGTTTGAGCATGGCAATCCCGGCGATATCTTCGTGCAGAAGGCGCCCGCGGCAACGATTGAGACGCTGGCCCATGCCGTCAACCATGCGCTCGGCACCCGGAGTGCCATCCGGCTGATCGGGACCCGCCACGGCGAGAAGCTGTTCGAGACGCTGCTGACGCGCGAAGAAATGTCGATTGCCGAGGATATGGGCGACTACTATCGCGTGGCCGCGGATGGCCGCGATCTGAACTACAGCCTGTACTTCGACACCGGCCGCCGTGACTCCTCGGCGCACGACGACTACACCAGCCACAACACCACGCAACTGTCGGTCGCCGAACTTGGCGACCTCCTCCTGTCGGTGGACACCATCACGCGCGCCAGAGCCGGCGAGAAGATCGACGAGTAGCGGGCTGTTTTGTGAAAGCACTTGTCACCGGCGCGCACGGCTTCATCGGCAGGAACCTCGTGGTCAGGCTGCGCCGGGCCGGAGCGGATGTGGCCGAGGTGCACCACGGTTCGACCCCCGACGACCTGCGCGACGGCGTGCGCGGCGCCGGGGTCGTCTTCCACCTTGCGGGCATGAATCGCCCCGCGCCCGGGACCGACGCTGATGCCGAGTTCGCCGCCGGCAACACCGGCTCCATCGATGCGCTCCTGGCCGCCGCCGACGATGTCGGCGCCAGACCTCTGATCATCCTGTCATCGTCGACCCAGGCAGCGGCCGCGAATGCGTACGGCCGCTCCAAACTGGCAGCGGAAGCCGCGCTCAGGGCACACGCGATCGGCCGGGGCCTGGCGGCCGTGATCTACCGATTGCCAGGGGTCTTCGGCAAGTGGGGCCGGCCCGACTACAACTCCGTGGTCTCGACGTTTTGTCACCGGATCGCGCGGGGCCTGCCGATCGAGATTTCCGATCCGGCCCGCGTCATCGAGCTGGTGCACGTAGACGACGTGGTCGAACAATTCCAGACGCACATCTCCCCGCCGATGCCGGCCGGTCTCAGCCGCGGCGTGGTGCGGCCGTCCTTCACCATCTCGTTGGGTGATCTGGCGGCGCGGGTCCAGGGCTTCAAGGCGGCCCGGACGACGCTCGAGGTGGCCGACGCCGCCGACCCGCTGACGCGACGGCTCCTGGGGACGTACCTGACCTATGTGCCGCTCTCCGACCTCGCGTATCCGTTGCAGCAGCGAGCCGATGCGCGCGGGGTGCTGGCCGAACTGCTGAAGTCCCCTGCATTCGGGCAGATGTTTGTGTCGCGTACTCACCCCGGGGTGACCCGCGGCAACCATTACCATGACCTCAAGGTCGAAAAATTCTGCGTGCTCGAAGGCGACGCGGTGATTCGATTCCGCGCGATTCTCGGTGACGACGTGATCGAGCACCGGGTGTCGGGCCGTGACTGCACGGTGGTCGATATTCCCCCGGGCGTGACCCACAGCATTGAGAACGTCGGGACGTGCGAGTTGATTACGTTGTTCTGGGCGTCAGAGGTCTTCGACCCGAATCGCCCAGACACCTACGCGAACGAGGTGCGCCGTGGCTAGATTCAGGGTGATGACGATCGTCGGCACGCGGCCCGAGATCATCCGGTTGTCGCGTGTGATGGTCCGGCTCGATCGCGACACCGAGCATGTGCTGGTTCACACGGGCCAGAACTACGACTACGAGCTGAACCAGGTGTTTTTTGACGACCTCGAATTGCGCCCGCCCGATCACTATCTGAATGCGGCCGGGGCGACGGCGGCCGAGACGATTGGGCAGGTGATCATCGCCGTGGATCGACTGCTCGGCGACGTGCGCCCTGATGCCGTGCTGATTCTCGGAGACACCAATTCGTCTCTCGCGGCGATCCCGGCCAAGCGGCGCAGGATTCCGGTGTTCCACATGGAAGCTGGCAATCGCTGTTTCGACATGCGTGTGCCTGAGGAGATCAACCGGCGCATCGTGGATCACATTTCGGACATCAACCTGCCGTATAGCGCCATCGCGCGAGAGTACCTCCTGCGGGAGGGAGTGCCGCCTGATCGTGTGGTTGTCACCGGCAGTCCGATGTACGAAGTCCTTCACCATGTGATGCCGAAGGTCGAACGATCAGGGATTCTGCAAAAACTCGGCCTCACGCCACAGGGCTACTTCCTGGTGAGTTGCCATCGCGAAGAGAACGTGGATTCGCCGACGAATCTGTCTGGCCTCATCGACATTCTGAACAACCTCGCGACCACGACTGGCAAACGCGTGATCGTCACGACTCATCCGCGGGCGCGTCGGCGGCTTGACGGCGTCGCGCTCGACGAGCGCGTCGAATTGCACACACCGTTCGGGCTGACCGACTACGTGGCGTTGGAGCTTGGGGCGGATGTGACGCTGTCCGACAGCGGCACCATCACCGAGGAAGCGTCAATCCTCAATCTCCGCGCGCTCAATATCCGGGATGCGCACGAGCGGCCCGAGGGTATGGAAGAAGGGGCCGTCATCATGACCGGCCTTCGCTGGCCGCGGGTCGCGGCGGGACTCGCCGTGCTGACCGGGCAGCCGCGCGGGTCGGAGCGGGTCCTGCGTATGGTTCGGGACTATGACGTCCCGAACGTCTCGGAGAAAGTGGTCCGCATTCTGCTGAGCTACACCGACTATGTGCGCCGGGTGGTGTGGCACGAATCGCCGGCCGCCGACACCTGATGGCGCGCGTGCTGGTGCTCACGCTGGTGGCTCCGCCAGACGGTGTGTCCACGGCCGTGATTGTGGGAGAACTCGCGGCGGACCTCACGAGGGCCGGTCACGACGTGACGGTGATGACGACCGTGCCGCATTACAACCGGGACGCGCAGGCCGAAGAACGGCAACCGCTGCGCCGGATGTGGGGCGGGCTGCTGGCGCGCAGTGAATGCGACGGCGTGCCGGTCATTCACGTCATCATGCCGCGCAAAAACGCCAGCCCAGGCTTGCGCGTGCTGGCGTGGGCGCAGTTTCATGTGCTGAGCCTCCTTGCGTCGCTGGCGCTCGTACGGAACATCGATGTCATTATTGCGCCCTCACCGCCGCTGACGATCGGGTTGTGTGCGTGGCTGTTGGGACTGGTCTACCGCGCGCCGTTCATCTACAACGTGCAGGAGCTCTATCCGGACATCGCCATTCGACTGGGCGCGATCAGGAACCCGCGGCTGATCCGGGCCTTGTATTCCCTCGAGCGATTTGTCTATGCCCGCGCCCGCGTGATCACACCGATCGCCGAGCACATGCGGCAGCGCATTCTCGAGAAAGGTGTCCCTGATGGCAAGGTCCGGCTGATTCCGAACTTTGTCGACGTTGATGACATGCGGCCGTTGCCCAAAGCCAATGCCTTCAGCCGTGCCCACGGGCTGGACCGCGACTTTGTGGTGACGTACGCCGGAAACATGGGGCCGGCCCAGGATCTCGAAACCGTCCTCGAAGCGGCTGCGTTGCTGCGAGATGAAACAGGCCTCATGTTCCTGTTCGTTGGTGATGGCGGCCGCCGTGCGCCGCTCGAGGACCAGGCACAGAGGTTGGGACTGGCCCATGTGCGGTTTCTCGCGCACCAGGACTATGCCGTTGTCCCCGAGATCTACGCCTCGTCGGATCTCTGCCTCGTGACGCTGGCGGCTCGGACCGGGAGTGATGCCGTGCCGTCGAAGGTGTACCGCATCATGGCCTGCGCGCGGGCCGTGCTGGTGTCGGCGGATGTGGACTCCGATCTCGCCGTCCTGGTGTCGGGCACGCGATCCGGAGTGGTTGTCCCGCCCGCGTCTCCGGGGGCCATGGCGGACGCCATTCGCCGCGCGATGCGCGAGCGCTCGGCCGGCGCCGCGATGGGACTGGCAGGCCGGGCGCACGTGCTGGAGCACTATGGCCGCCGCGCGGTCAGCGCGCGGTATGACGCTCTGGTGCGCGAGGTCACGCGGTGAGAGTGCTGGTCACCGGGGCCACCGGGTTTGTCGGGTCGGTGCTGGTGTCGCGGCTGGCCGCGACGCCTTCGTGGCAGGTGCGCGCGGTGTGCCGGACCCCGCCTTCGTCGCCGCCGGCGGGCATCGAGTGGCGTGCCGGGCCGGAGCTGGGGCCCGACGCCGACTGGCGGCCACTCCTCTCCGGCGTGGATGTGATCGTGCATCTGGCGGCGCGCGTGCATGTGATGGAGGCGGCCGGCCCATCGGCCGCACCGCAGTTCCACCGCACCAACGTCGAGGGCACACGGCGGCTCGCCGTGCAGGCGACCAGCGCCGGTGTACGGCGCTTCGTGTTCCTGAGTTCGATCAAGGTTAACGGAGAGCAGGGTCGCTTCAACGAAGACAGTCCTGCTGTGCCGGTGGATCCGTACGCCGTCAGCAAGAGCGAGGGCGAGCGGGTCCTGCGCGATCTGGCGCGATCGGCGCCGCTTGAGGTCGTCATCCTGCGGCCGCCATTGGTGTACGGGCCCGGTGTGAAGGCGAATTTCCTGTCGCTGCTGAACGCGGTGCGCCGCGGCATTCCGCTGCCGTTTGGGGCCATTGCAAATCGGCGTAGCCTGGTCAACGTGGACAACCTGGTGGACTTGATCGTCGTGTGCCTGGATCATCCTGCCGCCGCGTCCGAGACGTTCATGGTCAGTGACGGGGAAGACCTGTCAACGCCCTCGCTCGTGCGCCGATTGGCGGTTGCCGCCGGCGGTCGTGCGCGGCTGGTGCCGGTGCCTGGGTGGGGACTGCGGCTCGCCGGCGCGCTCAGCGGACAAACGGCGGCAATCGAACGCCTGACCGGTTCCCTGCAGGTCGATATTTCCAAGGCGCGACGGGTGCTGGGGTGGCAACCCCCGTTTTCGGTGGACGAAGGCCTGCAAAAGGCGGCGCGGAAACGATGACGCCGGTCATGGGGTCGACGCTGCTGCTGATGGTCGGCGTGTTGGCATGGTGGCTGACTGGTCGGGTGCGGCAGTACGCGCTGCGCCGGGAAATGTTGGACGTGCCGAATTCCCGCAGCTCGCATTCGGTCGCCACGCCCCGAGGCGGAGGCGGGGCGATTGTGGTGGTCAGCACGGTGGTGTTGTCCTGGTGGTGGTCCACCGGCAGTCCGGCCGCTCTCCCGCCTGCGGTACTGGCTGGCGGACTGCTCGTGGCTGCGGTCGGCTTTGCCGATGACCATCGCCACGTGCCACCCTCCCTTCGCCTCACCATGCACTTTCTGGCAGCGGGTCTGGCGGTCTTCAGCCTGGGGGCTCCGGCGTGGGGTGTGCAGGTCGCGGTGCTGATGGTCGTCGCCATCGTCTGGCTCATCAACCTGACGAATTTCATGGACGGCATCGACGGCATCGCCGGCGCGCAGATGCTGACCGTCTGCGGCAGCGGCGCGGTGTTGTCCGCGGTCGTGTTACCGGGCACGGCCCTGTGGCTGGAGCCAGCGGTGCTCGCGTCGGCCACGGCCGGGTTTCTGGCATGGAACTGGCCGCCCGCGCGCATCTTCCTGGGAGACGTCGGAAGCGGATATCTCGGATTCGTGATGGCGGTATTTTCGTTGCGTGCCCTGGCGACCGCTCCGGCCCTTGGCTGGAGTTGGCTCATCCTCTCTGGTGTCTTCATCGCCGATGCCACTCTGACCTTGTTGCGGCGCGCGATGCGCTGCGAGCGGGTGGTTGAGGCGCATCGCAGCCATGCGTACCAGCACCTCGCGGTGGCGTGGCACGCGCACCAACCGGTCACGCTGGCGATCATGGGAATCAATGTGCTCTGGCTCGCGCCTCTGGCTGCCCTGGTCGCAATCGGGAAACTGAGTGCACTGGTGGGCCTGGTGGTGGCCTACGCGCCGCTGGTTGTCGTGGCCGTGATGCTTGGCGCGGGGCTGCCACCGGTGGGCAACGGCAGGCGGTGACGACCAGTGCCATGTTAGGCTGATGCCCCGACCCGATGCTTGGGAGACTTGTCCGTTATGACCGAACCGAATCGCGACCTTCCTGACGCCCCGAAAATTCATATCGTGGCTTTGCTCAGGGCCCACGGACGAATCTCGATCATAGTCGCGGCGGCTGTGATGGTGCTGGTTGGCGTGGGCGGTTTTGTGTACATGCGATGGATTCAGCCCGTGACGCGGATGGCGGCCCTGGAGTTTCGGCCCACGTTCCTGGCCCCGGACCGGATGGATTACCCGAATGGGTTGCCCTTTTCGTCAACCGACGTGACCGCCGCATCCGTGATCGATCAGGTCTGGGCCACCGCAGAGGTCAAACCGTACTGCAGCCCCGAAGCGTTTCGCGCGGGGTTCTTCGTTGAACAGCGTTCCGACCAGTCTGTCTGGCTCGACCTGGAGTACCGGGCCATGCTGGGGCAACCCCGGCTCGACTCGGTCCAACGGCGGCAGCTGCAGGATGAACATGCCGCCAAGCGGCAGGCTCTGCCGATTCAGTACCGCCTGGTGTTCAGCATGCCGGAGGACTGCGACTCCATCCCCAATGCTGTGGTGGCCAAGGCCATGGCGAATGTGCTGCCGACCTGGGCCTCCGAGAGCGAGACCAAACGCGGTGTCCTGAAATATCAGATGACCGTGCTCAGCCCTGCCACCCTCGACGTGACATCGGAGGGGCCAGGAGGCTGGGTGCTCGGGGCCGATCTTCTGCGAACCGCACTGGAGCGCGTCATCCTGAATGTCGAGGAAGTCGCAAAGATTCCTGGTGCCGTCCAGGTGCGCCTGAGCCCGGCACCGGCAGCGGCGGGAAGTGAGGCCGCCGCGGACACCGTTCGGCTCACGTTCTGGGAAATCCGCGGCAAACTCGACGATCTCCTGCGTGCCCAACTCGAACCCCTGGTGATGACGTCCGGGCGGTCGCTGGCGCGGGAGTCGTTCGTGTGGATTAACGAAACGGTAGAATCGGCCAAGCGCGAACAGGTTGCGGCCGAGAACCGGGCGAAGAAGTACCAGGAAGGTCTGCAGCAGTTCCGCGGCGCGATCGGGCCGATCGACGGCAGACTGGCCGCGTCGCCGGCGGGTGCGACCAGAGACGCCGCGCAAGCGCCCATGCCCCTGATCGATCAGTCTTTTATCGATCGCATTATTCAGATGTCAGGGGCCAGCGAAGGATTCCGGCAAGGACTGACCCAGGCCATGGTCACGGCGAGCCTCGAGGCCGTTCGTGCGCAGAACCGCGTCGAATACTATAAGCGGCTCCTGCAGTCGCTTCGGGAGTCGGGCGGCGCGCCGATGACCTCCGACCAACTGGCCAAGCGCCTGGAGTGGATCAGGGGTGAGGGCAAGAAATTGACGAAGCAATTCGGCGATTTGTACGATGAATTCTCCCGGGTGGCCCTGCGCCCTGCTGGAGGGCTGTACCAATCCGACAAGCCGACCGCGTTCGAAGAATACCGGACGTTCACCCGGCGAGCCCTGCTCCAACTCGTGGTGGGCAGCTTCATGATCGTGCTGCTGTTGACGTTCGGCTTCCTCGTCGTCCGCGAGCGTCTGGCACTGGAGCGCCGCTGAACGTAGCCGTTGTTGTTCCGTGTCGCAACGAGGCGGGGTCGATCGAGGCACTCCTCGCCGCCCTCGGATCCCAGACGGTTCCGCCAAATGAAATTGTCGTTGTTGACGACGGATCCACCGACGGATCAGCGGAGGTAATCCAGCGTTGGTCCACGGCTAACACCGCGACGCCTGTCCGAGTCGTCTCCGGCCAGGGGCGCGGCCCAGGGCCGGCCATGAACGTCGGAATCCTCGCCACTGTTGCCGACGTGATCGTCCGCCTGGATGGGCACAGCGTGCCCGATGCCGACTACATCAAGCGTTCGATCGAGGGGTTGGCTGACGCCCGCGTCGGCGTGGTCGGAGGCGGGTGGCAGGTGCGGCCCGGCGCGGCCACCAGGATGGCTCGCGCCATTGCCGCCGTGGTGTCGCATCCGATGGGGTCGGGCGGGGCCCTCTATCGGCATCCGGGCTCAGCTGGGCCAGTCACCGTTCGGGTGGAGACCGTCCCGTTTGGCGCATTCCGCCGCGAGATCTGGACGCAACTCGGTGGGTTCGATGAATCCCTCTCAGCCAATGAGGACTTTGACTTCAACTACCGTGTCCGGAAGGCAGGCTTGGATGTCGTGTTCGATCGCCGAATTTCAGCGACGTACACGGCGCGCCCAACGCTGGCAGCGCTCGGGCGCCAGTACTTCCGATATGGCTCCTGGAAGTGCCAGATGCTCCGCAAGGACCTGCGGGCGATCCACTGGCGCCAGGTCCCGCCGATGCTCGTGTTGCCTTGGGTGTTGGCGACCTGCGCGTGGGCCCTTCTGCAGCCCTCGACGCTGAGTGGCCTCATTGCGGTCCTGTATCCAGCCGTGCTCGTGGCCGGCGCCGGGCTGGTAGCCAGGCGGGGTGCCAGTGCGGCAGCAGCCTTCGCCGCGCTCGTGACCCTGCAGTTGAGTTGGAGCGCGGGATTCTGGCGCGCAGTGCTGGGCGGCAGTCCACCGCACCGCTGACACCGCCTTTGGGCGATAATCCCTACGACAAACGTCATGCGCAACCGCTACCTCTTCCTCGCCGACCTCGTGGCCATCGTCGTGGCCGCGTTGGGCGCATTCGGTCTGCGCTTCGGCTGGTTGTTCCTGGAGTTCCGTCCAGAGTTCGTGCCGTTCCTGCTGGCGGCCGTCGTCATCAAGCTCGCCACGTTTTACGGGTTCGGCCTCTATCGCCGCTACTGGCGTTACGCTGGGTTCTGGGATCTCGTGGCTATCGTTCTGGCCAACTGTGTCGCCTCGGCCATCCTGTCAACCTTCATGGTCGCCTTGCGGCTGATGGAAGGGATTGACGCCTGGTCGCGGTGGGTGCCTCCGCTCGACTGGTTGTTTGCCGTCGCGATGACGGTCGGCCTTCGCGCGTCCGTCCGGGCGATTGCCGAAACGCTGGCGATGCGTCCCCGCGGCGGCGCGGTGCCCACCCGCAAGGTGCTGATCGTCGGAGCCGGTGATGCCGGTGCGCTCGTCGCCCGCGAAATGCAGAAAAATCCGCAGCTCGGCCTTCTGCCGATCGGGTTTCTCGACGACGCCCGAAACAAGGTGAATCAGCAGATTCACGGACTTCCCGTCCTCGGTGAAATCGCCGCACTGGCAAAAATCGCGGCCGAGCAGCGCGTGGATGAAGTGGTCATCGCCATTCCCACTGCGGGCGGGCACATCGTGCGAACGGTGGCCGAACGCTGTCAGGACCTGGGGATTCCGTCGCGCGTCGTGCCGGGTTTCTACGAGTTGCTTGACGGCAACGTCAGCGTCAGCCGGCTTCGAAATGTGGAGATCTCCGACCTCCTGCGTCGGCCTCAGGTGCAGGCGCAGGTCGCCGGCCCGGCGTACCTCCAGGGCGCGAGCGTCGTGGTTACGGGCGCCGGCGGGTCCATCGGGTCGGAATTGTGCAGGCAGGTGGCGCACGCAAGGCCGGCGCGCCTCCTGTTGCTAGGCCACGGTGAGAACAGTATTTTCGCGATTGCTGGTGAGTTGCGGCTGCGTTTCCCTTCAGTCACCGTCGATGTCGCGGTCGCCGACGTACGCGACCGCGATCGGGTGTTGAAAATGTTCCGCAGGTGCGAACCGACGGTCGTGTTCCATGCCGCAGCTCACAAACACGTCCCGCTGATGGAGGACAACGCCGCCGAGGCGGTGACCAACAACATTCTCGGGACGAGGAACGTCGTCGATGCCGCCGTCGCCACGGGCGTTGAACGCTTCGTCATGGTGTCCACCGACAAGGCCGTGGCGCCGAGCAACATCATGGGCGCCTCCAAACGCGTCGCCGAGCTGGTGGTGCAGCGGACCGCGCGGACCCAGGGCGGGGCGTACGTCGTCGTGAGATTCGGCAATGTGCTCGGGAGCCGCGGCAGTGTTGTCCCGATCTTCAAGGCGCAGATCGAACGCGGCGGGCCCGTGACGGTCACTCACCCGGACGTGCGCCGGTATTTCATGACCATCTCCGAGGCCGTGCACCTCATCCTGCAGGCCGGGGGCATTGGTCAAGGTGGCGAACTGTTTGTGCTCGACATGGGCGAGCCCGTGCTGCTGCGCCAGATGGCTGCTGACATGATTCGGCTGTCGGGCTTCCAGGAGAGTGAGGTGCCCATCGTGTTCACCGGGCTCAGGCCTGGTGAGAAGCTCAACGAGGTTTTGTGGGAGCCCGGCGCGGTGATCGAACCCACCGCCCGCGGCGACGTCCGGCGGGTGCTCGAGCCGACCGTGGTGACCGCCGACAACCTCGACGAGATGGTGCACCGGCTGGCCGATGCGGCAGCCGCCGACGATCACGACCGCATCGTCCGCCTCTTTCACCAGTGTGTGCCGTCGGCGACCCTCACGGCCAAGCCTCGGCCCGCAGCCGGCCGTGCGCCCGCAGTCGTGGTGCAGTTACCCGGCGCCTGACACACTGGGACGGATGTTCCTCCTCAGCAAAGTCCTGCCGCAATTTGTGCTGCCGCTGGGCATATCGCTGATCTTGCTCATTTGGGGACTGGCCAGGCGACGTCGCGCGCCCATGCTGGCAGCCGTCGTGGTGTTGCTCGTGAGCAGCAATCCTCTCGTCGGGTCATGGCTGATGCGGGCCACCGAAAACTGGGCCGTGCGCCAGCCAGTTGCGCTGAGTCCGGTGGTCGACGCCATTGTCGTCTTGAGCGCCGGCCGCGGCATGGCGCCAGGCCCGGAACGGGTCAGTGAATGGGGCGACTCGAATCGGTTCTTCGGCGGTGTGGACTTGTTCCAGGCCGGCAAGGCGCCGTTGCTGATCTTCACGGGCGCGCCGGTGGCCGGCGCGCCGGATCTTCCGACCGAAGGCGACATGCTCGCGAGGCAGGCGAGGGCGCTCGGGGTCCCTGTGGATCGCATCGCCATCACCGGTCGGGTCGCCAATACTGCCGACGAGGCCGGCGAGGTCGCGGCCCTGTTGAGAGCCCGTCAGGTCACTTCGCCGAGGATTCTGCTGGTCACGTCGGCGTTCCACATGCGCCGTGCACGACTGGTTTTCGAACAGCACGGACTCGTGGTCACCCCATTTCCTGTCGACTTCGCAGTCGATTCGTACGCCGGCCTGACCCTGATGAGGTTCCTGCCCAGCGTCGATGCTCTGCGCCAGACCCACACGGCCCTTCGGGAACTCTACGGCCGCGCGTTCTACTGGCTGTGGGGCCCCGCCGCGCCTCGATGACTCCAGGCCACTGAGCTAACATCTCCCGTACCCATGGCCCGTGTCCTCCGCCCCTCCGAACGCGCCGTTCTGTTCGCCCTGAGCGACACCGCGAGCGCGACAATGGCGGTGGTGCTGGCGACGTGGACATGGTCGTTGACCTCCGGGTTTGGATATTCGGCCGGCTTTGTTCGCGATCAGGCCTGGTGGTTCACCGCGGTTCCTCTCTGGGTCACCGCCCTCTCACCCACGCGCCACTCCACCATCGCCTTTGATCTCCGGGCCACGGCCTCGGGCCTGATGCATGCCGGCGGCGTGTTGCTCGTGGCGTACCTCGCGGTGTTTTTCTACGCCGGATCCGAAGCGTTGCCACGATTGGTGGCGCTGTATCTTCTCTGGAACGCCGCGTGGCTCACCCTGGGCGGCCGCCTGCTCCTGCTGTGGATACTCACGCGCGACTCCTTCACTCGAACCCTCTTGATCGTGGGCGATGGTCCAGTCGCCGACGCGGCGCTGGCGCTCGCGAAAGAGCCCGCGCTTCGCGACGCGACCATACTGGCGCCCCTGCGGCGCGCCGACGATGAGCGGCTCACTGCTGGTGAAGGCATAGATGGACTGGCCGCGCGGCTCGGTGTGAGCGAAGTCATCGTCGCGAGCGACGGTCCGGTTTCCGCGCAGACCATTGATCAGCTCCTACGCTGCCAGGAAGCGGGTATCGACGTGGTCACGTTCGCGCGGGTGTACGAGCACACGCTCCGGCGCGTGCCGGTGCACCATCTGGGCCACGACTGGATGCTGACGCAGCTCTTCGTGGGGGCCGGGCCGGGCGAACCATCGCCGATTGCGAAGCGTCTCCTCGACCTCGTCGTGGCGGTCATCCTCGCCGTTGTGGGTGCGGTGCCGGGCGTGATCGCCGCGCTGGCTGTCCTCGTGGAGTCGGGGCGGCCGGTGTTGTATTCGCAGCAGAGACAGGGCCGCCGAGGACGACCGTTCCGGCTCACCAAGTTTCGGACCATGCGGAAAGATGCGGAAACGGCGGGACCGCAGTGGAGTCAGGAAAACGATCCGCGCATCACCCGTGTCGGGCGCATTCTGCGCCGCACCCACATCGATGAATTGCCGAATTTGTGGGCCGTGCTGCGCGGAGACATGAGCATGGTCGGTCCGCGTCCGGAGCGCCGTGAGTTTATTGATGTGCTCGAGCAGCAGGCGCCCCTGTATCGCGCGCGCCTCATCGTGGCGCCGGGGCTGACGGGATGGGCACAGGTCAACACCCACTACGGTGACTCCGTGGAAGGCGCGATGACCAAACTGGAGTACGACCTGTACTACGTGCGCCACCGTTCGATGTGGTTCGACCTCAGTATTCTGGTGCGGACCGTGGGCCGGATGCTTCTCGGGAGGGGGCGGTGACCACACATCCGCGTTTCCCGTTTTCAGGTCCACAGCTGGTGGGAGCGCTGATCACAATCGTGGTGGCGACGGCTGTCGTGCCACCCGGTGCCGCCTGGTTGCTGAATTCGTGGCGCATCACCCAAACCCAGACGAGGGCACAATCGGCCGCCGAGTATCTGCGGGGGCATCCCGACCACGTGACCGGCGCCACCATCGCCGTCGCGTGTGGTCCCGGCCGCTTGCCGCAACTCGTGCCGACAATGGCCAGTGCGCGTGCGGCCGCACGATCACTGGCCTCCCACGGCGACTGGATTCTCGGCGCGACGTCGGCGCCCGAGCTGTTCGGCGAGGGCATGCCCACCGATGCCTGGGGACGCTGCTTCCTGCTCAACGTTCGGGCGAAGGGACTGGCGGGGCCGGCATGGCTGCTGTCCGCGGGGCCGAACGGATTGATCGAAACGCCGATTGACCACCTGACGCTTGGCGGCGACGACATCGGGGCACGCGTGCGCTGACCCGGAGGTGTCGTGCTACGCTCACCGGGTGTCGCGTCCAGGCCAGCCTCAACGGCTCCCCGAACTCGTCGAAGACGATGGGGAGGTCCGGCTCTCGCCGTTGGTGGCGCTGAACTTTGTCCTGCGCCATCGTGTGCTGCTGGCGGTGATGGTGGTTGCCGGTTTGGCTGTGGGTGTCGTGCAGGCCCTGGTGCTGACGCCCTGGTATCAGGCGTCGGTTCGTTTTGTCTTGAGTCCAGGCGCGGGACGGTCAGCCGCCGGCGTCGCAGGTGAACTCGAACAGCCGGATCAGGGCAATCCGTTTGATTACTATTCCACTGTTTTGTCGTCCACGGTCGTCATGGACGCGGTCCTCAGCAACAAGCTCGCCGACGGCGTGACAGTGTCTGAGCGCCTGAACGTCGCTGGCCTTCCACCCGGGGATCGGCAAGCCCAGCTGCGCGAGCGTTTGGCGGAGTCCAAGCCGCGTCTTGAAACCAACAACCGTTCGTGGGGGGATGCCCTGCCGGTGCTGACCCTCAAGGTGGGGTGGACGGATCCCCGGATGGCTGCGGAATTGGCCAATCGGTTCGTGAAGGCGCTTGGAGATTTTGATACGGATATTCGCTCCGCGGCAGCCACGAAGCGCCGCGAATTCATCGAGAAACAGGTCGACGAGACTTCCAAGGCGCTGCTGAAGGCCGAAGGCGACCTTCGCAGGTTCAGGGAGCAGAACCGGTTGCTGACCTCCCCTGAGCCCGTGCCAGAGGGCACCACGATAGCCGTACCGCCTCAATTGGAGCTCAGCCGGGAGCAGATGCAGCGGGAGATCGATCTCCAGAAGAACCTGTATGTGGTACTGAAGACGTCTCTGCAGCAGGCCCGCATCGCTGAAACGGATCAGGCGTCGGCACTTGTGGTCATTCAGGCGGCCTTCCCGCCGCCATCCACCAGTGGAGGGTCGCGCCGGAGTCTGGTTCTGATACGCGGGCTGATCGGCCTCGCGTTGGGCCTGGGTCTCGCCTTCCTGAAGGAGTTTCGAATGAACCTCGACCTGAACTCTCCGGAGGCCCGGGAGTTCGTGGAGCATCTGGCCGATATCCGCAGTGGACTGCGGCGTCTGCCGGTACCGAGCGTCCCGAGATTGTCCGGCCGGGATTTGGCCGAAGAACCACCGGAACAAAAACACGATGTGTAGGAACGTCTCTTTCGCTGCTGTGATGTGTGTGGGCCTGCTTGGTCCGATGGTGACGGCCCAGGGCCGGGCCAGCCAGGCGCCGCCCCCGGGAACGGCGCCTCCCACGAGTCAGGCGCCGCCACCGGTTCAGTCTCCACGGGCTCCGGCGGGGCCGGTCGTGCAGGCGCCGTTGGCGAGTCCGAACCGGGCGGCTGAGGCCCGGCCTGGCGTGCCCCTCATCGGCTACGACGCGTTCAAGATGGACGTGTCGGCGATTCCGGCTGGCCCGGTCGACAAGAGTTACGTCCTCTCGCCTGGTGATGTCGTCCACGTGCGGGTGTGGGGCGAACTGCAGCTGACGTTTCAATTGACGGTCAGCGGGGACCACTACCTGGAGATTCCCGGCGTACTCGGTCGCGTCTACACGGCCGACCTGCCTTTGGGGGATGTGGCCGATCGCATCATGCGGCATCTGGCCACCGCGTACGCCGTGTACTTCGATCTGCAGGATCCCGCGGCCAGTACGGCCTTTGTGGACGTGACGCTTGGAGAAGTGCGCGGCATCCAGTTTCTTGTCCAGGGCGAGGTAGCCACGCCGGGCAGCTATCTTCTGCACCCGAGTCTCGGCAATCTCATTTACGCGATTGCCAGAGCCGGCGGGGTGAAGGACAGCGGCTCGCTCAGGAACGTTCGCGTGCGCCGGGGCAGCCGCACCTTCGAAGTGGATTTTTACCAGTTCCTGTTGAAAGGCACGGTAGAGGGCGCCGAACTGCAGATTCGTAACGGCGATCTGATCTTCGTGCCGCTCAAGCGAAAAGAAGTGACCATCCAGGGCCAGGTGCGGCGCCAGGGTGTCTACACGCTGCTCCCGGCCGGCCACGAAGATCTCGATGAGATGCTCGAGTTCGCTGGTGGCGTCCTGCCGACCGCGATCACTGAGCGCATCCTGATTCGCCGCAGCGAAGTCAACGTGGGCACGCGAACGATCAGTGTGAACCTTGACGCCGAGGTGGCGGCCAAGCGGCAGGTGCCGCTGCAGGACCAGGACGTCGTCACCGTCCTCGCGTCCGATACCAGGCGGCGCGACTACATCACCCTGCAGGGCAACGGTGTACCGCTTCCGGGCGAGTATCAGTTCACGCCGGGGATTCGGCTTCAGGAGTTGCTGGTCAGGTCCGGCGGATTGAGGCCCGAGGCGTATCTCGACCGAGCCGAACTCAAGCGGACGGGGTCCGATCTTCGAACGAGTTATCTTCACGTCGACCTTCGACTCGCGGCGACGGGCGATCCGGCGCACAACGTCGTGATTGAACCGCTCGACGAGTTGATCGTGAGCAGCGTGATCGATGTCATGGGCGCCGCCGGTGAAGTCAGCCTGGCCGGGCACGTCAAGGCGCCGGGCGTGGTCTCGCTCTCATCGGGCATGCGCGTCTACGACCTGCTCTTCACACGAGGGGGCCTGCAGGATGCCGACTTCATGCGGGATACCTACCTGCGCCGCGCAGACATCATCCGCGTCGTGCAGGGCACCCTGCGCACGGAGTTGCTGACCTTCGACCTGGGCAAACTCCTGGAGGGTGACCAGACGCAGAACCTGTTGCTGCAGGCCGACGACAAGGTCGTGGTCTACGAACGGAACGAGATCCTGGGCACCGATCGAACAGTGATCCTCTCAGGGTTTGTCAGGACGCCCGGTGCCCACAGCCTGCTGCAGGGGATGCGACTGCTGGACTTGCTGAGGAGCGCCGGGGGATTTGAAGATCCCGATCGCCGGCGCGATGCGTACCTGCCGCGCGGCGAGATCTGGCGCATCGTCGGACGGGGCGACCGCGTCGAACGGGAGCTCCTGCGGTTTGATCTGGGCGCGGCGCTTGGCGGCGACCAGGCTCAGAATTTGTTGCTGCAAAGCGGAGACGAGGTGGTCGTCTACGCCGCGAGTGACTTCGTTGAAATGCGAACGGTTGAAATCGACGGGGCTGTGAACAAGCCGGGCGCCTACGAACTGGCGTCCAACATGACGCTCGGCGACCTTCTCGTGAAGGGAGGCGGCCTGAAGGATTTGGCCGACCCGAAGATGGCGGACCTGTTTCGGATGGGGGCCACCGGTGAGGGCGAACTGCGGCTTGAGTCGGTGGCGGTGCCCCTGTCGGAGACGTCGCTGGTGCTGCGCAACCGCGACCGGCTCCTGGTGCGCATGCGTTCCGGCTATCAGCCCACCCGCGTCATCGACGTGAGCGGAGAAGTCCAGTACCCAGGAGGGTATACGCTGAGCGGCGGCGCCGAGCGGCTGGCCGATGTGATTCGCATGGCGGGTGGCGTGCTGCCCGACGCATTCCTTGAGGGGGCCTCGCTGTATCGGCGTGACGGCCCGGGGGCAGAGGCCTCAACGCGCGTCGTGCTCGATTTCGCGCGCGCGCTCCGGTCGCCCGACTCGCCCGATAACCTGCTGCTCGAGCACGGCGATCGCCTGCATGTGACGCGGCGTTCCAACACGGTGACGGTGGTGGACGCGGTGCAGCGTCCCATCACCATTGCTTTTGCCAAGGGCAAAGGCGTCCAGTACTACCTACAGGCCGCCGGCGGCGTCACGGCAGATGCCGACGCGAACGCCGTCGCGGTGGTGTTGCCCAGCGGCCGGTATGCGCCCAACAGATTCCTGCGCGGCCCGGACATCGTGCCTGGCAGCACGATCGTGGTGCCGTCAAAAACGGGGGCGATCCGGCAGCCGGCGCCCGAGCCCACCGTGAACGCTCCACCACCAGCCCCACTGCCGCCGGCGCGGACGCCTGAGGTTGCGGCCCCGACCGTCGCTGCCGTACCGGTCGCTGCGCTGGTCGTCTCCGGAAATGCTGGGCCGCTCACGGGCTCCTGTCCCGCGCTCGCGTTCGACATCGGCTCGAACCGCATCACCTCCACCGAGGCGACGATGTTCGTGGGCACGCCTTGCGCCGACCTGAAAGCCGGCGATCAACTTGAAGTCACCGCCCTTCGGCAGACCGATCGCATGCTCGTGGCACTCGAAATCAGACGCCGCTGACCATGACAGGCGCCGGCCGCCCGGGCAGACTGACACTCAGGTTTCTCTGGAAACTCGTACGCGCTTCAGGTGTGCTGACGTTGGTGCTGCTGCTCTGGCTCGCAGCCGGGTGGCCAGTCGGCATCGATCGATGGCTGGATGTGACCGAGCCGCCAGTGCCCGCCGCGGCTATCGTGGTGCTGGGTGGTGGCACAGGCGTCGCCGGGTTGCCGCTGCAGCAGGGGTGGGAGCGCATCAACACCGCGCATCAACTCTTCGCGGGTGGGTTGGCGCCGGTGGTGATCTTCAGCGGGTCCGGCACCATGAATGTGAGCGAGTCGGAAATCTACGCCAATGCCGCCGCGTGGATGGGGATGCCGCGGTCGGTCATGGTCCTGGAGGCCACCGCCGGTGGCACCCAGGACCACGGACACGCGCTGCGCGGGATGGTGCTTCCGACCGGCGCCGTTATCGCCGCTGACACGCCGTTGCTCGTGGTGACGTCGACGTTTCACTCTCGCCGCGCCCTGATGGCGTTTTCGCGTGCGGGGTTCACCCGTGTTCGTGTGGTGAGCCAGTTCAGGGCCGGGTCACCCGACGCCCCGGTGGCGCCGGCCGCGGGAGGCGTGCCCGAAGGCACCGTCAGGCCAGACACACTGACGAACACTGTCGCGGGCTACCAGCCATCGGACAAGCGGTACGGCGATGTGTTGTTTCGGCTGGCGCACCGGGCGTTTGATTTGTTCATCAACCTCCGCGAGGTTGGCGCGATCCTCCTGCAGTGAGCCGGGGGGGGCGCGGGCCCTACCTGCGGGCGACGACCGCGTAGTCCATGAACGTGAACAGGCGCGCGTTTAACTTGTCCGCGTGCGAATTCACGATATCCACCAGGTCCGTGACGGTGGGGTTCAGCTCAACGCCCTCACGCGGTGGCGGCAGGGGAACGTGTTGCAACCGGTCGGTCTCGGCCACCGGTGCGCGGTATTCCACCGTGACCGTCGTGAAGCCGCTGGCCTGCACCAAGTACTGAAGGGTCTCAGGGTGCAACGGCCACCGGTGGGTAATGTCGCGCAGGTAACTCTCGAAGAACGCCACCCAGCACGCGGGATTCAGCGTCTCGAGCACCATGGGTGCTCCCGGCTTCAGCTTGTGAAACGCGAGCTCGATGAGCCGCGTCAGATACGCCGGCTCCAGGTGTTCAACCACCTGGATGGCGATGAGCCCGTCGAGTGACGCATCGGGGAGCCCGACCATGTACGCGATGGCGTCCACGCGCTCGGCCGACAGGCCACGCTCCCGACAAACCTGCACCATGCTCTGATTGGTATCGATGCCACGGGCGCCGACGCCCGCACCGCGGAAGAGATCCAGGAGCTCGCCCCGGCCACACCCCACATCGAGCACGTTGGTCGCGCCGGCAAAGACGGGCAGGTAGTCGATCAGGCGTTCGCGAATGGCGTCCTGCGATCCTCTGAACCGGTCTTCGAAGCCCACGTACTTGAACGAGTCGAGGTTGCCGGCCTCGTTCGCCGATGCGTTCGTGCCCGACGCGGGCCCTGCCGAGATCTGGAGACCGTTGGCGATGAGGTGTTCGACCTCGCGCTTGAGGAGGACGGCTGACTGTTGCGCGAGCGTCACTCGCTGCGCCAGGTCGTCGTAGCCCCGCTGCAGCGCGGGGTGTCGCGACTCAAACCGTTCCTCGCGGGCCAGAAACGCTTCCCAGTGCTTCAACCAGTCGTCGGCCAACGCCCCGATGGCTGCGTTGACCACCTGGGCCTGGCCACCGATGGCGCGGTCCTTGGTGTCGACATACAGCGTGAGACTCTGCAGCAGCGACAGCAGAGCCGCCTGGAAGCGAATCGTCGCATCGGTCTGCTGGCGCACAAGCTCGATGGTCGTGGCGATGGCCCGCTCGGATTCCCGGTGCGCCGCGACGTTCCTGTTGACGTGATCGACCAGGACCGCGTTGAACGCCTTCTGCGTTACGAGTGCCGGACCGATGAGCCGCCAGATAAATCCCCTCAGGCGTCCTTTCCACGACCCGTCGATGGCGGGTTCGCCGTCAGGAAGAATGTCCCACGACAGATTCAGTGGCGTGATCTGCGTGTCGTCATACGCGGGGGGCGCATGCGGAAATTCCGGACGTGGCGGCAGGGCCTGGTCCACCCGCGTCAGCCGGTCGTTGTACTCGCGGTGTGCGTCGGCGCGCTCCTGCTCGAGCCGGGCCAGCAGCGTTTCAAGTCGTTCGGGTTCCACAGTCATCTCGGGGCGATCAACCCATCCAGCGGGCTGCTCGCCGATGCGTACATCTTCTTCGGAATGCGGCCCGACAGGTAGGCCAGCCGGCCTGCGATCACGGCATGTTTCATCGCGTCAGCCATCCGGGCCGGGTGCGTGGCGCCGGCGATGGCGGTGTTCATCAACACGCCGTCCGCACCCAGTTCCATCGCGAATGCCGCGTCGGACGCCGTACCGACCCCGGCGTCCACGATCACCGGGACGCGCGACTGTTCCTTGATGATGCGCAGGTTATTCGGGTTCTGGATGCCCAGGCCGGAACCGATCGGCGCCCCCAGCGGCATCACCGCCGCCGCTCCGGCCTCTTCGAGTTTCCGGCAGGCGATCGGGTCGTCGTTGGTG